>DASYOS010000037.1:0-15720 GCA_036007525.1 Chitinophagaceae bacterium | reverse complement strand
CCTACAAATCTTCCACAAACGCCTGATGGTAAGCAATACCAGCTATGGGCAATTGTTGATGGCAAGCCTGTTGATGCTGGCATGATCTCTACAGAAAAAGGGATTTACCATATTCAAAAAATGAAATCATTTGGTAAGGCCGAGGCTTTTGCTATAACTATGGAAAAAAAAGGTGGCAGCCCAACACCAACTATGGATCAAATGATTGTACAAGCGAAGATCTGATTCTCTGAGTTTCTCTTTCTTAAACCTTACTGCGATTTTTATTTTTTTAAATTATTTAAAAAATAAATTATCACATTTTATTTACTATAGTTTTTATCTCAATTTTTATTATAAAAAAAATTTTAGCAAAAATAAATCCAACCATTTTCATCTCACGTAGATGAATGAAATAAAAATCTAAAACTAAAAAATTTAAAATGAAAAAGATTAAGCACATAGGATTATTAATCCTAACAGCGTTCACAATGAATGCATCATTTGCACAAATGGAAAGAACAGTAATGGTTGGTGGAGCTGCAATGTATCCTTCAAAAAATATTGTGGAGAACGCAGTAAATTCAAAAGATCATACAACATTAGTAGCTGCGGTAAAAGCTGCGGGTCTTGTTGAAACTCTAGCAAGTGCAGGCCCTTTTACAGTATTTGCACCTACAAACAGCGCTTTCAATATGTTACCAAAAGGTACTGTAGAAACACTTGTAAGGCCGGAAAACAAAAGCATGCTTACTGGTATTTTAACCTATCATGTTGTATCAGGAGCTTATAGCGCTAAGGCACTTAAGAAGCTTGTAAAAGCCGGTAATGGTACTGCTGCATTAACAACAGTTGCAGGTGGTAAATTATGGGTGATGAGAAAAGGCGGAGAGTTATGGGTAAAGGATGCTAAAGGCGGTGTAGCCCAAATAACCATCAAAGATGTAAATCAAAGCAATGGAGTTATTCATGTTATAAATAAAGTTTTATTGCCTCAATAATTTTTTGCTTTTTCGATGTTTAATAAAAAAAGTCACGCAATTGCGTGACTTTTTTTATTAAGGTTTATAATTTTATTGTTTGATTAATTGACCTCTAATTTCACCGCCCGGAAATGCTGCACTATGTACGTTTGTATACCAAAGGCCTGCCTTAAGGTCAGCTTCTAGTGCTGCATCAATTGCCGCACTTGTAAATATAATAGGAGTAGCAAGTGTAGTCCCAAAGTTGAAGATTATCGGCCCAGCGATTGTTACGTCACCTTTATGAAGATGAGCTCCAGTTGGGGTTCCTGTTAAACCGCTATAGCTGGTTGTAACTGTAAATATTTTAGTATCATCATTAAATATTAATGTAGAAGTACCCGAACCTGTTGAAGTATTTGGAGTAGGTCTTTCGTTGGCACCATTCAAAGTTGCTCTAAAAATTATATTTGGATCCGCAGGTGCATCATCTTTAGAGCAGGAAGAAAGCGTTGAAAAAATAAGAGCGATTGCCAATAATTTAATTGTGTGTAACATATTTTAAGTTTTGGTTAAAAGAAAAAAGTATATCAAATTTATATTATTCCAGTTTAGAACGCAATAGTATAAAAAAAGATTGCGTGAACCAGAGATTTATTAAGCCACAGCTTTATTTACAAGTTCTGCTGCTTCACTTAAAAGAATTGCCGATTGTACTTTTAAACCGCTTTTATCAATTAATTCTTTTGCAACTTCTGCATTGGTACCTTGTAAACGTACAATTATAGGGATGTCAATATTTCCTATCGATTGATATGCATCAATAACTCCCTGTGCAACACGGTCACATCTTACAATTCCTCCAAAAATATTTATAAGGATAGCTTTCACCTTAGGATCTTTTAAAATTATTCTAAAACCTGCTTCCACGGTTTGTGCATTTGCGGAGCCACCAACATCTAAAAAATTAGCCGGCTCACCTCCACTAAGCTTTATCATATCCATTGTTGCCATTGCAAGCCCGGCGCCATTAACCATACAGCCTACATTGCCATCAAGCTTTACAAAATTCAAATTAAATTTATCAGCTTCCACCTCTGTCGGGTCTTCTTCGGTAATGTCTCTCATAGCTTCAAGATCAGCATGCCGCATCAATGCATTATCATCAATATCCATTTTGCAATCAACGGCTATAATTTTATCATCACTTGTTTTAAACAATGGGTTTATTTCAATCATATTACAATCCAGGCTCTGATAGGCATTATATAAATTACCTACAAAGCGTACGCAATTTTTAAATGCTTCCCCTGTCAACCCTAAATTAAATGCAATCTTTCTTGCCTGAAAACCTTGCACACTTCCGCCTGGATGAATCCATTCTTTAAAAATTTTATCTGGAGTATCGAGTGCAACATCTTCAATATTCATTCCGCCTTCGGTGCTGTACATTATAACATTCCTTCCTTTACTTCTATCCATCAATATAGATAAGTAAAACTCTTTTACCGGATTCGCTCCTTCATAATATACATCCTGTGCAACTAAAACTTTATTTACAACCTTTCCGGCTGCTCCTGTTTGAATAGTTACTAAGGTTCCGCCTAAAATATTTTGTGCAATCGTTTTAACTTCTTCTGCATTTTTCCCAACAGCTACGCCGCGTTGTTCTGTGCCTGCAATTTTCCCTTTACCTCTTCCGCCTGCATGTATTTGCGCTTTTACTACAGCAAATTTGCTATTGTATTGCGAGTGTATTTGCCTGTAAGCTTCTTCCGCCTGCAATGGCTTACTGCATACAATCCCTTCCTGTACGGGAACATTAAATTTTTTCAACAATTCCTTAGCCTGGTATTCGTGAAGATTCATTTGTCAGAATTTTGTGACGAAGATAAGTAAGTTTGTAGTTTACATTTAGATTCGGCATTCATAAAATTTTTCTTATGAATAAGATGCTCATATATTTTTTGGCTCTTGTTACAATTTCCTGTTCTGCTTCAAAAACCATAAATACGCCAAAAAGAAATGCATCAGCAATTACAGGCTCTCAATTTTATAAGCAGGCTGCTCAATTCAACTGGGTGAGAAGAGATTCCTTTGCTCTAAAAGAAGTTCTTGCAGGTAACATTCCGTCTTTTCTAAAAAACTTTATCCCTGTGCATACAGAAATAAAAGATTCAGATGGTAAGCGTATTAACGCAACTTTCTATGTTAGTCCGGATTATCTAAGTATTGGTAATGATGATGATTGGGCACGTATTAATATAACACCAATGGCAGCTCAAAGAATTGCAGATTCCTTTTTTTGTTTTTTACCAACAAGAAAAGTAGTTGATGATATTTACAAGGCTGCAAAAGTAAAATTGGAGCCTATGCCTATGTACGCATTTCGTGATAGTACAGTTACTATGTACCATCATCATTTAATTATTGAAGGGCAAAGAAAATTACGCAGCGGCTTGATAGCAGGAATAAAAAAGGATGTTGTTATAAGTGAAAAAATTGCAAAAGATAGTAAGACAAACAGAGTGGCTATTTATGGCTGGCATAAACCAGACGGTAAACCGATACAACCTTTATATACAGGGCATGTAAGCTGGTGGGTTGATTATAGCCAGGGGATACGCTTAGTTTACAGAACTATTTATGTAAATGGAAGGCCAATGGATTATATAGATGTTTTAAAAGATAAAATTTTAAAAAGACTATTGTGTGATGAAGATGATTGCAATTTTTACCACTATCCTTATTAGTTGCTTTACAACATTGCTAACAATATCTTGACCTATCTTAGCGCCTTAAATTTCTGTAATCAGCCTATTGTAAATAACATGTTATACAGCTTCGGCCATTTCAAACAATAATGATAAAAAAAAATATTTCTTTTCGGATTTATAAAGCAGGATTTCTTATCCTGTCCATTTTATTTATTTATAATCCATCTTTTGGGCAAAGGCCCCGCAAGATCTTAGATAATATAAAAGATACAACTAAAAATGCCACACGTTCCGCAACAATTCCGCCGGCAAACAGGGATACAACTATAGGATTTAAGCACAGAGATGATCTGGCGGACTCTATTACAATATCATATAGGTATTTAGATTCTTTACGAAATATCCGTCTGGATTCTTCCATAAATGATTTTAATAAATTTTTTTCTGTACCTGCACATTATATTACGTTAGGCAATAATGGCAGTCCTGGGTATTCAATACTTTTTAGCCCCCAGTTAAAAGCCGGCTGGGATCCAGGTTTTCATGCCTTCGATGCTTATAGATTTACTTTGGAGGGAACCAGGTTTTACAAAACTACAAGGCCCTACTCTCAAATAACATATCTACTTGCATCAGGTAAAGAACAATTCATTAATATTCTTCATACGCAAAACATAAAACGCAACTGGAATTTTGGTTTTGAATACAGGTTAATCTCTGCACCCGGGTTTTTTCAGACACAAAATACAGGGCATAATAATTACAGGCTTTTCAGTAATTACCAGGGAAATAAAAAAAGATATGCGGCATGGCTTGTTTTAAATGGAAATAAATTAGCCGCATCAGAAAATGGTGGTATACAAAATGACAGTCTATTGTATGAGCCAAACAGAGAGAATCGTGTTTCCATACCTGTTAAACTTGGTGGAGATGTGAGTACCTCTTTTAATCTTTTCTCAACAAAAATAGCAACAGGAAATGTTTATAAAGACTTTACTTTTTTCTTACGACAAAGCTATGATCTTGGCAAAAGAGATTCTATCGAGATAAATGACAGCACTAAGGAATATTTATTTTATCCAAAATTTCGCTTTCAACATTCGTTTTCTTATAATACGTATACTTATCGCTTTCAGGATACCTTAGCAAGAATAGATGCAGCAAAAGCTGATTCTGCGATCTTTAAAAAATGGTATGATACTACTTTACAAATAACAAATGGATTGAATTTTTTTGTGCAGGATAAATGGAAGATTCTCACCAATGATTTTTCGATCCGCCAATTTCCTGAAACAAAAAATCCTGCGCAATTTATTGAAGCAGGAGTGCGGCTTGAGAATTTAAAGGGAACATTTTTTAAAGGTGTAAAAAATTATTATAATGTAGCAGTGCATGGTGAATACCGAAATAAAACCCGCAATAAAAAATGGGATGCATTTGCTAAAGGTGAGTTTTATGCTACAGGTTTAAATGCAGGTGATTATTTTGCACATGCCAGCCTTACTAGATTTTTAAATGAGAAATTTGGGAATATACAGGTGGGTTTTCAAAATATCAATCGCTCTCCCTCTTTTATTTTTGAAGATCAGTCTTCTTTTAATTTCAAAAACTCTTCAGCAAGTAAAAAAGAAAATATAACTGTTTTAACTGCTGCCACTGAAAATCCAAAATTTACTTTATGGTTTAGAAACATTTCTTTAACTAATTATACATACTTTAAAAATTACTATCAAACAGATCAGTATTCTTCGTTGATAAATATTGCCCAGGTTCAGGCATTCAAAAAATTTCATTTTAAACTTCTGCGAAACAAATTGTTTTTGTATAGTGATATTATTGTACAGCAAACGGGGGCGAATTCTCCAGTAAGAGTTCCTTTGTTTTATACCAGACAGCGGCTCGCATTTGAAGGCGTTTTTTATAAGAATTTAAATTTAAGCACTGGCTTTGATGTAAACTATAACTCACCTTATAAAGCAAATAATTACTCACCTGTAATGGGACAATTTTTTCCTCAGGATTCCACTATTGGTAATCTGCCTAATGTCTCTTACTTTTTTAATTTCAGAATCAAATCATTTACCGGCCTGGTTAAATTGGAAAACCTTAATACAGTCAACTTTGCTAATGGGCTGAATTTTACCAATAATAACTTTGCTGCACCTCATTATCCTACACCGGGTTTAATTTTGAGGGTGGGCGTTAACTGGCGATTTGTGAATTAGGTAATGCAAAGTAAATTTGTTAAAGTGATTTTGTTAAAGTGAACTTTTTATTGTGGGGTTTCGTATTTACATTATATTTTTGTGTATTCAAATGAAAAAGTTTCTTGTAACCATACTTGCAATTGTTTACCTGGGTGTATCCAGCGGAGTTGCTATGACCATTCATTATTGCATGGGTAAAGTTTCTTCTGTTGAACTTTTAACACATAATGATAAGTGCAGTAAATGCGGTATGAAGGCAGGTACCGGATGCTGTAAAGATGATTTTAAGATTTTTAAGCTTAACGATGCGCATAAACTTATCAGCAACGATATCAATATTTTTACTCCGGTTGCAATTATAGATAATTCAAAAAGTATTTTTGATTCAAATGTATTTCTTACTCAGATAACTTCTGATTTTAATAATCATTCTCCTCCTGTATCCCAGGGCATTTCACTAAACGTTTTATACTCCGTTTTCAGAATTTAGAATTTTTACAAGATTTGTGCATTTGTGGCAATAGCCACTAATGCATTGCTATTACATTAATCTAAAATCAAATTAAAATTTTATAAAATGAAAACATTAAATATTTATGCTGCACTATTGTTCAGCATTTTCGCTATTAATTTCTCCTTTGCACAAACAGCCGTAGAAAATGAAACCATTAAAGTATCCGGTAATTGCGGGATGTGTAAAAATAAAATTGAAAAGGCAGCAAAAGTTGGTCGTGCTGAAACCGCAAACTGGAATGAAAAAACAAAAATTTTGAATGACAGTTATAATAATACTTCTTCAACTAATTCTGAAAAAATCCAAAAATCCATTGCCGCAGCGGGGTATGATACCCAGAATTTTAAAGCAGATGACAAAGCTTATAATAAATTAATGAGCTGCTGCAAATATAATAGAACTACTTCTATGAGTACAAAAGGAAATTCTAAGATGGCTTGCAAAAATATGGAAGCATGTAAGGATAAAGCCTGTTATAAAAATGGCAAGTGTGATGCAAACTCATGTAAGGAAATAGCTGACTGTAAAGCCACCTGCTGTAGTAAATCTTAATTCTTTAATTTGAGAGAAATTTCATTGCAGCCATCTTAATACGGTGGCTGCAAATTCTTTTGTTGGTGTTAGACTTTTCCCGGTATTACAATTCATGTTGTTACCTTTATGTATTTATTATTTATGTTTTAAAATGAAATGATGAATTCAAACAACCTTACTAATCTTAAAAACTAATGGTTCAAAGATTAATTGAGATTTCATTACGCAACAGGTGGATTATTTTATTGATTGCGGTAGCTTTATTTGTTTGGGGTATTTTCTCTATTCAAAAAAATCCTATTGATGCAATACCGGACTTATCTGAGAACCAGGTTATTGTTTTTACTGAATGGTCAGGTCGCGGACCTCAGATAATGGAGGACCAGGTTACCTATCCTTTGGTAAGCAATCTGCAAGGCATTCCCAAGGTGAAAAATATCCGTGGCACTTCTATGTTCGGGATGAGTTTCGTTTACATAATTTTTGATGATGATGCAGATTATTATTGGGCAAGAACAAGAGTGTTGGAAAGATTAAGTTTCGCTCAACGATTATTGCCAAAAGACGTTGTTCCTTCACTCGGACCAGATGGAACCGGCGTTGGTCATGTATTTTGGTACACCCTGGATGCAAAGAAAATGGACTTAGGTGAGCAACGGGCATTGCAGGATTGGTATGTAAAATTTGCCCTGCAAACTGTTCCGGGTGTTGCCGAAGTTGCTTCATTCGGAGGTTTTGAAAAACAATACCAGGTTGTTATTGATCCGGTAAAACTACAGTTCTATAATCTCTCTTTAATAGATGTAATGAAGCAAATTAAGGCCGGCAACAATGATGTTGGCGGAAGAAAATTTGAGATGAGTGATATGTCTTACATCATCCGCGGGCTTGGATATATCAAGAGTGTTGAAGATGTTGAAAATATTTCAATTGCAAATAATAACGGAATACCAATAAGAATAAAAGATGTTGGAACTGTGCAGATGGGTGGTGAAACCAGGTTAGGCATTTTTGATGAGAATGGGGAAGGAGAAGTGGTGGGAGGTATAGTAGTTATGCGTTTTGGAGAAAATGCAGATAAAGTAATTACTGCCGTAAAACAAAAAATGGGTGATGTGCAAAAAGGTTTACCGGAAGGTGTATCGTTTAAAGTTGCTTATGACAGGAGTACTTTAATTGAAGCTTCTATTGAAACCATAAAAACAAAACTTGTAGAAGAAATTATTATCGTTTGTATAATTGTTATCCTTTTTCTTTTTAACTGGCGCAGCGCATTAAGCATCGTTTTACAAATTCCTGTTACCATTGCCATCAGCTTTATTTTATTGAATGCGTTTGGCATTTCTTCCAACATTATGTCGCTTACCGGGATTGCGTTGGCGATTGGTGTTATTGTAGATAATGGAATTATCATGTCTGAAAATTCGTATAGAAACTTATCAGAATGGCAAAATAACCCTGCAAATAAATAAAATGGACAACATCAAAAATAAAAGGAGTTGGTTTGGCAGGAAAAATTATAAACCCATCCCGGAAGATATTCGGATGGAAATTATTGAGCGTTCTTCCAAACAGGTGTCAAGGGGTGTTTTCTTTTCTACCATTATTATTATTGCTTCTTTTTTACCGGTGTTTTTACTCACAGGTCAGGAAGGGAAATTGTTTGGTCCATTGGCTTATACAAAAACATTCATCATGATTGTTGATGCCATTCTTGTGCTAACATTAGCTCCTGTATTAATTTCCTTTTTTATGAAGGGAAGATTCAGGCCTGAAAATACCAACCCAATAAATCGTTTTCTTGAAAGAATATATGAGCCTGTTATCCGCACCTGCATTACATGGAGAAAAACAACCATTGCAATTAATATCATCGCTCTCTTAATAAGTATTCCGCTTGTAATGAGCCTGGGACGTGAGTTTATGCCACCGCTTGATGAAGGCTCCATTCTTTTTATGCCGGTTACATTACCTGATGTCTCCAATTCAGAAGTGAAAAGAATATTGCAGGTACAGGATAAAATTATTAAGTCAGTACCGGAAGTAGAAAATGTTTTAGGTAAAGCCGGCAGAGCAAGTTCTGCCACCGATAATTCGCCTATCAGCATGATTGAAACGATGATCATTTTAAAACCAAAATCTCAATGGCGTGCAGGAATCACAAAAGATGCGATCATCAATGAGCTCAATTCAAAACTGCAGATACCCGGTGTAACTAACGGATGGACACAACCAATTATTAATCGTATCAATATGCTGTCAACCGGTATCCGTACCGATGTTGGTGTAAAAGTTTATGGGCAAAATATTGATACAATAAATGTATTTGCTCAGCAGATAAAAAAAGCTTTAAATGGAATTAACGGTGTAAATGATTTATATGTAGAGCCAATCACCGGAGGAAAATATATTGATATAGACATAAAAAGAAATGAAATCGGCAGGTATGGATTGAGTGTTGATGATGTAAATAATATTATTGAAACTGCGTTGGGAGGAATGGTATTAACTACAACCGTAGAAGGTCGGCGGCGCTTTTCAGTCAATGTAAGATTTGGTCAGGATTTCCGCAACAGTATTGAGTCTATGAAAAGATTGCAGGTGCAGACAACGAATTTTGGCCCAATACCTTTGGAAGCAGTTGCAGATATAAAACTTGCTGAGGGTCCACCAATGATAATTTCAGAAAATGCGTTGTTGCGTGGAACAGTATTATTTAACGTTCGCAACAGAGACCTTGCCGGAACTGTTGATGAGGCAAAAGATAATTTGAATAAGATGATAACGAAACTGCCCAAAGGTTATTTTATTGAATGGAGTGGTCAGTATGAAAATTTTATCCGCAGCCAAAAAACATTAAAGAGGATTTTGCCCGTTGTATTACTCATCATTTTTATCTCTATGTATTTTGCTTTTCATTCTGCAAGAGAAGCTTTTTTTAGTTTGATCTCTATCCCTTTTGCTTTGATCGGCGGGGCATTCATGATCTATTTCTGGGGAGTAAATCTATCAGTTGCAGTTGCTGTAGGATTTATTGCATTGTTTGGTTTAGCAGTAGAAACAGGAATTGTAATGGTGATTTATCTGAATGATGCCATGCAGCAACTGGTTGCATTAAAAGGCAATTCTAGAGAAACAATAACAAAAAAAGATTTGCGGGAATTTGTAATTGCAGGAGCTGCTAAAAGGTTAAGACCCAAACTGATGACGGTTTCTGTATCGTTGTTTGCGCTGATACCCATTCTTTGGAGCACCGGAGTAGGAAGTGATGTAATGAAACCCATTGTGCTGCCAATGATTGGAGGTGTATTAACTTCTGCCACTCATATTTTATTGGTAACCCCATTGATCTTTTTAATGATGAAAGAGTACGAGTTAAAAAAACATGGCAAGATTGATGTGATGGAAATAAAACATTAATATAAATGGTATTTTAATTTAAAAAAACAAAAATTTAAAAAATGAAAAAGGAAACCAGTAATCAGAAAAAGGGTGTTACGCAAATCGACAAAAAGGGCAATCAAAGTATTAAAAAGACATCAAAAAAATCGTCTGCTTTACTTGCAGCTTCCAAAGGACGCAGTGCAGTAGATAATGTAAAAGCAGCATCCGGCAAAGATGTTAGGGGATCCAGTGGCTTAGCAAATACAGGTCCATTTGTCTCATACGAAGATTAGGAAGGTCTTTGGTTTTTGATAATTATTGAAAAACACTTAATTCAGAAGTTAACTAGTAAGTAAACCGGGCAACAGCGATACTGAAGACCGGGCAACAGCGCAACTGAAGAAGCATTTAAACTATATCAAAATGGATAATCAACAAATGCAAAGCTGTATAGATGCCTGCGAAGCATGTGCATCAGTATGTGAACAATGCGCAGAACATTGCAAAGGAAAACCGGAGATGGCGCAATGTGAAAAGCTATGCAGAGAGTGTGCTGATGCCTGTCGAAAGTGTGCAGATGAATGCAGAACTATGAGCAGCACAGCTTCTCAAACAGCGCAGCAATGCGCCGATGCATGCCGTGCATGTGCCGAAGAATGCGAAAAGCACGACAACGAAATGTGCAAAAAATGCGCAGAAGAATGCAGAAAATGTGAGGCAGAATGTAGAAAGATGGCGGCTTGAATTTCTTAACTAACAGGCTATTGGTAAATAATAAACTGATAGCCTGTTATAAAATTTTATTTTATGATGGATAATTGTTGTGGCGGCATGGGACCAATGATGTGGCTATGGATGTTAGCAGGCATAGCTCTTTTAGTGGTTCTCATCATCTGGATTGTAAAGCAGACAAAGAAATAAATATGGAAAATTTAAAGGCAGCCGCACTGATAGTGCCTGTCATTGCACTCATCGTAATTTCTATTCTGTACATGCATTTATTAAAGTATGCCAATAATCGTAGCGTTTTTAAGAGACTAAGCTATTTGATAATAACCTTTTCCTTTTTGCTCAATTTTGCATGGGAGATGGCTCAAATGCCATTGTATGAAGGCATGAAGCTGAACATGCAAACTGCTATGCTTTGTGGTTTAGCTTCCCTTGCCGATACGCTTATGGTTCTGCTGTTGTACTATGCCTTTGCTGTCATTTATAAAGACTCTTTTTGGGTACAGCATTTTGCAAAGAAAAGAATTTCGTTATTGATAGTGGTTGGTGCAACAGGTGCTATTCTGGCGGAGATGCTTCATCTATCAGCCGGCAGTTGGAAGTATTCGCGGAGTATGCCTAAAATTCCTTTTGTTAATGTAGGACTTATTCCAGTATTACAATTTATGATTTTACCGGCTTGCATTTATTATTTAAGTTTTCTGTTTCTAAAAATGAAGGAAAGCAAATACAAAAATTATAATAATTGAACTATGGTAAACAAATTAATTGAACTCTTCCTTCGCAACAGGCTCATTGTACTTTTGGGCTGCAAACAAAATATTGAACAATGAAAACAAAAATTATAATAGCAATTGCATTTTGTTTTACACTGGTAAAAGGCATTGGGCAAACAGTAACCTTAAATGAGGTGCTGGATTCAATACAAAAATACAATCCTTCTTTAAAAGTGTTTGGGGCAAATATCAGGTCTTTAGATGCTGCATCTAAAGGTGCCCGTAGCTGGATGCCACCTGAACTGGGAACAGGATTTTGGATGACTCCCTACAATGTTAAATACTGGAAAGGAAGTAATGGATCTTTTGGCATGGGGCAATATATGATCTCTGCTATGCAACAATTTCCAAACAGAAAAAGACAGGATGCAGAAGAAAGTTATTTAAGATCATTATCAACTTCTGAAAAAGACAAACGACAAGCGGCAGCAAATACGCTGTATGCAGAAGCAAAGGCCAATTATTACCAATGGCTTGTTTTGAAAAAGAAAATCAGGATTCTTACTGAAAATGAAAAGTTGTTGAATTTTATGATCAAAGATGCTGAAGTAAGATATAAAAATGGACTTGAAAAAATCAGCGCTTATTACAAAGCCAAAGCAGCATTGGGATATGTAAAAAATATGCAGCTCATAGCAGAAAGTGAAATTAAGCAACATCGCATACAATTAAACACATTAATGAACCGGGAAAGATTATATCACTTTGAAATTGATACAACTTATTCAATAAAAAATTATTTGGCTGCAAATTTTGATACAACCATATTAATTAATTCCCGAAGTGATATTAAAGCCATTGATAAAGAAATTGAAATCAATAATCTGCAGCAAAATTTTGAAAATGCAAAACTAAAACCCGAGTTCGGTTTACGGTATGATCACATGTTTGGTTTTGGAGGATTACCTATGCAGTTTACTTTACTGGCTACAGTAAAGCTTCCGATGGCTAAATGGTCGTCAAGAGCTGCCAGAGCCAATATTGAAAGTTTACAATTCAAAACAGAAGCATTGAATCTGCAAAAGCAATCAATCATAAATGAAGCATCAGGAATAGCTTTTCGTGTGCAAAATGATATTGAATTAAAAAAAGCACAGCTAAAATTATTTGAAGAAAATATTATTCCGGCATTGAGAAAAAATTATCAAACTATGCAATTGGGTTACGGACAAAATACTGAAGACTTGTTTACACTTTTTGATGCATGGCAAACTTTAAATATGACACAATTGGAATATTTAAATCAGTTACAGGAATTACTTTCTATGCAGGTTGAACTTGAAAAAACACTTGAAATTGAATTTTAATGAAATGAAGAGGATAGAATTAAATAGAAAGTGGATTTATCAATTAGCAAATCGTGGTCGGTGGGGACACCGACCACGGCTATCCGCCCCGGTTGGTGTCCTCACCAACCGTTTAATGGTAGGTCTGTTCGTGGTTCTTTTACCAATGCTCTTTTTGTTTGCCTGTAAAAATAAATCAAAAAAAGTTGATGAGCATATCCATACATCGAAAGAAATTTATACCTGCCCGATGCATCCTCAAATCATAAGGGACAAGCCCGATGATTGCCCTATCTGTGGTATGAAACTGGTAAAAAAAGAAACGGAAAACAAAGCAATAAATGAAGTTGAATTAAGTATTTTAATAAAACCTGCCAATCAATATGTGGTGTCATCAATTCCTGTAACAACAATGCAGCCGGATATAGCGCAAATAGAAATTGAAGCGCTTGGTGTTACTGCTTATGATACACGATTTAATGGTAATATTTCTGCAAAGGTTTCTGGTAGAATAGAAAGATTATATGTTAGGTCAACTTTTCAGGAAGTAATGAAAGGACAAAAGGTAATGGAAATTTATAGCCCTGAATTATTAACGGCAGAGCAAAACCTTTTATTCTTTTTAAAAAATGATGCCTCTAATATTTCATTGATAAATGCAGGCAAGCAAAAATTATTATTGTTAGGAGTTTCTCCTCGTCAGTTGCAGCAAATTATAAGATCAGGAAAACCTTCTTATACAATTTCAGTATACAGCAATTACAGCGGCCACATACATGATATAGATAATATGGAATCAGCAGGAAAAAGTAATACCCTTGTTTCAAGAGAACTAAAAATTAAGGAAGGGATGTATGTACAAAAGCAACAACCAATTTTTGTGGTAAATAATCCTTACCGTTTATGGGCATTGATCGATATATTTCCCGGTCAGGGACCTTTGATAAAAGTAGGAAACATAGTTCGCATTATCCCGGAAACTGCACCGAATAAATATTTCAGTGCAAGGATAAATTTTATTGAACCTTTTTTCAGAAGTGGAAGTAAAACCCTAACTGCAAGGGTTTATTTTGATAATTCAAAATTAAGTCTTCCTGTTGGTAGCCAAGTAAGGGCTGTTGTGTATGGAAAAAGCCAGGTGGCAAGCTGGCTTCCAAAAGAATCTGTTGTTTCTCTTGGTCAGGATAAAATCGTTTTCTTAAAATCTGCCGGTGTATTTCAAACGCATGTTATAAAAACCGGTTTGACCTACAATAACAAAATACAGATCACCCAGGGTTTGTCAGCAACAGACAGCGTTGCGGCAAATGCACAATACCTTATGGATACTGAAAGTATTATAAAAGTAAAATCATGAAAATATTTATTTCAGTTTTAGTTTCCATGGTATTTCTTATTTCGTGTAAGAATAAAAAAATAACTGCAACAACAAAAAGTGATACGTATTATACCTGCTCAATGCATCCGCAGGTTATGCAGGATAAGCCAGGTGACTGCCCGATTTGCGGTATGAAACTAATTGAAGCAAAAAAAAACAGCAGCGATACTACAAATGCAATAATGCTTAGCGATCAGCAAATTCAATTAGGAAATATATCGATCGATACGATAAAAAACGGAAGCATTGGAGAGCAGATCGTATTACCAGCCACATTAAATATGGATCAAAACAAAACAAATTCAATTAGTGCAAGAATAAGTGGCAGGATTGATAAACTGTATTACAAAAATTTAGGCGAGTACATTCCAAAAAATACAAAACTGGCAGAAATATACAGCGAAGAATTAAATAATGCGAAGCAGGAATATATTATGGCACTACAAAAACAAAAAACATTTGATAATGCACTGATTAATTTTTCTCAATTAATTTCCAGTGCTAAAAATAAATTATTGCTTTGGGGAATGACCGAAGGACAGGTTAATCAACTGGCAACAGAAAAAAAATTTTCTTCGCTTACCACTATTTACAGTACTGCCAGGGGCTATATTACAGCAATTAATGTTAATGAAGGAGCATATGTGCCCGAAGGAGGCACGCTCATAAGTGTTGCGGACTTATCTACTCTTTGGGCAGAAGCCCAGGTATATTCTTCTCAATATTCTTTAATAAATAAGAATGCATCTGTATTTGTTCAATTCCCGGACTATCCGGAGAAAAATATAAAAGGTAAAATTGATTTTGCAAATCCTGAAATTAGTAGTGGCACACGGATAAATTTAATAAGAGTTATTATTTCGAATCCGGGAAACCAGTTAAAGCCAGGTATGCAGGCGTATGTAACAATAAAAAATAAAGAAAACAGATCATTGTTGCTTCCAACAGATGCAGTTATACGAGACAGCAAAAGTGCATCAGTATGGATAAAAACCGGTGAAAATACTTTTATAAATAGGATGGTAGACGTTGGAATTGAAAATGATGGACGCATAGAAATTAGATCAGGATTAAAGTCAGGAGATTTGGTTGTTATCTCCGGCGCTTACTTATTAAATAGTGAATATATTTTTAAGAAAGGAGCCGATCCCATGGCAGGGATGGATATGAGCAATATGAAAATGTAATTTATCTCCTCATTAAATTAATTTTATAACATCAATATAGAAAGATGGTTTATATAAAAAGGTTTTT
>DASYOS010000036.1:0-2931 GCA_036007525.1 Chitinophagaceae bacterium | reverse complement strand
CGATTTAATGTGTACTGGATTTACGGATTAATTTTCGCTTCCATTGTAGGTTATAATTTATTTAGAGGCGTATCAACAGCTGGGGTTGAGACAAATATTGAAGCCTTTAAAGAACTGGCTTTGCAGGGGGATGTAGATGAGATAAAAGTTATTAGGAATAGGAAAATAGTAAGAGTATTCTTGAGTAAAGATAGTGTGAGCAATAAGGCTGCACTATATAATAGTGTCTTAAAAAAAGGGCAAACCGAAGCAATTGCTAAAGTTGAACCTCCACAATTATTTTTTTCTATAAGCGACGATAAGAATTTTACGGAGCAAATGGAAAATTTTCGGCAGGAAAATGTTACCAATCAGAACATAAAAAAAATTGATACAACTTATGACGACGAAGGAGAATGGTTTGGTTCAATAATAAATATGCTCTTACCTATTTTGCTAATTGGGTTATTGTTTATTATGATGATGCGCAAAGTTGGTGCAGGAGGTGGTGGTGGTGGTGGGCCCGGAGGGATTTTTAACATCGGTAAATCAAAAGCCACTTTATTTGATAAAGGTACCAGGGTTAACATAAATTTTGGTGATGTTGCAGGTTTGGATGAAGCCAAAGTAGAGGTAATGGAAATAGTTGACTTTCTTAAAAACCCTAAAAAGTATACTGCGCTTGGTGGTAAAATTCCCAAAGGGGCTTTATTAATTGGCCCTCCAGGTACTGGTAAAACATTATTGGCAAAAGCAGTTGCAGGTGAGGCTCAGGTTCCTTTTTTCAGCCTTAGCGGAAGTGATTTTGTAGAAATGTTTGTTGGCGTTGGTGCCAGCAGGGTAAGAGATCTTTTTAAACAGGCAAGAGAAAAAGCCCCATGTATAATTTTTATTGATGAAATAGATGCAATTGGTAGAGCAAGAGGAAAAAATATGATGATGAGCAATGATGAAAGAGAAAATACTTTAAATCAGTTGCTTGTAGAAATGGATGGCTTTGGAACCGATCTGGGAATAATTATTCTTGCTGCTACTAACCGCCCGGATGTATTGGATAATGCACTTTTAAGGCCGGGAAGATTTGACCGTCAAATATCAATTGATCGTCCTGATTTGGTAGGGCGTGAAGCAATTTTTAAAGTTCATCTTATTCCTATAAAAATTTCTGAAACGCTGGATATTCATAAGCTAGCCGAACAAACGCCGGGTTTTGCGGGTGCAGATATTGCAAACGTTTGTAATGAGGCTGCTCTTATTGCTGCAAGAAAAGGAAAAGATGCAGTAGATATGAGCGACTTTCAAGATGCAATTGACCGGGTTATAGGAGGATTAGAAAAAAAGAATAAAATTATTTTACCTGAAGAAAAGGAGATCATTGCTTATCATGAAGCCGGTCATGCAATTTGTGGTTGGTTTTTGGAGCATGCTTATCCTTTATTAAAAGTTACTATTGTACCAAGAGGCACTGCGGCATTGGGTTATGCTCAATACACCCCCAGAGAACAGTATTTATACAATACGGATCAATTAAAAGATCAGTTGTGCATGACTTTGGGTGGCAGAGCTTCTGAAGATATCTTTTTCAAAAAGATTTCAACAGGCGCCAGCAACGACCTTCAGCAGATAACCAAGATGGCTTACTCTATGGTTACGGTATATGGCATGAATGAAAAAGTTGGAAATATCAGCTACTATGATCCTCAGCAGGAAAATACATTTACCAAACCCTATAGCGAAGAAACAGGAAAAATGATTGATGAAGAGGTACGTAAATTGGTAGAAGATGCATACGAAAGAACAAAGGAATTACTGATAAAACATAAGAAAGAAGTTGAGATACTGGCGAAAGAATTATTAAAAACAGAGGTGCTGTTTAAAAGTGATGTGGAAGCTTTAATAGGCAAGCGTCCGTATGAAGAAAAGAAGGCATTGGATATTATCGACAACCCTAAAGATGCAGTTATTGAAGATCCTATACCTGGTATAGTTTCCACTCCTGCATAATTTTTAGTATGAAAGTATCTTCTTCAAAAGAAAATATTTTAAAAAAAATACGTCAGGCACTGAGTCATCCGGTGCCTGTTCCATTTCCAAAAAGTGAGGGGAATAATTCTGTGTTTCAGCCACAGACAGACGATCTGGAAGTACAATTTGCAGAAGAGTTTACCAGGCTGCTTGGGAAATTTGCCTTTTGTGTAAATGAAGCCGATCTTTCAAAGCAACTGGAACAACTTATTTTAGATAAACAATGGAAAAATATTTATTGCAACGATGAAAAATTATTTCAGGTACTATCTCATTCTGCACCTTACCAATTAGATAAATCATCCCTGGCTGATTGCGATGCATCTATAACCACCTGCGAATATTTAATTGCACGTACCGGTACAATTGTTATGAGTACAGCGCAAACCGGTAGAACAGTAAGTGTATATGCGCCGGTACATATTTGTATCGCTTATTCTAGCCAACTTATATATGATATAAAAGAAGTTTTACAATTGTTAAAAGAAAAGTATAAAGATAATATTCCCTCATCCATCACTTTTGCAACAGGCCCAAGCCGGACTGCCGATATTGAAAAGACATTAGTTGTTGGTGTTCACGGCCCAAAAGAGGTGTATTTGTTTTTGGTTGACAAGGTGTAATATTTTTACAAATATTTATTTAGGGATTAAGCTAACTTTATAATATGAATGAAATTATCTTTCTGGTAGAAGAAGCTTTAGAAGGTGGCTACACAGCAAAAGCTTAGGAGAAAGTATTTTTACCAAGGGTGATACTATGGAAGAAATTAAGGCGAATATTAAGGAAGCCGTTGAATGTCATTTTGATGAAGGAAATAAACCAAAACTGATTCGTCTCCACCAGATTAAAGAAGAAGTTATTGCTGTATGAGATTGCCAAGAGATATTTCCTCTAAAGAATTGATCAAACTCTTGAAGAAATTTG
>DASYOS010000035.1:0-22706 GCA_036007525.1 Chitinophagaceae bacterium | reverse complement strand
GGTAATAACTTCATCGCCTTCATTTAACCCGCCCAAAATTTCAATATAATTTATATCCTGAATATCAGTTCTCACTTTTGCTTTTCTTACCGTTCCATCTTTTTGCAACACAAAAACCACTTCCTCAAGATCATCAACATCCAAACTTGTTTTACCCTCGCTATTTTTTTCGGATGTTACACTTTTTTCAGAAGTAGAATCACTTTTATCTCTTGTTGTAACTGCATTAATAGGAACAGCCAATCTGTTCTCATGTGTTCTTGTCTGAATGTCTGCACTGGCACTCATGCCGGGACGAAAAGGAAAACTCTTTGGCTTTGCAGGATCCATTAAATCCTGATAGGATTCAGGAAGTAACCGTATATAAACCTTGTAATTAATTACATCAGTTCCAGCACTTGCTCCCTGTATAGAAGCAGCGCCATTATTGCTACTTGCAATTTGTGTAACTACTCCTTTAAATTTTTTGTTATTATATGCATCCACTTCAACCAATGCGCTGTCACCTAAATGAATTTTGGGAATATCATTTTCGCCGACATCAACTCTCACCTCAATCTTTCGCAGGTCAGCGATACGCATCATTTCAGTGCCTGCCATCATCGAGCTTCCTACAACTCTCTCTCCTTTTTTTACATTTAATAAACTTACTACCCCATCCATCGGCGAAATCAATGTGGCACGGCTTATATCTTTATTTGCTTTGGATAATGCAGCTCTTGCGCTTTGTACACCAGCCTGGCTTCCGCGAATGTTTTGTTTGGCAGCATTAAAATTTGCCTGTGCAGATTTATACCCCGCTTCTGCAGTATTAAATTCACTTTGGGAAATTACCTTTTCATCAAACAATTGCTTCTGCATATCATAGGCTTTTTTTGCCTGGTCAAGCTGGGCTCTCATTGCTTCAATAGATGCAGAAACATTTGCAACCTGCGCTTGCTGCTGGTTTACAACTGCAGATGCCTGGTCTCTTTGTGTGGCATAAATGTCTGCATAAATACGTGCCAGTACCTGCCCTTTTTTTACACTGTCCCCTTCAGCCACATTTAACTGCACAATTTCCCCCGAAATATCAGGGCTCAGTTTCACTTCTACTTCAGGATACACTTTTCCACTGGCATTTACAGATTCCACAATAGTGCGTTTGGTCACTTTTTCTGTTGTTACTTTCACACTCTTGGTTTCACCTAGCACACCACTCGCTTTCAATATTACCAATAAGATAATTAAGCCCAATAGAGAAAAAATTATCCACTTTGATTTTTTGTTCATTAGATTATTTCAGGATTTTATTAATTTCTTTTTCTTTAACTTCTGCTTCATTTTATCACAGGCAATTACAATTTTAAACCCTGCCCTTTATAAAACTCAAGCACTTTAGCTTTAAAAACATAATCAAATTGATTAAGAACTAATTCCAGTTTTGCCTTATATAAATTGTTTTGATTTGTATTAAGCTCAAATGTAGATAGCATGCCTACGTTAAATCTTTTGGACGAAAAATCATAAGTGCGTTGTGCAGCTTCTACAATTTTTTTTGATGCATTAAATTTTTCCATAGCAATTAATGCAGCATTGTATGCCTGGTAAATATCCTGTTTTAATTTTTGATTATCCTGTTCCTTTTGTAAGCCTAGTGATTCAATATTGAGCTTACTTCTTTCATAGTTTGTCCGCAATGTGCCACCATTAAAAACAGGCACATTAATACTTATCCCAACCGATTGCCTAAAGTTATCTCCATACTGTGAAAACAAACCTGGTTTACCATAAGTGTAATTTGAAAATGGCTGAATCGGGAGCACATCATAACTGGTTCCACCAACGCTTACTTTGCCAATAGGTGCAAAAAAAGTTGTTACCCCATTCACATTTACAGCCTGGTTATTATAACTGCTGCCCAGGCTGCCAAACATAGATATAGTGGGCATCATAGCGCCTCTTAGAGCCTGAGACATCTTTTGAGCTGAAAGGTATTTCAAATCATTTACTCTTTGCTGTGGTAAATTTTTTAATGCCAGTGCATATACAATTTCGGGTTGCAGGTCAACAATATTCTCAACAGGAATATTGGCAGCAGGCGGTTCTTCAATCTCCATAGGTTGAGAAGCATCGATATTCATATAAGTTTTTAAAAAGAAGAAATTTATATCAACATTTCCCCTGGCAGAAATTACGTTTGCGCTGTCTGTGGCTACCTGCGCTTCCAGCTCTGCAGCATTCAATTCCGGTAACGCACCCGCCCTTACCAGTTTTCTGATATTGGCTAATTGTGCCTGCGATTGCTGCAACTGCACTCCTGCAATTTTAGCCTGCTCTTTTGCCAATAATATTTGCAAATATGCATTCGCCACAATTAAAGCAAGGTCGCTCCTTTGTTTTTCAACTGCTGCTTTGGCTGCATCTACTTCTATAATATTTGCTGCAATTGTATTTCGCTTGCTATACCAGTTAAACAATTCAACACCTGTTTGCAATGACATACTGCTTGATAAATACCCTTTTGTTATCAGGCTGAAGCTGGTAGGGTCCTGGTTTCTGCCCGAGCTGTACGCGATATTGTTCCCAAAAGTCAAGTTAGGATATTGCGAAAGCTTGCTTTGTTTAAGAACCAATTCGCTTAATCTTGTTTGAATTTGCGCCTGTTTTACCAAAAGATTATTATCCATTGCATACTGAATGCATTGTAATAGATTCCATTTTTGCTGGGCTACCAGACTGTTGCTAAAAAGGAAAGTACTAACGAATAAAAATGTGATTCTGCCTAACATATCTCAAAAATAATTCATCATACGGTACTAAATGCTAAACAAAGGATAAGTGGCGATTAATATTTACATCTCTTCAAATGCCTGCTCCAGATCTTTGGTAATATATTCTGGCTCTTCCAAACCAACATATAATCGCAACATATGATGCTCTTTATTATCTGCATCAAAATCTGCCGGGTTTATTGAAGCGCATTTTGGAATGATAAGAGATTCATGTCCGCCCCAGCTAACAGCCAGAAGAATATGTTTAAGGCAGCTCATTCAGAATATAAGAAATATCCTTATTTTTTTCTACCCACATTTATTTCTCTTTATTAAAATAGTTCACTACAAAATATATCCCGATAAAACCAACCAATACGCCTATTCCTATCAGCGATAATTTCGTTTCAGTTATCAATAAGCTTATAGCAACAAAGGTATAGGCAGCAATAAAGAGCAGAGGCAATAACGGGTATAATTTCATCATATAAATTCCTGAATTATTAAGATGTGCCGTTTTCTTTCTTAAAATAAAAATACTGCCTGCAGATAATATCATTCCAAAGCAATCAAGAAAAATGGTAAAGCTTAAAATGGTATCAAATTCTTTAGCCCAAAAAACGATTAATACGCATATGGCAGCAAATACACTTAACGACGTGGTAAGCACATCCGTTTTTAAATTTCTTTTTCTAAAAGAAGCAGGTAATATTTTATCATCGCTCATGGCTGCCATAACACGTGGGTTGCTCATCAGTAAAACATTTACATAGGCAAGCACACTAAAAAAGAGAAGCACAGACAAAATTCTTTCTGCATTTACACCAAATATTTTGGAGGCCATTATTGCAGCAATATTTTTGCTGGTTTTTAGTTCTTCAAACCCTATCACTTTTACATACGCATAGTTAATTATTAAGTAAAGAGAAATGATGATAAATATTCCAAAGAAAATTCCTCTTGGTATGTTTTTTTTAGGTTGATTTACCTCTGCCCCAAAATTAATTGTCTGCTGGTAACCGCCATAAGTAAAACTTACAGCCACTAATCCGATACCGAATGCTTTTAAATATTCAGTAAATACAGGTGAAGTTGTATTTGCAACTGCAACCAAAGGTGCTGATTGCGTAGCAAAAAATAAAGGTGTAATCAGTAATAAGATCATGGTTATTTTAACAACAGTTAAAATATTTTGTGCACGGGCACTCATTTTTAGGCCTAAAAGATTTACTCCATAAAAAATTATAATAGCAGCAATAGCAATTACAATTTGGATAGTTTGTATTTGCTGAGCATTTATTGCATCTTTTAACCACAACGCATCTTTAGAATTAGGAATCAATATTCCGGTTATATATTCCCCGCCTACCAATGCAACTGCTGCCAATGAAGCAGCATTGGAAACAAGTATCAAACAATTAACGCCAAATGCAATGGATGGATGATATGCATAAGAAAATATTTTATAATAGCCCCCGGTAACGGGAAGCCTGCTGCCAATTTCAGCATAGGTAAGAGCACCACACAAAGCGATTAAACCACCAATAATCCATACAGCAAAAAAGATAAAAGGTGTATCAACAGCCTTGGCAACATTTACTGGTGTTCTAAATATTCCCATTCCTATTACCAGGCTAACCACTATCATCGTAAAATCAAAGAGGTTAAGTTTCTTTGCTGCATTCATTGAGGGAAGATAAAAAATAATCCCGATTGCTATCGGAGCTAAAATTTAGTTTTGGAAGTTCAGGGCAATTGCTCATACTTTTGCGGTGTAATTGGTTCCCGAATGTTCGGGATTAAAAGGGAATCCGGTTAAATTCCGGAGCTATCCCCGTAGCTGTAAACGACACCCCAACCCCTAAAGGGGCTAAGGGTAACTCAATCTTCAAACCACTATTCATTTAATAAATGGGAAGGTAACGAGGTAAGATCGTAAGCCAGAAGACCTGCCGGTTATAAACACATCATTTCAAAGCTTTCGGGTGAAAGGCAGAAGTGTAATGGCTTCACCGCTTTTATACTACTTCATTATCCGCAAGCAGCCATTAAAAATTTCTAAAAAATGAAAAAGAAAGTTTTATTTGTGGCTGCATGTATAACAGGCAGCACATTATTTGCACAAGACAGCTCTAAAACTTTAGACCCTGTTATTATTACAGCTAATAAGATTGCTCAAAAGCAAAGTACTACCGGAAAAGTAGTAACGGTAATCACAAAAGAACAAATTGAGAAAAGCAACGGAAGAACTGTTGCACAACTATTGAATGAGCAGGCTGGCATTACAATAAATGGGGCACTTAATAATTTAGGCGCTAATCAAACTGTTTATTTACGGGGCGCTAACGCCGGAAGAACTTTAATTTTAATGGATGGCATTCCGGTATATGATCCATCATTCATTAACAATGATTTTGATCTGAATTTATTATCCCTAAATAATGTTGAGAGCATAGAAATTTGCCGTGGTGCACAATCTACATTATATGGTTCTGATGCAGTGGCGGGAGTTATCAATATCATCACTGTAAAAAAAGATATTACCAAACCATTTAATGTAAATGCTACTGCCAGTGCAGGCAGCTTTGGAACATATCGCGGCAATCTTAAGTTATATGGCAAGGCTGATAAGCTCACATACTCTGCACGCTATGCAAAACTTACTTCAGCAGGCTTTTCTTCAGCGCATGACAGCACAGGTACAAAAGGCTTTGATAATGATAAATACGATGGCGATGTTGCAAGTGCATTGTTGCAATATCAATTGAGCAACGACATCTCTTTTAAAACATTTATTCAGCATAGCCGCTATAAATCTGATTTAGATGCTTCATCATTTGTTGATGAAAAAGATTTTACCGCAAATAATAAAAGTATAATAACGGGAGTTGGATTTCATTATAAAAAAAATAATTTATCCTTAACCGCCAATTATCAATACAGCGAGTATAAAAGAGATTATTTTAATGACAGTTTAGATAAACCAACTTTTACAAAATATTCTGAAAATGATTTTTTTGGCAAAGCGCAATTCGCAGAATTATTCAGCAGTATTGGGTTGAATAAAAACTTTACTTTATTACAGGGTGCTGATTATCGTTACAGTAATTTTAACAGCCGCTTTTTTTCATTAAGTTCTTTTGGTCCGTTTACGAGTCTATTTAATGATACTTCACATAGCCAATCTTCGTTGTATGCCTCGTTATTGTATCACGGGTTGAACGAAAACTTAAATGTAGAATTAGGAGAAAGGCTAAATGTTCACTCACGCTATGGAAGTAACAGCACATATACTTTTAACCCATCATATACTATTGATGAACACTACAGAATTTTTGGAAGTATCGCAACAGGATACAAGGCACCTACTTTGTTCCAGTTATATTCTTCAAGCGGAAATCGGGATTTAAATCCGGAGAAATCTAAAACATATGAAGTAGGGTTTCAACAACAGCATCAAAAAATTACAAATCGAATTGTATATTTTAACCGGGAAATAAAGAATGGTATTGATTTCAATAATATCACTTTTAAGTATTTTAACATTGCCAAGCAAACTGTGAATGGTATTGAGATTGAGTCGAAATTAGTGCCTGCTAAAAACCTTTCTATTGCTGCTAATTATACTTATTTAAATCCAAAAGAGAATAATCAAAGCAGGATAACATTTAAAGATTCTGTATATACATATTTATTAAGAAGACCTGTGCATAATTTTAATATTACAGCATCGTACGATTTTGATAATGGATTATACATTAGTACATCCGGCAAATATGTTGGCAAGCGATATGATGTTGGAGGCTATAAAAAGCCGGATGTGCAATTAGACCGTTATTTTTTATTGAGCGCTTATGCGGAGTATAAATTTAAAAAGAATCTTAAGATTTTTGCCGATGCCCAAAACATAACTAACAAAAAATTCTTTGACGTGGCAGGATATAATTCTGTACCATTTTTATTTAATGGTGGTGTAACTTTTACATTGTAAAATATAAGTTTCTTAAATGAAGGCATACATAAACTGGAGCGGCGGCAAAGACAGTGCACTTGCTTTATATCATATTCTAAAAGATAAAGCATATTCTGTTGAAAAACTTTTAACTAATGTAAGCAGTACGTGTCAGCGTATTTCTATGCATGGTGTTAGGAAAGAATTATTAGAGCAACAGGCTGCTGCTATCGGCATTTCATTGCAAGCACTTGTTTTGCAGGATCAACCTTCCATGGAAGAATATGAGAAGCACATGATGACAACATTGCAGCAATTACATCAGGAAGGATTTACCCATAGTGTATTTGGAGATATTTTTCTGGAAGATTTGAAAATTTATCGTGAAACTCAATTGGCAAGGGTTGGTAGGACAGCAGTCTTTCCACTTTGGAAGAGAAATACAAAAGAATTGATGAATGAATTTATTGATCTGGGTTTTAAAGCCATTACGGTTTGTGTTAATGAAAAATATCTTGATAAAAGTTTTTGTGGAAGAATGATTGACAAAGATTTTATCAGAGACCTCCCGGATAAAGTAGATGTATGCGGCGAGAATGGCGAGTATCACACATTTGTTTATGATGGACCTATATTTAAAATGCCTGTGCCATTTAAAAAGGGTGAAATTGTTTCCAAAAAATATGCTGCACCCAGGCAGGAAAATGATAATTGTTTTTTACAGGAAAGTGTAAAAGATTATAAATTTTATTTTTGTGATCTTTTGCAACAATAGCAATTCGCAATAACAAATTATCTTTGGAGTAATCATTTTACTATGAGTCTACATGAAATATTTAATAAGGATTTGCTTACAGTAAGTTTTACTCTTTTTGCTGTCATAGATATTATTGGCGCAGTGCCGGTTTTAATCGGACTTAAAAGTAAGTTAGGCGGCATTAATGAATTCAGGGCAACATTAGTATCCGGCGCCTTGATGATATTGTTTTTATTTATGGGCAAGCCCTTTCTTAATTTACTTGGATTAGATATCAGGTCCTTTGCGGTAGGTGGTTCTATTGTGATATTTATACTCGGCTTGGAAATGGTATTGGGAGCAGAATTTTTTAAAACTGAAAAGGATTTCAGGGCTGCAACTGTAGTACCGATAGCATTCCCATTGATTGCCGGTTCGGGTACATTAACAACAATAATTTCTTTAAAAGCAAATTATGAGGAAACAGCTATTCTAATAGCAATTCTTTTTAATCTTATTATTGTTTATGCAGTTTTAAAATCTTTACGGTTTATTGAACGCATATTAGGGCCAGCCGGTCTCATCGCAGTCAGGAAATTTTTTGGTGTAATTTTGATAGCCATTGCAGTAAAAATATTTGCTACAAATGCACATGGGTTGATAAAGTAGGTGTGCTTTAACTGTGCAGATATGCAGATTGTTTTTTCATTTGCACATCTGCATATTAAATAATCCGCACATCAATCAGGCCTCGTAGTACAATGGATAGTATAAGAGTTTCCGAAGCTCCAGATCCAGGTTCGATTCCTGGCGAGGCCACATAAGAATATACGTATGTTTTATGCTTATGTTATTAAGAGTATAGATCACAATTTTGTTTACAAAGGGCATCGTAAACAAAAATGTAATCTTAAATCATTTTCTAAATAATTTTATCCTCTGAATTTTTAATCCGTAAAAGAATTTTTAGCAAAAAGTCAAGCAACAGGACCTGACCTTTTACCTAGCGGGAAAACCCCACTGAGACAAAAACTATAAAGTTGGGTTGTCATAACTCGCCCGCCTAAAACAACAGGAGTAATAGTTTTGAAGTTATTTAAATTCTGATAATTTCCTTGTGCTAATATATACATCCACGCCAGAAGCCGGTGTAACTGAGTATGAAGCAATATTATCACTAATTTTAAAATCTTGCTTATTCATATATAAATAAACTACACACATAACAGGGTAAGGGCAATCAGTTTCTTTCTTCCTAATTCAAAAACTTGTTTACCTAAATATGCTATAATAAATGCAATATCACTACTATCTGTAAGGATTCTATTAAGAATATATTTTCCTTTTGTAAGATTACATTTGGATTGTTTATCCATACTTGCCAATGTAACTCCTCCCAATTTTTTTAATCTTTCTATCTTTATTGAATCTTCATCTAGTATTGCTAACTCAGATCTTTCAGTTTTTACAGTGTCGATTTGTACAGTTTCCTCTTTCGATATTCCCTCATTGCAAGCCAATAGGAAAAATGTGAAAATTGAACTCAGAAATAGAGTTTTACAAAAAAATATTGGCCTCATTTTGTTTTAAGATTATTTTCTGAATTAGTTTTGACACTTTTTTAAATACAACAAAAAAAATCTATATCAACTTATCCGGCGTAATCGGTAATTCACGAATTCTTTTGCCGGTAGCATGAAACACTGCGTTAGCAACTGCTGAAGCAAAACCAACCATCGTTACTTCCCCGATTCCTTTAGATCCGATAGGATTCACAATTAGGTCAGGCTTATTTACAAATAATACATCTATATGAGGAACATCTGCATGCACCGGTACATGATAATCTGCGAAATTATTATTCACCCATCTTCCATAGCGATGGTCTATTACTCCTTCTTCTGTTAATGCCATACCAATTCCGCTCACCACGCCACCGATCACCTGGCTTCTGGCTGTGTTTTCACTAATAATTTTTCCACCATCAACTACTGCAACAATTTTATCTAAACGAACTACACCAGTTAACGGATGCACCAGCACTTTTACAAAATGTACGGCATAAGCATAGGTTGTATATTTTTCCTGTACAACTCTTTGCGAATCTTCCAGAAACTCGACCTTAGGCACATTCGCATACTTTAAAACATCAGTATAACTTAACTTTTTTGTGGGCTCCTGTGTTAGGTTCATAAATCCATTTTCAAAATTAAAATCCTTCAGATCAGCTTCATGAATTTTCTCTGTGTGAAAAAAAGATGTTGTCTTTGCTATCCCTACCATCTTCTTTCTCCAGCTAACGGAAGCATCACTTACAGCGGAACCCAATGCAGAAGTTGTCTGGGAACCAAATTGCCCCGGTCCTGCAGGAAGATCAGAATCTCCCATTTCAAATTTTATTTTACCGGCAGGAATACCAAATGTTTCAGAGGCGAGTTTGGTCATAGCTGTTGTGGTGCCCGGCCCCATATCTGTAACGCCTGACTGCAATACCAAAGTACCATCAGCTAAAAATTTTACTCCCACTTTTGCAGCGCCTCTTCCTGAACCAAAAACGCCGCTTCCCATTCCATAGCCAACCATCCATTCACCTTCTTTCATAGAACGTAATTGCGGATTACGATCTTTCCATCCAATAGCTTCTGACCCCAGTTGATAAGCTTCTTTCAAAAACTTACTTGAGTGCGGACGGTTACGTTCGGAATCTGTTTCGGCATAATTAATAAGACGAAACTCCAGCGGATCTATATTTAAAGCATGTGCAATTTCATCCATTGCGCATTCCAGTGCATACATGCCGGTAGTTTCCCCAGGTCCACGCATATAAGTTGGAAGACTAAGATCAAGCGGAAAAACTTTGTAGCGTGTAGTTACATTAGGGCATGCATATAATGAACGTGTAGTATTGGTTATGCCTTCCCTGAATTCGCCATAAGTAGATGTCATTGCATTCGCTTCATGCGTAATGCCTACGAGTTTACCATCTTTTGAAGCACCTATTGATATTTTTTGAATTGCTTTGGGACGATAGCCAACCATTGTAAACATTTGTTCTCTTGTTAAAGAAACTTTTAATGGTCTGCCTATTTGCTTTGCTGCGATGACCGCTGCAATCGAGTGTGGCCATGTATTTCCTGCACTTCCAAATGCGCCACCAACAAACTTTGTTATAACATGAACATTGGCTGGAGGAATTCCAAAGACTCTTGCAATACTTCCCTGTGTGCCGGATAATGTTTGTGTTTTTTCATAGACAGTTACTTTATCATCACTTTCCCATTTTACTGTAAGCCCATGCATTTCCATTGGTAGATGTACTTCATAAGGGATTTCATATTCTGCCTCTATTGTCACCGGTGCATTTTTCCATGCATCTGCTTCGCCACGCACATAATCTTTGTAAGGGTTTCCTTCCAATGGCGTAGCATTTTTTGCCTGTTCATGAAGATCTGTATGATGTTCTTCTTTTTGATATTGCGCTTTCACCAATGAGGCTGCATACACTGCTCTTTCAAATGTATCTGCAACAACAATAGCAATTGGTTGCCCGTTGAAACGAACAATATTATCAGAAAAAACTTTGAAGCCCTTACGGATAGCAGGAAGTTTATCAGCATCTTTCGGTGGCTCATAGCCAGGAAGTTTTGGAATATTAAGGTGACTGATAACTGCAAGTACGCCGGGAGCCCGTTCTGCACTTTTTGTATCTAATACATTAATTGTTCCTTTTGTAATAGTGCTTCCCACCATTACTCCATACGCAAGGTTCGGAAAATTATATTCCGCAGAAAATTGTGCCGTGCCTGTAACCTTTGCCTTAGCATCAACTCTTTCAAGATCATCCGGAAAAAATCCCATAATATTTATTTTATGATACTCCTGAAACCGTTTTTAATGTTTGTACAATTGTATTGGGTGCAAGTTTTAATTTAAAATTGTTATACCCATAACCTTTTGCATCCTTCATAGCAATTGCGGCTGCCTGTTTAAAGTTTTCAACTGTAGCTGTCTTTCCTTTTAAAAAAATTTCTGCAGCAGTTAGTCTCCATGGCTTATGTGCAACCCCACCCATGGCAAGTTTTGCATTTGCAATGGTATTTCCTTTCATATCCAATGCAGCCGCAACTGAAACCAATGCAAAAGCATAAGAAGCACGGTCACGGATCTTTGTATACAATGAATGTTTTGAAAATACATCACTATCAGGAACTTCAATACTTGTAATCATTTCACCACGTAGCAGGTTATTATCTTTTTCCGGTGTATTCCCGGGTATGCGATGAAAGTCTTCAAAAGGGATTCTGCGGTCTCCTTTGTTACTGCTGATAACAACTGTTGCATCCAATGCTGTTAAGGCAATACACATATCACTCGGATGCACTGCAATACATTTATCAGATGCCCCTAGAATTGCATGCATACGATTGTATCCTTTAAAAGCGCCGCAACCCGATCCCGGTTGTCTTTTATTGCAGGGCATTGTTGTATCATAAAAATAAGGACACCTGGTACGCTGCATCATGTTACCCCCAACTGTAGCCATATTTCGCAATTGTGGCGATGCCCCTGCTTTTAATGCTTGTGAAAGTAATGGAAGTTTTTTAGTGATAAGTTCATGTTCTGCAACATCACTATTTAAAGCCAATGCACCAATGCGGATAAAACCTTTTTGCTGCTCAATTCTTTTTAATGGAAGATTGGTAATGTCAATTAATTTTTCAGGAGAAACAACGCCTCTCTTCATCAGGTCAACAAGATTTGTGCCTCCTGCAATGAATTGCGACGTTGCATCTTTGTTCAATGCATCTATTGCAGCTTTTTGTGACGATGGTTTTACATAATCGAAGTTGATCATATGGTGCCTCCTTTTTGTTTTACTTCCATAACTGCATCAACTATATTTGGATAAGCACCGCAACGGCAAATATTTCCACTCATATACTGGCGAATTTCATCTTCATTATTTGCATGTCCTTCACGAACACAGGCAATGGCAGACATTATCTGTCCCGGCGTACAATAGCCGCACTGCATCCCCTCATGCTTTATAAATGCTTGTTGCATTGGATGAAGGTCATCACCTTTTGCCAACCCTTCAATGGTAGAAACTTTTTTTCCATCCTGCATTATTGCCAGGCTCAGACAGGATAAAACTCTTTTATCATTGACATGGACTGTACAGGCACCGCATTGACCGTAATCACAACCTTTTTTAGTACCTGTTAAATGTAATTGCTCACGTAACAGGTCAAGCAGTGTAATACGTGGCTCTACTGAAAGTTTATGTTGAATGCCATTGACTTCAATTTGCAGGTCTTGCTTTTCAAAGTATTCTGCTGCTTTTTCATCTAAATTATTTCCGGTTGCTTTTATTAATGCTGGTGATGCAAACGCCAGAGCAGTTAAAGCTGATGATTGTTTCAAAAATTTTCGACGAGCATGATGTAAAGATGCTTTTTCATCTTTATTGCATTTGTTTTCGTAAGCCATAGAAAAGGTTTATTGAAAGTAATTTACGGAATTATGATAATGAGAGAAAAATAATTTGTGTTTTATGTAAAAAACTTAGCATACTGAAACAACTTTTAAATCACATAGAACGAAAATTTGAAGACAATCATTCCCTGTTCTTTGTATCAATCCAGATAGTAACAGGGCCATCATTAATAAGGCTCACTTTCATATCAGCTCCAAACTCTCCTGTACATATTTTCTTACCAAGACCAGTGGCTAATTGAACAACAAATTTTTCATACAGCGGTATTGCTATTTCTGCTTTACTTGATTTTATATAAGAAGGTCGGTTTCCTTTTTTAGTAGAAGCATGCAATGTAAATTGACTGATGGCCAAAATATCTCCACCTATATCTTTCACCGAAATATTTGGTATTTTTTTTTCATCATCAAAAATGCGCAGGTTAACAATTTTATTGCTAAGCCATTCGATGTCTTCTGCAGTATCTGAATCTTCAATACCCACAAAAACAAGTAATCCATTTTTGATTTCAGATTTTATTTTATCATCAATCATCACACTCGCCTGCAAAACCCTTTGTACAACAGCTCTCATAAATATTTTTTAAATACCGATGTTAAACAATTTTCCAGTATTTCATAACTACCTAAAATTTCTTGCTGCAACAAATTTATTTTATCCTCAAAGTGTGCAAAAATCAAAAAACTCAATACCCTGCTACATTAAGAAATTGTTAACACGTTTTTTCCACAGGTGTTAACATTTAAGGGATGGTTTGTTGAGTTAGAAAAAATAGTTTCGTCCTCTGCCTTTGAAATATCAGGCCCGTTTACCAAAACTAACTATTAACCCTTAAATACTTTTTAATCTATGTCTAATAAAAAGCAGTCTGAAAAAGGACTCCGGTTCTCCCGTCAGTTTACCAAAGATGGAACATCCCCTTACGACATGTTTGAATACGATTACCGTACCTCGGTAATTAAAAATACTTCGGGTGAAATTGTTTTTCAAATGGACAATGTAGAAGTACCAAAACAATGGAGCCAGATTGCGACAGATATATTAGCACAGAAATATTTTCGTAAGGCAGGGGTGCCGCAAGCTGATGGAAGTACAGGAAGAGAAACTACTGTTAAGCAGGTTGCACATCGCCTTGCACATTGCTGGCGGGTATGGGGTGAGCGTTATAATTATTTTGCATCAAAAGATGATGCCCAGGTTTTTTATGAAGAGTTGGTATATGATATTTTAAACCAGGCCTGTGTTCCTAATTCTCCTCAATGGTTTAATACCGGTCTGCATGAGGTGTATGGTATAAAAGGAAAAGCGCAAGGTCACTATTATGTTGACCAGGCCGATGGGGAATTAAAAAAATCTACATCAGCCTATGGACGCCCTCAGCCACATGCATGTTTTATATTAAGTGTTGAGGATGATTTGGTAAACGAAGGAGGAATTATGGATCTGTGGGTGAGGGAAGCAAGAATTTTTAAATACGGAAGCGGCGTAGGAACTAATTTTTCCAGCATACGTGGTGAAGGGGAAAAACTAAGTGGCGGAGGTACATCAAGCGGCTTAATGAGTTTTTTAAAAATAGGCGATAGAGCTGCAGGTGCAATAAAAAGCGGTGGTACAACAAGGCGTGCAGCAAAAATGGTTTGTCTTGATCTTGACCATCCCGAAATTGAAACTTTTGTAAACTGGAAACTTGAAGAAGAAAAGAAAGTGGCTGCATTAATTGCTGCAGGCTATGCAAGCGATTATGAAGGAGAAGCATATAAAACAGTAAGTGGTCAAAATAGTAATAACTCTGTAAGAATACCGAACGAATTTTTTCATGCGCTGGAAGCTGATGGTGATTGGGAATTGAAAGCGAGAAGTGATGGAAGAACAATGAAGAGTATAAAAGCAAAAGGTCTATGGGATAAAATCACCAATGCTGCATGGAATTGTGCTGATCCCGGAACCCAATATAATACTACTATCAACGAATGGCATACCTGCCCTGAAGGCGGACAGATAAGGGCATCTAACCCCTGTAGTGAATACATGTTCTTAGATAATACAGCCTGCAATCTTGCATCAGTTAATCTTCGCAAATTTTTTAATGAAGATGATAATACAATTGATGTTGCAGGGTTTGAATACACAGTGAGATTATGGACAACCGTTTTGGAGATCTCAGTTCTAATGGCGCAATTTCCAAGTAAAGAAGTTGCACAACTTTCTTATGATTATAGAACGCTCGGTTTAGGCTATGCAAACCTGGGAAGCATGCTGATGGTTAGTGGCATTGCTTACGATAGTGAAGAAGCCCGTGGAATTGCGGGAGCTATTACAGCAATTATGACAGGCATTGCTTACAAAACATCTGCAGAGCTTGCTGAACATTTAGGAACATTCAGCAAGTATCCTGAAAATAAAAATCACATGCTTCGTGTAATGCGCAATCACCGTGCTGCCACATACGACGCCATGGATGCATACGATGGCATTGAAATAAAACCTCAGGGCATCAATGCAAAATATTGTCCTGATTATTTATTGAAAGCTGCAACTAAAGCCTGGGATGATGCAGTAATGATGGGTGAAATATATGGTTACCGCAATGCTCAAACAACAGTTATTGCGCCAACAGGAACTATAGGGTTGGTTATGGATTGTGACACTACCGGTGTTGAGCCTGATTTTGCTTTGGTTAAATTTAAAAAATTAAGTGGCGGCGGTTATTTTAAAATCATCAATCAAAGTGTACCGCAGGCATTACGTAATTTAAAATACACCGAAAAGCAAATTGATAAAATTGTAAATTATGCAAAGGGGCATGCAACTTTAAAAAGTTCACCTCACATTAATGATCAAACTTTAATTGAAAAAGGATTTCTTCCTGAAGAAATTAAAAAACTTGAAGACTGCCTTGCATCTGCATTCGACATAGCTTTTGTATTTAATGTTTTTAATTTGGGTGAAGACTGTTTACAGCGTTTGGGATTTATACAAGAGCAATATCAAAATTTTGAATGGAACTTCTTAGAAGCTCTAGGATTTTCAGAAGAACAGATTGAAGAAGCCAATGAATATATCTGCGGCACCATGACAGTGGAAGGTGCCCGGTACTTAAAAGAAGAGCATCTTTCCGTTTTTGATTGCGCCAATAAATGTGGGCAAAAAGGTGAAAGGTATATTCATTTTACAGGACATATTCGCATGATGGCCGCTGCACAGCCTTTCATAAGTGGTGCAATTTCAAAAACCATTAACCTGCCAAATGAAGCAGCGATTGAAGAAATTGAAGAAGCTTACAAACTAAGCTGGGAGTTGGGTTTAAAAGCCTGTGCGCTTTATCGTGATGGTTCTAAATTATCGCAGCCATTAAGTAATAAAAGCGATAAGAAAAAGAAGACCATTGACAATGAGCAATTAACAACAGGCGGTGAATCAAGGATAGTTGATATGAGTACGCTTACCGTTGAAGACCTCCTGGAAGAAGTAAATAAAAGAGTGCAAAGCAGTGCTGATACTTCTTTAAAACGCCAGCTGGCAATGATTGTAGAGCGTAGAGCTTTACCTGCTAAGAGAAGGGGGTTTACGCAAAAAGCAAAAATAAACGGGCAGGCTTTATTTTTAAGAACAGGCGAATATAATGACGGCACTTTAGGAGAAATTTTTATTGACATGGCTAAGGAAGGTGCTACCATGCGCAGTATGCTTAACTGTTTTGCAATATCCATTTCAATAGGTCTGCAATATGGCGTTCCATTAGAAGAGTTTGTTGAAAAATTTGTATTCACCAGGTTTGAGCCATCAGGTATGGTTGATCATCCGAATATTAAAACCACTACTTCCATTATTGACTTTATGTTCCGCTCACTGGCGTATGAATATTTGGGAAGAAATGATCTTGTTCATGTACTTGATAAACCTGAAGTACTAAACACAGGTAATGAAGAATGGGATGAGGCCACACCAACCATTGGTGAAAGAGTTCATGAATTAAGTGAAGTAAGGGTTGTAGCAACTTCGCCTAATGGTAATGGACAGGCACCACAAGTGAGAGCCCACAGAATGGAATCTATTAAAAAGGTTCATAACGAAATGGATGCTGTTAATGCGGCATCTAAAAGTATGCAGAGTGATGCTCCCCCATGTAACACCTGCGGACACATAACCATCCGCAGCGGTACATGTTATAAATGTTTGAATTGCGGCAACAGTATGGGTTGCAGTTAAAACTCTATCCTATAGTATATAAAGTTATAAGAGAGCCATCTGAGAGGATGGCTTTTCTTATGCAAAACTTTGCCTACTTTCAACACGTATATGAAACGCAATCTTACTCAATTGAATAAATCCATTCTCATATCAATTCTATTTACCATTAGTAACTTCAAAAAATACGATTGAACATTATTTCTTAACAATTATACAAACTAAAGTCATGAGCAATCATTATTACAACTCCGAAGATTTAGGAAAATTTGGCAACATTGCCGATTTTCAAAAAGGGTTAGCAGGTAAGTTTTTCGATTATTATGGGGAAGTATTTAAAGACAGCGAATTAACTGCAAGAGAAAAATCATTAATTGCGTTAGCGGTAAGCCATGCTGTGCAATGCCCATACTGCATTGATGCGTACAGCAGCGATGCATTTGAGAAAGGATGGAGTGAAGGCCAGATGATGGAAGCAGTGCATGTAGCATGTGCTATTAGAGGCGGAGCTTCTTTGGTGCATGGTGTACAGATGATGAATAAGGTAAAAGAAATTGCCATGTAGTTATGAAATCATTAAAAGCTCGAAAAAAAATCAGTGCATAAAAAAATACTGTGGAACAACTAATTAAGGCAAAAGATTTTCTTTTATCACATGGGTTTTCAAATCCTGACATTGGTATTGTACTAGGCACCGGTTTAAATAAATTTTTAAATTCAATTGATATAATTACATCTATACCTTATGCTGAAATCCCCGGTTTCGCTTTATCCACTGTTGAATTTCATAAAGGCAATCTCATTTATGGAAAAATAGAAAATAAAAATGTAGTGGTTATGCAAGGCCGCTTTCATGCATACGAAGGTTATTCAATGCAGCAAATTGTTTTCCCAATTCGTGTAATGAAATTGCTTGGAGTGCAAAAACTTTTTTTATCTAATGCTGCAGGCGGAATTGATTTGAGTTTTAAAAAAGGTGATTTAGTATTGATAAACGACCATATCAATCTGCAATACAGCAATCCATTAACAGGAAAAAACTACGATGAATTAGGCTCACGCTTTCCTGATATGAGCCAGCCATACAGTAAATTGCTTTCAGATAAATTAACTGAGAAAGCGAACGAGTTAAACATCAAATTAAAAACGGGGGTTTACGCTGCGGTGAATGGACCTAATTTAGAAACCAGAGCTGAATATCGCTATTTAAAAATAATTGGTGCCAATATGGTTGGCATGTCAACAGTGCCTGAAGTTATTGTAGCCAATCACATGCAAATCCCCTGTGCCGCCATTTCAGTAATAACCGATGAATGTGATCCGGATAACTTAAAACCCGTAAACATTGCAGAGATAATTGAAGTCGCAGGAAAAGCAGATGCAAAACTTTCTACTCTTTTGTATCAAACCATAAAGGCATTATAAATGAAGAGGGTGGTATTAATTTTTGCAAGAAACTTAAAGTATGGTGAAGTAAAAACCAGGCTTGCTGCTACAGTAGGTGATGAAGTAGCTTTTGCGGTTTACAAGGAACTGTTGAAATACACTCAAACAATAACACAAGATGTTGCTGCTGATAAAGTTGTTTTTTTCTCAAATAATATTGAAGAGGGCGATATTTGGGAAGACAAAATATTCAGCAAACAAATTCAATCAGGAAATGATTTAGGAAAGAGAATGCAAAATGCTTTTGCCTATGCATTTGAGAATGGATATGAAAAAGCTGTTATTATAGGAACCGATTGTTTTGAACTTTCTTCAGCAATAATTACAGAAGCATTGGATCAGTTAAGAAATCATGATGTAGTTATTGGTCCTGCAACTGACGGAGGCTATTATTTATTAGGCATGAAAAAAATTTATAGTAAAATATTTGAAGACAAAATCTGGAGCACTCCTTCTGTATTTAAAGACAGCATGAATACAATTGGCAAACTTCAACTCTCCTGCTATCAGTTAGAAACATTGAATGATGTAGATGAAGAAAAAGATCTTCCGGAAAGCTTCAAAAGAGAAATTCAATAGCTACTTAGCTAAAAAATAAAACCTATGCCAATTCCTCTTGTTTTTCAAACTGCATTTTATGAAGCTGATAATAAAATCCCTTTTTTAATAGAAGTTCATTATGTGTACCCATTTCTTTTATTTCACCTTTATCCAATACCAAAATCTTATTTGCTTTTCTTATAGTAGAAAGCCGGTGAGCAATTACAATTGAAGTTCTACCATAAATTAATTTATCAATTGCCTGCTGAATTAGTATTTCACTTTCCGTGTCTATGGAAGAAGTTGCTTCGTCAAGAATTAAAATTGCCGGGTCATACAGCAATGCTCTTATAAAAGATAATAACTGCCGCTGCCCGAGTGATAAAGTGGCTCCTCTTTCCATAACATTGTAATCATAATCACCAGGTAACTGCATAATAAAATTGTGAACTCCTATCAGCTTTGCGGCTTCTATAGCCTCTTCTCTTTTTATATCCCTGTTTCTCAGCGTCACATTATCATAAATTGATCCGCTGAATAAAAAAACATCTTGCAAAACAACAGCTATATTGCTTCTTAAATAATCTAAATTGTATTTGCTGATATCATTATCATCAATTTTTATTTTACCTTTTTGAATATGATACAACCTGTTAAGCAAACTAATTATTGAGGTTTTTCCACTTCCTGTATGTCCTACAATAGCAAGTGTTTCGCCGGGCTGTATAATAAATGAAATATCTCTTAAAACATATTGTTCATCATTGTAAGCAAACCATACTTGTTCAAATTCCACCTTTCCTTTTAATTTATAGTCAGAGATTATTTCTTTATCAAGCACAGGAATAAAGTCTTCGTTCTCCAAAACTTTAAAAACACGCTCACTAGCCACCATACCCATTTGCAGAACATTAAACTTATCTGCAATTACCCTTAACGGCCTAAATAATAAATTGAGATACATAATAAATGAAATGATTACCCCTGCGTTAAATGCATTATTTGCGCCCCACCAAACTAATAAGCCTATAGAGAAAGCCAACACAATCTCTACCACCGGAAAAAAAACAGAGTACGCAAGAATAGCCCTGATGTTTGCATTGCGATGTTCTGTATTAATTTTTTTAAACTTTTCAAACTCCTTATCCTCTACAGCAAAAGCCTGTACAACAGCCATACCGGTAATATGCTCCTGCACAAAGGCATTAAGGTTTGATACAGCATTACGCACAGCAATAAAAGATTTGTTCACACTTTCTTTAAAAAAATAAGTAGCAACTATTAATATTGGGAAGGGAGCCAGGCTTATAAGTGCCAGCCTCCAATCAACATAAAACATAAAACATAAGATGGAGATAATGGAAAGCACATCTGCAATGATGGGAATCAGTCCGTCAGAAAAAATATCATTTATAGATTCAACATCATTTACCGTTCGTGTGGTTAATGTACCAATTGGAGTTTTATCAAACTGTGAAAGATTTAAGCCAAGCACTTTTTTATAAACAGTAACTCTCAGGTCTTTTATTACTGATTGCCCCAGCCAGGCAGTAATGTAAGTAAAATAAAAACGAAGTCCTGTTTCAAATAAAAGCATCCCGACCTGGATAATGGTTATAAGAATAAGCCAATAAGTATCGCGGTCTTTAATAAAATTATTTACTGTGTATTGAATTAAAAAGGGTCGTAACGGGGATATTACAGCTAATACAACGGAAAGAAAAATGGAAGTATATAGCTTCTTTTTATAAGGTGCCGCAAAACGAAAAACTTTTTTAAGAAGTGTGAAATCAAAGATTTTTTTTTCAGGCATTAAGCAAATGTAAGCGTGAATGCTGAGAGAAATATGCTGTAATTGAAATTAATAACCAGGAAGACCGACACGAAAAAAAATATCTAATTATTGGTTCGCACTCATATTATCGAACATCAGCTATAGAAGTAGCTTTAAGAAATAATGCCCCTAAATTTTTATGAGGAGGAATATAATCGTCGAAAAGATCATTTTTGCTACGGCCTGATTTGGCAAAAAGAACTTCAAGGCCGCTCCACATATTTCGCCAGTCAATATTTTTTCCAGCCCGTAACGTATTATTTATGGCTTCAATGATAGGTTTATTTACATCTCTTGCCCCAATTTGCTTTGTTGAAATAATATGTGCTTCAGGAGTAAATTTTAATATCTCACTCAAGTTATTATAACCACCGCAGGAACCCAACATAATTATTTTTGCAGATTCCGGCATTTGCTCAATAGTATATTTTAAATGATAGCTATGCCCGCGGTGGATAACCACTGATGGCCTTAAATTATTTGTATCAAGGTAATTAATCAGCGCTGTTTGGGCTTCTGCGTCCTTATCTTTTTCATTGTCCAGGGGGCGGTTTGCAAAAATCAGGATGGGTTTACCTTTTATAGATCTTATTTCTATCCATTGCTTTTTTTCTGTTTTTTTCCATTCAGAAGGAGGGAATGAACCTAAATAACTTGCATACGATTCCCGCCCATCTTTATCGCCATAAAAAAATACCTGTTCAATTACTCTTCCGGTATCATCTGCCAGCTTGCTATAATCAATTGTATAAACAGGCGGAATACCAATTTCCTGGGTAAGATCTATATGATTGGTGGAATCTGCCGAAAGAAAGATCATTTTTAAAATATTATATATTTTTTTACCCCGTGGATTACCCTCCCGAACACAACGCTGTTCATTATCGTTAACATACTTAAGCATAGAGTTAAGTAGCACAGGGTTTCTAATACTTCCGTAAGAATCAGCAACATCAACGGCATCTTCCAGAGAAGATGAGCTTTCCAAATTAGCCACAAAGGCTCTCATTAAAATTTCTGATGTGCCTTTCATTGTTCTCAAAAAGGTATCCAGTCTGTTGTAGCCGGCAGCCATTTTTATAAACTTCTTAAAATGATCAAAATTTACCGACATCAATAAGGAATCCCCTCGCGGTTTGGGGCCAAGCTTTTTAATCATAAGATCAAAAGCATATTTGTAGCTGGATGTAAAAATCTCATTGTCTCCCAAAACTATCATGTAATACAAATCCTGGGCATTAAGCGGTGCAATGGCCTTAAAGCGCACAGCAGGATTACTTACATCATGAAGATCATTAATAGGTTTTATAAAATGCTGTATGGCTTTGTTTTGCAGCATTTCAGTTAACCCGTTCACGCCAAGCATTGCTACCGGTGTATCTTTATGAGTTAGCCGGTTATAATAGTCAATCTCTGTTCTTACCAATAATTTATAGTATCCTACACTATCATACTTTTTATTCTCGGTTCCTACAAATTTTGATATACTGTCTATGGTTTGAGTGCCACTGATAAGGTCATCTAAAAAAGGGAAATAAAATAACGCATCCTTTCGCTCACTTAAATCTACTATTGTTTTTATTCTATTATCGGTACTTCTTCTTAATAATCTGCCCTGCGGGCTATTTACAGATTGTGCGTAAGAGTATATCTGACTAGGGTTGCGTTGGTATGCAATCAGCACTAATTCATCTGCAAAAGATTCATCAATGTAAGGCCCGATGCTAGCCATAATTTTTTCAGGATGCTGCTGGGAATAT
>DASYOS010000034.1:0-1978 GCA_036007525.1 Chitinophagaceae bacterium | reverse complement strand
TTCAAACTTCGTTAAAAAATCATAGAATTGTATTTGAGCATCTATCAGGTAGGTACCGTCTTTTCTTTCAACAATTGCATAATCATCATCTTCATCTTCCGGCATTTCCCCAACAATAGCTTTTAAAATATCATTGATGGTAATCATACCATGCATTGTTCCGTATTCGTCAACAATAAATGCATAATGAATTTTAGTTTCTTTAAATTTTTCGAGTACCTGGTAAGCTGTGTTATTTTCCGGCACAAACAGTGCCTTTTTGCAAAGATCATTTAAGGGAGCATCGGGTTGCAAATACATATCTTTTATATAAACAACCCCTTTTATATTATCAGTATCCCCATCACAAAGCGGATAAACAGAATGCAGGTATTCCTGTATTTTATTCTTTATAGATGTTTTGTCCTCATTAATATCAAACCAAACTATATCTGTTCTATGCGTCATCAAAGAAGTAATGTTTCTGTCACCCAAATGAAAAACTCTTTCAATGATCTCTTTTTCTTCCTCTTCAATAGCACCATGCTCACTGCCTTCAGTAACCATGGCTTTAATTTCTTCTTCTGTTACTTTATTATCATTGGATTGCTTAATATTAAATATTTTAAATATAAGATTAGTCACTCCGCTTAGCAGCCATACAATTGGATGCGTAGCCCGGCTTAAAAAATACATGGCAGATGCAGTACCCTTTGCTATTTTTTCTGCTTTTATCATTGCTATTCTTTTAGGTAATAGCTCACCGAAAATGATTGAGAAAAAAGTAACGATCATTACAATAATAACAGTTGCAATGGTATCAGCATAAGGCTTGAACAATGGCACTTTTTCTATTGCCGGTGCAAGGTATTTATTAAATCTTTCGGCACTATAAACACCTTCCAGGATGGCAATTACCGTTATAAATATTTGCGACGTTGATAAAAAAACTTCAGGCTTTTCCTGCAGCTTTAATGCTGTCTTTGCATTTGCGTCTCCTTTTGCTGCACTTTGTTCCAGCTTAGATTTTTTAGCCGCTATTAATGCAATCTCACTCAATACAACAAGGCCATTAATAATTATTAATACCAATAAAAGAAAAATCCCTATCATATATTACAAACTAAGCTTTTTTAAAACAATTCTGTTAAATACCAATCCCATTAAATATCCTAACACCAACCCCACAAAAATTCCGCCTAATATATCTGTAGGAAAATGAACCCCAACATATATTTGCGCATAGCATGGAATAAAAGCCCATAAAAATACGAGTATCCACCATTTACCTATTCTTAGTTTTTGCTTAAGTGTTGCAAAGATAAACATAGCCGCGGCAAAATGATTAGCGGCGTGAGATGAGGTAAACCCTGAACTTGCGGGACAATATCTTACCAGGAACCTGATATGATCTGCGATCGCAGGATCACGGCATGGCCGTAGCCTGAAAAAATTTTCTTTTATTAAAGTACTGCTAACATAATCGCTTAAAACTACGTTTAGGATAAAAAATAATGCCCAGAGCCATCCATATTTTTTAAAATTGAACGTAACAAATAATAACAGGAAAAAATAAAATGGCGCCCAAAAAAATGTTTCCCTGGTAAAAGGGAAAAATGCATCTAAAAATGAATTATGCCATTCACCATTTATTTTGGAGAATAATTTATAATCAAGATCTTTTACCGCTGCCGGTAAACTTATATTTTGCACTGCTTGTAATAACATCTTTGCAAAAATAGTTATTGCAAAACATACGCAATCATTGTTCAAAGCACACTGTTAGGATGCATTCCGAATTGTCGCTGGCTGGTGGGGACACCAGCCAGGGCAGACAGCCATGGTCGGTGTCTTCACCGACCACAGACTCAGTTATTGCAAAACATACGCAATCATTGTTCAAAGCATACTGTTAATATCCCATACTATTCGTGTGTATCTTTATAAATTAAAGTTTTACATGACATCAAAGATTTCGCCGCTTAGCAAATGGGCTTTT
>DASYOS010000033.1:0-10422 GCA_036007525.1 Chitinophagaceae bacterium | reverse complement strand
AAGATCAGGGTTGCCGGTTGTGTATTGCAACTGGTTATCTGTATTTACAACATCCTGTAATTGCGTAACCGATGGCGCATTTACATTCGTTCTAAAAAATACATTGATACTGCTTTTAGCCGAAAGTTTTCTTCTTAGTTGAAGATTGGGCAAAACATTAAAAAAAGATTTATCAACGGAAGCTTTTGTAGGGAATGTTCTGTCACTTGATAGCTCTGAACTTTGTGCACTTACACCAACAGAAAATTGATTTTCCCTTTCGCCTGTTCTATAGGTAATCCCTCCGTTTTGTGTTATATAAGTATTATCAAATTTGTTAGAAAGTTTAGTAGATAAAATAGAATAATTTTTTGCTACCGCATCATATTGATAAGTCTCCTGATCAGCATTATTTTTTGTATAAGAAGGATTATAATTTAATTGCAGTTGGGCTTTAGCACTAATGGGTTCGGTATACGCTATATTACCTGATAGTGTGTAACCGCTTGTTATATTACTAGTAAATTGATTTACCAGTGAATCTTTAACAACCCCATTAGTATAGTATTTTGTATCTGATGTAAGATAAGTTTCACCATCCTTATTATTAAAGCTTGTATTAATGCCCACAGAAAATGTTCGTCCTCTTTTAGCAAAGCTGTGGCGAAGTAAAATATTATTGTTGAAATTATAGCCTGATGTTAGTGCATTTGATAAGTAGTTTGAAGTATTTGAAAGATTTGGTGCATCAAAAGCATTGCTATATGCAGAGCGTGCCGACACATCAGTTATCCTGTCATTTTTTTGAAAACTTAATGTGGGCGTAATCATTAAGGTATTGGCTGAATCTATTTTATATTCCATCCTTAAATTAAACCTATGGTTGTAATTGGTAATACTGCTTAAACTTTTCTCATTATAATAAAGAGAAGAATCTCCATTTAAAAATGTTTGTCTTTTTGATAGCTGATCATTATTGGTATTGCTGTTATTAAAAAAATAACTTCCGGCGATTGTAAATTTTTTGCCCCATTGGTCAGAATAGTTTATACCAAATGCATTGGTTTTACTAATTCCATTTTGCTGACCAACTAAAAAACTTTGTTGTCCTCCTCCAAAATTTCCGCCGCCACCACGGTTACCGCCTTGGCCTCCCTGCCCGCCACGGGGTCCTCCTTGACCGCCACCGCCAAAATTACCGCCACCACGGTTGCCACCGGAGCTTGTAACTCCTAAAAGATCCTGAGACGAGAAATTTTGTTGATTAATATTATTGGCAATACCAACAAGCGATAAACGTCGATTACCTTTAAAAAAACTTACATTACCGCCGGCGGAATAACGCTCATCAGTTCCATATCCGGCATACATTCGCCCAAACTGCCCATTACGCATATTGGCTTTTGTTACCACATTTATTGCTTTTTGAGAGTTACCATCATCAAATCCTGTAAATTGAGATTGATCACTAAGTCTGTCAAATACCTGTATCTTATCAATTATCTCTGCGGGCAAATTTCGTAATGTAGCAGTAGCATCATCACCAAAAAAATCCTTGCCATCCACAGTAACTTTTCTTACCTGTTCTCCCTGTGCAGTAACTGTACCGGCCTTATCTACCGTAACACCTGGCAGTTTTTTAATCAGATCTTCAACATTGGCATCTGGGTTCACTTTAAATTGGCTGGCAGAGTATTCTATCGTATCTGTTTTTTGTTTTACCGGTGGCGCACTGGCAATTATAACAATATCAGTTAATATTTTTGAAGTTTTGGAAATAGGGATAATGCCAAAATCATTTACAGCAGTGTCTTTTACATAAATAGTTAGCTGAAATCCTTTAATCCCAATAGAAGAAACCGACAGGCGGTAATATTTTTTGGGAGCAATGTTATTAAAAGCAAAAGCTCCGGTTTTAGTAGTTACAATAGTTTGAATCGATAGTGAATCTGCCGGGTGTAACGAATCGGGCCTGTTACTGAGTTTAATAGTGGCGCCACTTAATGGTGTTTTATCATTTTCATCAATTATAACACCCTTAACTGTCTGTGCTTTAAGTGAATCAGGTAAACTAAAAATCAAAAAAAAGAGTATCAGCAGTGTAAAATTCCTCATAAATATTTTTAACGATTATGCATAAGACGCCGTACTTAAACAAAACCTGCGAAATCAAATTTGTAATTATGTGGCTTAAATAAATATTTGTAAATAGTGTAAGCTATTGTGAATTAAATTTGCACCAAATTTAAAATGTAAAATATGGAGTATAGTAAGATCGTTTCGGTGACAGGATTAGGGGGATTGTATGAATTAATAGCTTCCAAAGCAGATGGCGCAGTGGTAAAATCGTTGGAAGACAAAAGCTCCAAATTTGTGAGCAGCCGTGTACATAATTTCACACATCTGGAAAGTATAGAAATTTATACTGTAAAGGACAATACAGTTTTAGCAGAAGTTTTTAAAGCGATAAAGAATAGTAAGGAAACCTTGCCCGATGCAAAAGCTGATGGGAAAGCTTTAAAAAGTTATTTTGAAAAGGTTTACCCCGATCTTGATTTTGAAAGAGTGTATGCAAGTGATATGAAAAAAATAATCAAGTGGTTTACAATAATAACTGAGAATAAAATTGAGATAAAAGATAAAAAGCCCGATGAAGAGAATGACACCTCTGGTGAAAGTGTGATTGAAGAAATAAAAAACCAAACCCCGGTTCCGCAGGAAGAATCTGAGAAGAACAGTAAGTAATCTTTATGTTAGATGTGCGACGTAAGATGTACGATGTGCGTCATGCGATTGAACACTCTAATAATATAAACAACCAAAACTAAATGGCAGACAATACAGACGAAGAACATTTAGATAATCCGACAAGCAATCAATCGGAAATTCCTCCTGACCAAGTTATCTCGACTAATGACACGAAGACTATCAACCAAAATCAAGAAACTGAAAATATGGAAGTACATCATCATACACATGCATCACATGGAAAGAAAACATGGAAAGATTATTTCTGGGAATTTTTAATGTTGTTCCTGGCTGTGTTCTGCGGCTTTTTGGCCGAGTACCAGTTAGAGCATGTAGTTGAACACAACAGAGAAAAGCAATATATTGAATCAATGATTGCAGATTTAAAAGCAGATAGTAACCGGGTTCAAGTGATTATCAATAATAATAAACAATATGTAGCAGGATTTGACAGTCTTTTACAGAACATCTACCATAAACCTTATACTGACAGTAGCATAAGAACTTTGTATTACCTCAAAGAAACATATACCCTTGTGAGAAGTAGCATGCTTTTTTCTAAAGGAACTATCTCCCAATTGAAGAATTCAGGAGGTTTTCGTTTAATAAGGAACAGAGCAGCGGCAGACAGCATTATTAAGTATGACCTTTTTACCGAGAGGGTGGAAAACCAGGGAGATGGAGTGGATTATGCTGGGAAAAAACTGCTTGACTTGTCCGTAAAAATATTTGATGGCGAATGTGTTCTTGATTATAACAGTACATCAAACTACAGGGAAATATTAAACTCTACTAAAAAATTCACCTTACTTACCAGCGACGAAAAATTAATTAAAGAATATGCCAATCTTGCAAAATTTAAAAAGGATGTTGTTATAAATTATATACGCCAGTTAACAACTTTACAAAATAGAATTCCTGGAATCATAGAAGTTCTGGAAAAAGAATATCATTTAAACTGACTAAAATGAAGCACGAACGCACAACAAAAGGTTTGCCGCAAGGCTGGCGGACGATGTACAATTGGAATTCCCAATAAACCATTAAACAGTTTAACTAATTAACATGACTGCCTCTGCAGATATAAAAAAAATAGAACGCACTTTTTTGCCGAAAGATTTGGTGGTAGATAAATGGGAAACCATTGAACCTTATTTTAAAGAATTGCTGGAAAGAAAAATCGCTTCCAAACACGATTTAGAAAAATGGCTCACAGATACCAGTGAAATTGAAGCTGTAGTAAGTGAGGATGCCTGCTGGCGACAGATAAAAATGACATGTGATACAACAGATAAAAAGCTGGAAGAAGCATTTAATTTTTTCTGCATGGAAATACAGCCTAAGATGCAGCCATATGCGGATGCTTTGAATAAGAAATTAATTAACTCTTCCTTTACCAACGAATTAGATACGGAGAAATATTTCACTTACCTGCGATCAGTAAAAAAAAGTATTGAACTTTTCAAGGACGCAAATATTCCGATACAAGCCGAGATGGCAGTTATGCAGCAGCAATACGGAGTTATATGTGGTAAGATGATGATAGAAGTAAAGGGTGAAGAATATACTTTGCAGCAGGCAGCTAAATTTTTAGAAAGTCACGATAGGAATTTGCGGGAAGAAGTTTATAGGAAAATAAACGAAAGAAGATTACAGGATAAAGATGCATTGAATGATCTCTATGCACAATTAATAAAAAAACGCCACCAGGTGGCAATAAATGCCGGCTTTGATAATTATCGGGATTACAGGTTTAAAGAATTAGGAAGATTTGATTATACAAAAGAAGATTGTTATCAATTTCATGATGCGGTTAAACAGCATGTTTTGCCATTGGTAAATAAAATTTATCAAAAGAAAAAAAACAAATTAAAGCTTGAAGACTTGAGGCCATGGGATGTGGAAGCCGAGCCAGAAGGCACTGCGCCTTTAAATCCTTTCACAACTTCAGAAGAACTGATCGATAAATCTATTGCATGTTTTACACAGCTTCGTCCTTTTTTTGGAGAATGCCTGCAACAGATGAATTCCATGAAACACCTTGACCTTGAAAGCAGGAAGGGAAAGGCCCCCGGGGGATATAATTGCCCATTAGCTGAAAGTGGTGCCCCGTTTATTTTTATGAATGCCGCAGGGCAAATGCATGACGTAACTACAATGGTACACGAAGGCGGGCATGCAGTTCAATCTTTTCTTACCCATAATTTGGAGCTAAGCGCTTTTAAAGAATATCCCATGGAAATTGCAGAAGTTGCCAGTATGGCGATGGAGCTTTTTAGTATGGACCATTGGGAAGTATTTTTTGATAATAAAGAAGACCTGCAAAGAGCAAAAGAACATCAATTGGAAAGAACAATGACCATCTTTCCATGGATCGCTGTTATAGATAAATTTCAGCATTGGGTTTATGAAAATCCCCGCCAGAATGAATCTTCCGGGCTGGCTGATCATGGCAGCGAAGAAAGAAATAATAAATGGATGGAAATTTTAAAAGAATTCTCTGATGATGTAATTGATTACAGTGGCCTTGAAAAATACCGGGAAAATGCATGGCAGCGTCAACTTCATTTATTTGAAGTACCTTTTTATTATATTGAGTATGGCATTGCACAACTTGGTGCAATAGGTATGTGGATGCAGTATAAAAAGGATCCTGAAAAAGCTTTGGATAATTATATGAATGCCTTGGCACTCGGCGGCACTAAAACCTTACCGCAATTGTATGAAGCCGCCGGATTAAAATTTGATTTTTCTCCTGACACTATAAAAACGCTGATGGATTTTGTGAGTGAAGAGATGGAGAAGATATAAAATAAAAGTAATTTTTGGTAAGTTTAGAACTTTCCAAAATATGTATCAAATTCATTTATTTAAGATCATACTTCTTCTTTATTAAAACTATTAGCCTTACAGCTCGTGCTTTCATCTCTTCCTGCAGTCTCATATTGCCTTGTACTGACCCACGATAGCCATACATTTTAATAAGGTATTCACCAATATAAGCTTTATTTATTGCGATCTTTGCGGTGCTGTCTATAGGCTTTTTATGATACCTGGAATCTGCAATAATTTTTATTAATGTTTTACCGTCTAACATCTTTTCATATACATTACCAATCTCCCTTACATCATTGGTTTGGTACTCATCACGTAATAACATTCTTTTAATTTGCCCATCGTAGGCAGCAATTGAATCAACAATATTCCGCTTCCTGATCAAACGCATGCCACCTGAATTCTTTAACTGATCCAGTGTGCCGCTGTTTTGGTAAAAATTTCTTAGTGTTCCTGGGGATAAATATCTTAATTTTTTATAAGGAATATAATCAGTTGGGTTTACTGCAAAATAAGAAAGACCCGAATCAATTAGTGTGATGTTATTTGTACGGATTGTTTTTAAATTTGACAACTGAAGTGTATCATTTTCAAGGTCTTTAACCAGCGATACCATGAATTGTTTTTCACGGTTATTTTCAACTACATGTTCCAATTGATACTCTGCCAAAAACCCAAGAAAAACAGCAAGGAACAGCATAAGGAACTGGAAAAAATATTCTTTCCACTTTTTGTTTTCATGTACGTGACCGTGATGATGTACTTCCATAGTTGAATTATTGTGTTGAATGTTGGGTGTTAAATGTTGAATGTTCTCTTCAGCGACTGTTTCACTTTCTTCTGAAGAAATTAAGGAATCATCGGCAGATTTTTCAATGTTATCTGTCGTGGGTGGTTTGTGGTCTTCCGGCTGTTCTTTCATATTTTGTTCTTCACTCATTGTAAATCATATGCTTCTTTCAAAAAATTAATCTGCCGTGTAGCATACTTATTAAGTTCTCTTAAAAAGTCGCAATAAATAACAGAGGCAATTTTAAAACTTAAAACCTGATTGAATAATTCATCAATCTTTACACTTTCATTAGATATGAGCCTTACTTTACCAGGTTTTGGTACCAGGCTTCTGTTGATAAAAGGATTTGTTGGGCTATTGGCATCAAAAACCTGGAGAGCTATGCTGGTTGAACCTTGATTGGCGTTATATAAATCCATCGATTGTTCTGAAATTTTTTTCACCATTGCATCATACTGCATAATGCTATCAGAAGCTTGTTGGTTGCGGATAAGTCTTAGTCCTCCCGCATTTTTTAGTTGTTGAAGCGTTCTGTCAGTATGGTTAAATAAATACAAAGAGAAAATATTGCCGACATAGTTATCTGCTTTATCAGGAGTTTCACTAAAGCCGGGTGCCTTTAGTATTCCCATTAAGCTATCAAAATTATTTTGCTGCCATGTAGATAATTCAAGTATTCTATTGATTTTAGCAGTATCAGCTTTTAAATCTTCAATGAAAGATTTTATGTATTGCTCTTCCCGGTTATTCTCCACTACATGCTCTAACTGATACTCTGCCAAAAACCCAAGAAAAACAGCCAGGAACAGCATAAGGAACTGGAAAAAATATTCTTTCCACTTTTTGTTTTCATGTACGTGTCCATGGTGATGTACTTCCATAATTTCTTTATTGTGTTGAATGTTGGGTGTTAAATGTTGAATGTTTTCTTCAGCTACTGTTTCACTTTCTTCTGAAGAAATTGAGGCACCTTCGGCAGACTTTTCTATGTTATCTATTGGTGGTCTGTCGTCTTCCGGCTGATCTTGTTTGTTTTTTTCTTCATTCATTCCAAATCATATTTCTTTTTAAGAAATTCTAAAGTATTGGCAGCTCTCTTTTGTATTCTCAGCAAACTTTTCATTTCAGCATTTGTGGTTGATTTTCGCATGTGAATGTAATAGCTAAACTCATTTATTAAATCGGGATCACTGGAACGCATCGGCGGATTACCGGTGGGCTTTTGAATTCGATTTTCACTATCTACCATTGTGTCAAAAACTGAAGCATTGAATATTTTACTAAGGAAAGAGAGCAGGTTTTTAATTTCATCATACTCCCGCGTTAAAAAATACTGGTAGCCGTCAAGCATTCCTTGATAAGCCATAATGCTATCGGCTGATTGCTTATTAGTAATTAATCGAAAGCCGCCGGAGTTTTTAAGCTGTATAATGGTTCTGTCATTTGCCGAAAAAGAAACAGGCCGTGTGCTTTGCCGTGCATAATAATACAGATCTGCAGTATTGGCTTGTAAATTATGTAAGCCGTAACTCAATGAATCTAATCCAAGTTTATTTTCCTTTAAAGATGGGATCACCCTTGCAAGCTGGCTTAAATCTGTTTGCAAGTCTTCAGTAAAGCTTTTAATATAATCTTTTTCTTTGTGTCTTTCTATCGTTTGCTCCAATTGATACTCAGCTAAAAACCCGCAGAATACTGCGAGGAATAACATAAGGAACTGAAAAAAATATTCTTTCCACTTTTTGTTTTCATGTACGTGCCCGTGATGATGTACTTCCATACTTTTGTTTTCTTGTTTAATTATTTCCGGTTCGGCGGAAACAGGAATAGATGCATTGTCCTCAGGTGCTGAAACAGGTTTTATTGGCAAATCAATATTTGCTTTAGCTGGGTTATCTTTTTCTTTTTGCTTATTGATTTTTTTTCTTTCCATTTATTGAAGCCAAAATTGTAAGAATTTTATTTATTCAGCACCTGTTAAAAGAAGAATGTATTTCATAAATTATTTCTTGTGAAAATTTTTTAATGATGTAATCTCCTGTTGATTCAGCAACTAATTAAAGTCACAAAACCTTAATGCTTCCTTGGTGTTGCCGGCGTTGCAAATTCTGTGCGCCATGGCGCCAATCTTTCAATATTTTCTACTGTTTCTTCTTCCCACCACTCCAGGTGCCATGTGTTTGCCGGTATTACGAAAGATGAACCCGCTGCAAAGATCTGAACCCTGGCGGTGTCCAGGTCGCCTATGAGAATAAACTTCCGTCCGCTAATAACTTTGATGTGCTGGTCTGCTGAATGACGGTGTGCCGATATGCTTGCTCCCGGTTGAGCGGTTAAGGAGTATTTATAGGTTCCTGCTACATCAGGGCTACCAGAAATCGGCTGCGTTGTGTAACCTAATGGCGATAGGGATTCATCTTCCATTCTAATCCGCCATTGTCCATTCTTTCTCTTCAATATCCCGCTATAAGAATAAGTAGCTGAATCTCCTGAAGCCCTTTTTATATCAAACTGACCAACTACAAGTGCTGCATCAGATGATAACATCTCAATAGAAAGATTCTTCCATTGATAATCTTTTGGTCCTGGCCATCTGTTCATGTTCAGGTATCTGCTTTTAATTTGTTCAAAAGAAAGAAAAGATTTATTACCATTGCCCATACGGTAATAGCCGGCTGTATCGTAACGGTTAACTATGGCTTGCCGCCGGTGCTGGCGCATATCTTCCGCGTAAGAATCAAAAAATTCTCTGAGTTCTCTCTCGGTTGCTGTATCAGTATTCTTTTTTTGTGTGTTTTGTGCTTCACCTATAAGAATATTGCAAAGCAATAAAGAAATTAAAAGAAGAAAAGATTTCATTGTAAATGATTTTAAAATTCTACAAGGTAAAAAAATTTTTATTTCATCACAATATTCTTATTAAAAGGCTATTAAATTTTGTAAATAAAGAAATGGAGATTTGAAAACTTCTTTAAATCAAATGTCATCAATTAGGATTATTACTAAACGTAGAGTTATTAAAACCCGAACGTGTTTTTGTTTCCTTTAAAAGATCTTTTATGTCTCGGGATAATTTATCCAGTTCATCATTTTTTAGCCCGTCATAAACACCTCTCACTCTTCCTTCTTTATCAACCACAGCAAAGAATTGTGTATGTATAAATTGGTCTTTTATGTTCATGCTGTTATTCTTCTCATTATCCAGCAAATAACTTTCCCGGGCCATTTTATATAGAGAATCTTTACTGCCGGTTACGAAAAACCAGTTTGTTGCTGGAAGTTTCGAACTAGTAGTTCCCAGTAAGGCTTGTTCATATGCCTTTAGTAGGGGTACTGAGTCTGTTTCAGGCATACTAGTATGAGAGATAATTGCAAAATCTGATTCAGTCTTGTATCTCTCATAAATTGTTTTCATATTGGCATTCATCTTGGGGCAGATGCCTTTGCAAGTAGTAAAAAAATATTCAGTTACATACACTTTTCCTTCAATCTTTTTCTGTGTAAGTTGTTTACCATCCTGGTCTGTAAATGAAAAATCCTTTACATAACTCAATACAGGAAGTTTTGCCTTATAATAATCAGTGCCTGCAAAAAGAAAAAAATAAAAGGCAGCCATTAATACAATAAAAAATGCCCCAATCCACAAAATCTTATTTTTCATACAGTAAAATTAATACAGCTGAACTTAGTTTTTTATATTTATTGTTCAAATTAATATGATGGAGAAAATAAAACTGTTTTTCTGTGCAATGTTATTGTTATTAATGAATTCCGCATTGGCACAATCTAAAGATGACCTTACTATAAAAAATATTTTAAATCGGCAAACACTTGCATGGAATGGAGGTGATATTGAAAATTTTATGAAACCTTATTGGCATAGCGATTCCCTAATGTTTATTGGAAAATCTGGTATTACCTATGGCTGGCAAAAAACTATGGATAATTATAAAAAGAATTATCCTGATGATGCCGCTATGGGCAAACTGGATTTTACCATTCTTCAAACAAAAAGATTATCGGTATTATATTATTCTGTAGTTGGCAAATGGCATCTTGCCCGTACC
>DASYOS010000032.1:0-2293 GCA_036007525.1 Chitinophagaceae bacterium | reverse complement strand
CCAGCAATTCTTTTGTTTGCTCATAAACCCAATTATTTAAAAATAAGCTTCCGGCATTAACTTCCTTTAAAGTTTTGGTCATGAATTTATTAGCCTCTACATTTTCTCCCCTGGATATATAATTTATAAAAAGTTCTGCCTCCTTACGCAGGTAATCACTTTTCATAAGGATCTTTCTATCTATATCCCTCATAAAAAACCCTTTTTTCCACCCATCTTTTATATCAGCATCAATAAGGTCAACCTGCACACTAGCTTTACACATATGTTCCGGAGCTCTGGCTGTACCCGCTTTGTAGCTTACCGTTACTTCCCATGGAACCGGTAAAATAACCAATGCAGCTTCTTCTTCAGTAAAAGGCAATCCAAAAATATTATTGTTGGGGTTACCAACTGAATTGGGGTCGAAGTAGGATATATCTGCCATAAGTTATTTCTATATTCTTTAAAAAATGCGTGCAAAGATAACAATGTGGGATTAACAAAGATTAAACCATAAAACAGATGTGAAGACTAACATTTGCTTTTAAAATACACACATTTTGAACTAATTTTGCGCCATCTAAAAGAATAATGAAAACTTCGCATATAATAATATTGATAGTCATCGCAACAGCCATTGGTGCATTACTGTTGTACTCTGTAGATTTTTCCACGTATGACACAATTGATTCTGCTAAGAATAAGCAGGGCAAGTATGTACATCTTATTGCAAAGCTGGATAAACAGCAGCCCATTGAATATAATGCGCTAAAAGATCCCAATTATTTATCTTTTTATGCGGTTGACAGCCTTGGTGGTACCGCAAGAGTTATTTACAGAAATGCAAAGCCTGCAGAGCTGGAGCAAAGCGAAAGAATAGTTTTAAAAGGCAAAATGAATGGTGATGTTTTTGAATGCGATAATATTTTATTAAAGTGCCCCTCTAAATATAAAGATGAAAAGAGACAGTTGGAAAAAACTGTTTCCAAATCTAACTGACAAAGCTGATGAAGTTTGAAGGCGAACATTTATTACCCGGACAGATCGGACATTTTTTTGTATTACTTGCTTTCGTAGCCTCTCTCGTTTCCACTATCGCATATTTTAAAGCATCCCGAGTCGAAGATCTTCTAGAAAAAAGAACCTGGCTGCGATATGCAAGAGGAGCCTTCTTTACCCAGGTTATTTCAGTATTAGCCATTTTTGCTCTCATATTTTTTATATGCTCCAACCATTACTTTGAATACCTGTATGCCTATAAGCATGCCTCAAAAGAATTGGAATCAAAATATTTGTTAGCCTGCGTTTGGGAAGGACAGGAAGGGAGTTTTCTGTTATGGAGCATTTGGCATTGTGTGCTGGGCTTAATTTTAATTTTCAGAAGCAAAAAATTTGAAGCGCCAGTAATGACCGTAATTAGTTTTGCACAGGTGTTTTTAGCCTTGATGCTTGTTGGCGTATATTTTTCCGGAGTAAGAATAGGAAGCAACCCTTTTGTATTAACGAGGAATGAATTGGAGGGCCCCATTTTTAGCCAGCCAAAATATTTATCATTTATAAAAGATGGTGTAGGATTAAATATTTTATTAAGGAATTATTGGATGGTAATTCACCCGCCTGTTTTGTTTTTAGGTTTTGCGAGCACAATTGTGCCATTGGCTTTTGCTTATGCAGGGTTACAAACAAAAAAATTCGGCGAATGGATAAAACCTGCCTTACCATGGGCGCTAGCCAGTGCATGTGTTTTAGGGGTTGGTATTATGATGGGTGCAAAATGGGCTTACGAATCTTTATCATTCGGCGGATACTGGGCTTGGGATCCTGTTGAAAATGCATCTCTTGTTCCCTGGCTTATTTTAATTGCCGGATTGCATTGCATGGCAATTTATAGCGCTACTGGCAATTCGCTTAAGGCATCGTTTGTTTTTATTATATTAACCAATGCTTTTATTTTATACTCTACTTTTTTAACCCGAACCGGGATTTTAGGCGACACCTCAGTGCATTCATTTACTGAAGCAGGAATGGCAATGAATATTTTAATCGGCATGTATGTTTTGGCGGTTCCTTTGCCAATGTTCGTTCTGTTTTTTAAGAACGCTAAACAAATGCCTGCAATTTATAAAGAAGAGAATATTTCTTCCCGTGAGTTTTGGATGTTCATTGGTTCTCTTATTATTTTTCTTTCCGCAATATTTATAATCGCAGTTACCTCTGTACCCGTTTATAATAAAATATTTAATACAAATATTGCTGATCCTCAGGACAGGGAATTTACATATAACAAAGTGATGGTACTGGTAGCTGTGAT
>DASYOS010000031.1:0-9434 GCA_036007525.1 Chitinophagaceae bacterium | reverse complement strand
CGTTGCTAATGGCCGTAATGCAAAACCTATGGAAACCGATTGCTTTATTTTACCATTTATATTGCTCATGCTGCTTTGCTGATTTGGGCCGCTTACAACAGAAAAATTTTTAAATGAAGGCGGGAGTATGGTTTCAACATTAGCGGCATCTTCAAGAGTAAATTGCACCAGCAAAACCTCATTTTTGCCTATAGTTCTATCATTAACTGAAGCAGAAAATTTGACCTGAGCAAATGAAAAACTAAGTAAAAGTGTAAAAAGAAATGTGAGGACGTATTTAGGAAAATTCCTTAAAAATACACCAAGTAAATTTTTATCCATCACACATCATTAAAATGCAAAATTAATCTATAATAAAAAATAAAGAAGGTGTAGAGGAATAACAGGATGTTAAAAAATACATCACAAGTCGCCCAACTGCGGACGGATTACAATATCTTCAACACAAGCCTGCGGCGATAATGTGGAACAGGCGAAAACAACGTTGGCAATATCATTTGCTTCCATTATTCTCGATTCCGATACACCGCTTTCATACCATGAGGATGTATAAACTGCTCCGGGATAAACCGCAGTAACTTTTATGTTATATGGCATTAACTCTTCCCTTAAATTTTTACTAAAGCCCATTAAAGCGAATTTACTTATACTGTAAGAGCCTCCGTTTTCGTATGCTTTTAATGCAGCAATGGAGCAAATATTAAAAATATGCCCCTGCTTTTTATCCATCATAGTTGGCAACAAGGCTCTGGTTACATTATAGGCAGCGTATAAATTAATTTTTATCATTTTTTCAAGCAATCCATCTTCCTCTTCATAAATACTGCCGGGAATAAATTGCCCTGCATTATTTATTAAGACATCAACCTCTGTTGTTTGTTGCAAAACCCAACTTCCAAATTTCTGGGCAGATTTTTTTTCACTAAGGTCTGCCGGATAATAAAAAACTTTACAATTATATTTTGCCTCTAATTCTTTAGCAGTTTCAGAAAGTTCTTTCTCATTACGTGCACATATAAATAAACTGCTGCCTTCTGAAGCAAATTTCTCAGCCATAGCTTTTCCCATTCCCTTCCCTGCCCCTGTTATTACCACATTCATCGTTTAATGTTTAGATTGTAAATTTGCAGCCTTTAACTGCACAAATCTAAATCTAAAATTTGCAATCTGAAACCTGCTATCAAATACAAACATTTATTTTTTGATCTTGATCATACGCTATGGGATTTTGAAACCAATGCTAAAGAAGCACTAGCTGAATTGTATAAGCATTTTAAATTAGAGGAACTGATCATTTCACCTTTTGATAAATTTTATACAACATATCTCCATCACAACGCAATAATTTGGGACAGATACCATAAAGGATTTATTACAGTTGATGATCTTAAATGGAAACGTATGCAGCGCACGCTGCTTGATTTTAAAATAGGGAATGATCCTTTGGCAAAAGAAATGAGTGCTAAATTTTTAGAAATACTCCCTAACCAGAAAAAATTATTTGATTATACTACAGAGATCCTGGAGTACCTCATAAATAAAAAATACACACTCCATCTTTTAACCAATGGCTTTGAGAAAACTCAATGGAGTAAGATAACCAATAGCAATATTGCAAATTATTTTACCAATGTTATTACTTCAGAAATATCAAGCTGCATCAAGCCATCCAAAGAAATGTTTGAGTATGCAATCAACAAAGCAGGGGCCCAATTAAATGAAAGTATTATGATAGGTGACAACCTTGACGCTGATATACAAGGAGCAATTAATGCAGGGATGGATAGTGTTTTTGTAAATCATATAAATGCTGCTACCACGGTAACGCCCACTTATACCATTTACCACTTAAAAGAGCTGGAAAATATTCTATAAAATAAAAATCCTCCATTTCGGAGGATTCAATTTTTTGGAAACAAAAAAATTAAAGTTTTGCAGTTTTACTTTTGTCTTTGCAACAACCTCCACCTTTTTTGCAGGAGCCTTTTTTATCTTTAGAATTTTTTTTGCTATCCTGCGAAAACGAAACGCCGCTAATTAATAAAGCCGCAGTAGCTAACATAAAAACTTTTTTCATAATAATTATTTTAAAGATTATTCCTTACAAATATAAAGCTGAAATCATTAAATATTACAACCTGAATTTGTTAAACATTTTGGAAATCATATTTAAATGCTTGCTAATACAGTAACTCCTCCTTTCACTACCTGATTAAGCTTTACCTCCACGATCGCGTTGGTGGGTAGTAGTACATCTACCCGGCTGCCAAATTTTATAAATCCCATTTCAGAACCCTGTGTAACCTGTTCGCCAACCTGCAAATAATTCACAATCCTTTTTGCCACGGCACCTGCAATTTGTTTTACCAGGATTATTGCTGTTGAGTTTTTTATAACTACCGAATGCCTCTCGTTTTCTGTAGATGATTTAGGATTCCACGCAACTAAATATTTTCCTTTGTGATATTTACTATACAACACTTCGCCGCTCATGGGAATACGATTAATATGCACATTAGCAGGGCTCATAAATATTGATACCTGCAAACGCTTATCATTAAAATATTCGGTATCAATAATTTCTTCAATAACTACCACTTTGCCGTCTGCAGGGCAAATTACTTGAGATTGGTTTGTTGTAAGATCTCTATGGGGAGAACGAAAGAATGAAATGATAAACAGGAAGAGTATTATACTTGTAATTAAAATTATCCAGCTAATAATTGGCATCATTTCATTCAAGTAGTAAAAGAAACTTGTATTGATAAGCCCTAATAAAACTGCTACAATAACAATAGTTGCATATCCTTCTTTATGGATCTTCATTAAAAAAAATTGTCAAGGTGACTCTTTTGGAGAGATGCAAATATAAACCAGCTCAGGGAGAGAAGAATTATTATCTCATAAAAAAATAAACGTATAACCAAACAAATGGAGTAGCAATTAGAAAAGAATCGAACCTATCTAAAAAACCTCCATGGCCGGGAAGTATGCTGCCGCTGTCTTTTACATTTGCCATGCGTTTAAGCTTACTTTCCAAAAGATCGCCAAGTGTGCCGAATATGGCGCAAATTGTTGGTATCATTATCCAACCTGAAATGCCTAGCAACTTTTGCAGCAATGCAATTATAATAACGCAAAAAATTGCACCTCCCACAGTTCCTTCCCATGTTTTTTTAGGAGATATATTGGACATAGGCGTTTTGCCTATAACCGACCCAACTATGTAAGCCATGGTATCATTAATCCATATAGATAAAATAATTACTAAGGGCAAAATGCCTGTTAAAATCTTATTGCCAGCAGTATTCCATGTATACATTCCGCCTGTAAATAAATCAGCCAATAACAAAACAGGAAGCGTAATATAAAGTAACCCTAAAGGCACATATTGCCAGAATTTTTTTTCTGAGATCTTCTTTAAAAGTTCAATAAACTCATACCAACATCCAAAATGAATAATAATAAAAAGACTAATAAAACTCCATTGATTCCAGAACAAGCCAATCAGCATTACAGTTACAAAAACGATTGCCGTTAATGCCCTGGTTTTAAAAGCTTGCCGGTTCAATGCCATATAATAAACTATGAATTGTTTGCTGTCCATTTATGAAACTCATCATCCGGTGTAATTTCTTCAACATACTTGGATTGTTGAATAGTAGATGCTTGTTTATACAGCTTAAACAAATACAACAACAGCAGTAAAGCAATAGCCCCGGCCCATAAAGGAAAATTCTCCTCAATATTTTTATTTTTCAATCCATTAATAGTCATTATATATAGCGCTGTAACTTGTATGCCATTAAAAAGAAAGTGAAACAAAATACTCAGCCACAATCTACCGCTGTAATAAAATATAAATCCTAAAACCACCCCTAATGCAAACCTTACCAGAAATCCATAAAATGACAAATGGATAAGACTAAAAATTATCGCTGTTAAAATTATTGCCACCCATGGTCCTTTAAACCATCTTGTAAATAAATTTTGCAATCCACCCCTGAAAAACGTTTCTTCAAAAATAGCAGGCAAAAGAGCAATCACAAATAATGAAATTATATATCGCGGAAAGGAGTTGATATTAATTAAGGCGGCTTCCTGTGCTTCCCTCGCAAGTTCCATTGCCTTAAATTTTGCTGCCCAGGCTTCGGATATGGGTATAATTTTATTTAAGGTTGCCAATGCTCCGGACAATGGAAATGTCAAAATTAAAATTCCAACCAATAATAAAACCTGTTTGTAATCAAAACGAAAATTAAACCCCAGGTAAGTAAATGGTTTTCTGTAACAGATAGCTGCAAAAAAATGTGCAGGCACAAAAAAGATCAGGAAAGTGGACACAGCCTGCAAAACCATATTAACCTGGTAATATTTGGGTTGCAAAATATCTTCGGGCTTGAGCGGAAAAGTTTCGCCTGTCATCATCGACCAAATAGCAACACTTGCTAAAGATCCTATTATAAGCCCTCCGCCTGTTAGTGCCAAAAAAATCGCAAGTTGCGTAGGATATTTTACATTTTTAGAGTTATGCTCAAACACCATATCATTAAATTATAAGTGCGTAAATTTACAGCCATTTTTTATGCTAAAAATCGGCAACATAATATTACCTGATTTCCCTTTGCTTCTTGCGCCAATGGAAGATGTTAGCGACCCGCCATTCAGAGCGGTTTGTAAAGATAATGGCGCAGATCTGATGTACACGGAATTTATCAGCAGCGAAGGCTTGATTAGAGATGCCATTAAAAGCCGTAAAAAGCTTGACATTTTTGATTATGAAAAACCGGTTGGCATACAAATTTTTGGGGGTGATGAAGACAGCCTGGCTATGGCAGCAAAAATTGTGGATGCAACCAATCCCGATCTATTGGATATTAATTTTGGATGCCCGGTAAAAAAAGTTGCCTGCAAAGGAGCCGGAGCTGGTGTTCTAAAAGATATTCCTTTGATGATACGGTTGACGGATGCTGTTATTAAAAGCACACATCTTCCTGTAACTGTAAAAACAAGATTGGGCTGGGACGACAACACAAAAAATATTGAAGAGGTTGCAGAGCGTTTGCAGGACATTGGCATTAAAGCGCTTGCCATTCATGGAAGAACAAGAACACAAATGTATAAGGGTGAGGCAGATTGGACACTTATTGCAAAAGTGAAAGAAAATCCAAGAATTACGATTCCCATTTTTGGTAATGGCGATATTGATTCGCCGCAAAAAGCTGTGGAATATAAAAATAAATATGGCGTAGATGGAATAATGATAGGGCGGGCTGCCATTGGCTATCCATGGATATTTAATGAAATAAAGCATTTTGTAAATACAGGAGAAATATTAGCGCCACCAACTATTGAAGAAAGAGTTGAAGTTTGTAAGAAACATTTAAGAAGATCGGTTCAATGGAAAGGCCCTGTAGTAGGTATTAACGAAATGCGCAGGCATTATGCCAATTACCTTAAGGGTATGCCAAACATAAAAGAATATAGAAGCAAATTGGTTACTCTAAAAACAAGTGAAGAAATTGAAGCAGTGCTCGATGATATTATAACCCAATATGGAGGTTATGATTTTAAAAGAGAGCCAATCGTTCTACAAAATTATCATGAACATTGCCCAGTGTAGCTTTTTCACAAATACTAATTATAATTTCTTACCAGTTACTTAACCGGATCCCAATATTATAAGGCATCATATTTAATCCATTCTCAAAAATTGATTTAGGAGCGTAAGAGCCGTACAAGCGTACGGGACCAAGCCCAAGCTCACCTATGTAAGAGAATTTCCATTTTTCAAGATCGTAATCCCCTTTATTTTTTCGTTTGCCGCGTTCTCCACTTATTTGTTTATTACGACTATTGTATAAATAGCCCAAGCTTACTCCTGCATTAAAGCTTATTCCCTTATCCGAATAATTGGGATTGGTTCTAAAATTTACCATGAACGGCACGGTTACATAATCCGCAGCCAATTTATTTTTGGAGAAAGAGATAGAATCCCTGAAAACAAAAGCATTGTTTATATTTTGAGATGTGCTGTATGGATTTACTCCTCCTTCTTTAAAACTAATATTAGATTTAAAGCGATAATTATTAAGCTCCACACCTATGCCATATTTAAGATTTACGTAATGTTTAATTAAATTGATTCTTTGCATGAACACCCAAATATTTACATTAGTTGATTTACCCGTTCTCAATTTGAAATCATTGGCACCAAGCGGAGAAGTAGTTCCGGGTTTATTAATCAGATAATTTTGAGAAGTTGCGGCTGGGTAATTTGTTTTATCATTCCAGTTAGCAAATCCCAGGTCGATAATAAAATTTGCAGTGCTGGTATTTGAATGTTTCTGTTTTCTATCTCCCATAGTAACAGTTGTTTTTTTACGATTTTGATCCGGTGAATCTTTCTTTATAATTATCATTCCCCCGATCTTAATAGTGTCTGCTGGCTGATTTTTTGTTGAATCTGTTTGCGCCCACAATGTTGTTGATACAAAACACATTGCAATCAATTGTAAATACACCCTTTTCATATACTTATTATTTTTTGTATTAGTTTTTAGTTTTGCTTATCCGTAGCAATTTCTACTGTTCCTATCTTATACTTATTATTCTTTAAAGGATTTTTTCTTTCAATGGTACGTTTTACTTTTTTTAAGAAAGTGCCTACTTTGCTTTTATTAAATTCCTCGGTAGTGATGTTATAAAAAACATAGTTTTCACTTTTTATTTCTGCATCTGCGATGTAAGTAGCCTGGTTTGAATAATTATTTTGTTGCAAGGGCAGGGCGTTTACATTTTTATCCGCAGCTTCTGAAATATTATTACCTGGCTGAGGTAGTTCATTGGTTTTTATTACCTCTTTTTTTGTCTCCAATGGCCTATTTATTACAATATCTTCATTTTTCTTTTCAACCCAGTTGTTCGCCTTAGGCACATTACTAGTTGATTGATTATTTCTTAGAGCAATATTTTGCTGAATCGGAAGATGGTTTTTTGGTGGATTATCAACATTGCTTTTATCTACTTTTTGTGAAGTACTTTGGTCTGTCTTAGTTTTTATCAACGTGATATCTTCTACTTCAACTTTTGGTTCAATGGGTTTAGCAGTATTTTTCTTTGGTGTAACATTCTGCTTAGCAAGAACTGGCTCCGTTTTAGTTTTTTGTAGATAACCAATACCTATCCAAAATCCTGCGCCCAATAGAACTGCAGCTGCCAATGCTTCCCATCTAAAAGAAATTATCTTTTTATTATTTCCTTTTTTATATAGAGAATCTTTATCGGGAAAAACAATTGAAGGATCCGGATTATATTTTACCTGTTGTATTAAAGTAAATTCATCTTGCAGAGAAGGATTCAAGAGTACAAATTTTTCTGTTTCTTCTATTTCAGATAAGCTCAACTCATTATCAGTATACAGCAAAAACTTTTCTTCGTAATTATTTTGGTTAATATACCCAGCTTGTGGAAGTATTTCTTTCCTTAATAAAAAACTTTTGTCTTTAAGTTCAATTGTATTATCGGGCTCTATAACAGATTGCTGCAGCATTACAAATTCCTCTTCCAGGTCAGGGTTTTGTTGTACAAACATCTCTACCATATTTTTTTCCTCTGCTGTTAATTCCTTATCAGCATACAGTAAAAAATATTCTTCGTAATTATTTCTGTTGATGTTCATTGTATTTTACTTTATATCACATTTTCCCTTCTCACTAAATATGTTTTTAACTGGAGCCTTGCTCTATGCAGGTAAACTTTTACCTGGCTTTCACTCAAGCCGGTTATTTTTCCTATTTCCTGATAACTATACCCTTCATAATCTTTTAATAACACAAGGCTTCTTTGTGTTTCTCCTAATTTATGCAAAGCTTCATCCAATATCTTTTTTACATTATGATGCTGTTTATCAATTACACCTGTATCTGCATTGAATTCTTCCCGTAAGGTTATTCTTTTCTGTTTTCTTATGTGGTCAATCATCTGGTTATAAGCTACAGTAAACAAATATGATTTACTCCTGTCATTATCTATTTGATCCCTGTTTATCCAAAGCTTTTCAAAGGCTGTTTGCACAACGTCCTGCGCATCCTCTTTATGCCCAAGATTTTTTAGAATAAACCGATATACATTATCAGCATACTGGCTTACACATTTATTATACTCTGTCTCGGTCATAATTAGATTGGCAATTTACAATTACTCTGATAAGCTTCGATTTGTTTATAATACGTGCAGCCACAGTAAAAGTTACACTATCATAATCCTTCCCGGCATTAATCTACTACTCATTTCTGTTTAATCTTTCAGAATTCTCCCTTTAGGGAGAATTAGAGGGTTTTCATGTAGGTTTGCCTTAATTAATAATATATGAATGCAAAATTTGTTGATCGTATTGGCGCGGAATTAGAAGAAATCAAGATTGCCGGGCTTTCAAAAAACGAAAGAATAATTACCAGCGAGCAGGGAGCAGAAATTACCGTTAACGGCAACACTGTTTTAAACTTTTGTGCCAACAACTATTTAGGGTTATCGTCGCATCCCAAAGTGATTAAAGCTGCCAAAAAATATATTGATAAAAGAGGTTATGGACTTAGCAGTGTGCGTTTTATTTGCGGCACCCAGGATATTCATAAAGAACTTGAAAAAAAGATATCGGAGTTTTTAGGCACAGAGGATACTATTTTATACGTAGCTGCTTTTGATGCAAATGGAGGCGTATTTGAGCCTTTATTTGCAGAGCAGGATGGAATTATTTCAGATGCTTTAAACCATGCAAGTATTATTGATGGTGTAAGATTATGTAAAGCACAACGGTTGCGCTATGAACATAATAACATGGAAGACCTGGAAAACAAATTAAAAGAAGCATCAGCTTTAAGAAGCCGCATCATAGTTACTGACGGCTCTTTTAGTATGGATGGAACTATTGCAAAGTTGGACGAAATTTGTGTACTCGCTGATAAATATGATGCCATAGTAATGATAGATGAAAGCCACTCCAGCGGTTTTTTAGGCAAGAATGGACGAGGCACACATGAGTATAGAAATGTAATGGGCAGAATTGATATAATCACCGGCACATTAGGCAAAGCCCTGGGTGGTGCAAGCGGGGGCTTTACCAGTGGAAAAAAAGAGATAATTGAAATGCTTCGACAAAGGAGCAGGCCTTATTTATTTAGTAATAGTGTTGCCCCAAGTATTGTAGGTGCATCTATCGCAGTATTTGATATGCTGAGCGAAACTACTAAGCTGCGTGATAAGCTGGAAAAAAATACAAAATATTTCAGACAGAAAATGACAGCGGCCGGTTTCGATATTAAGCCGGGGGATCACCCCATTGTTCCTATAATGTTGTACGATGCTGTGTTGGCACAGGATTTTGCAGCAAAACTTTTAGAAGAAGGAATTTATGTGATAGGATTTTTCTTTCC
>DASYOS010000030.1:0-3751 GCA_036007525.1 Chitinophagaceae bacterium | reverse complement strand
TTTCTTTCTTTTATAAGCCCGGTAGTAAGATCAACAATACTTTCTGAAGAGATTTTTGAATCCATGGTAATCGTAAGTTCTGCACCCTGGGCATTTACTGTTTTATTAATGCTGGATATTGTATTTATGATAATGGTGCCTTCATTTCCATTTATTTTTTTAAGCGAATAGGTGCTATTTATTTTTATTCCATTTGCATTTGATGAATCCAACCAAACTTCTCCTGCTTTTTTACCGACAGGCAGCAGCATAAAAACATCTGCCATCCCTTTATCACCTGTTCCACTCATGATCGCCTGCATCGCTTTCGCCATATCTTCATCATCTATCTTCGTGTCTTTTTTTTCAATTGCATTCCCGTTAAAACCAATTTCCATATCTTTTGGTTGGAGATTGTCTTTTATAGCCTTCCCCATTTCACTATTCATATCTTCTTTTTTATCTGAATCAAAATCCATAGCAGGAGCCATTCCTCCTTTGGTTTTTACCTTCATTTTGTTTACTGTATTAGTAAGTATATAACCCATTGTATTTACATTCTTTACTTCCAATGTACCGGATACAAATGATTCACTTATGGTTTCCATATTTTGCCCCATCATTTCCATACTCACATTACCATTAATAGTGGTGGTGGCTAAAATCTTTTGGCCTTTATTTAGTATAACTCTATCTGTAGTTTTTTGCGCAAATGATATGTTGGCAATCGTAATAGCAGTAAAGATCAGTATAGTAATTTTTTTCATTTTTAGCTTGAGTTTAGAGATCAAAGATAGAGGCATTGTATCGCTCAAATCCTCGTTTAATAAAGAATTAACACGAACATCGGCTAGGCTTAAATTTATGTGTTACAGGCAAAAAAATAAGGGCCCCAAAATTTGGAGCCCTTAAGGTTTTGGAAATATGGATCTTATCCTATTAATTTCACGTTTACGGCATTCATGCCCTTTTGCCCGTTCTGAAGATCAAATTCAACTTTGTCGTTTTCTTTGATTTCATCAACTAATCCGCTTGCATGTACGAATGTTTCCTTGTTGGAATCATCGTGTTTAATAAAACCGAATCCTTTTTCAGAATTGAAAAACTTAACGGTTCCTGTGTTTTTACTGTCCATTGTTGTATTATTTAATTAAAATTGAGGAGCAAAGATAATCTTTATTATTTAAAGATGCAAAGGTACTTTGGATGGGATTCGCGATTTATGATAATCGTAACTTAAGTAACAAGGGAAATTATTTTACAATTACAACAAAAAACTTAATACGTTTTTTCGAAATAGATCCAGACTTTGTATATGCGGAATATGACCAACTCCCGGTAGAATTACAACTTTAGAATTTTTAATCTTTTTACCTGCATTAGAAGCAAGATAGGGTAATTGCCAAAAAGTTTTTGTTTACCCGCTGGTAACATTTCTTTACCAATAAATGTTCTGTCTAAGCTACCAACAAGTAATAATGTGGGGATATTTAATTTTGAGAATTCATATAATACGGATTGTTCATATATCATCTGATACGTTAATGCATTTATCCAGGCTACAGATGAAAAATCTTTTTGCTTTAAAGGTTCCGCCTGCGCCACTACATATTGTTCGTACTCGGGTTTCCACATAGGGTAATAGCTTTGTTGGTATTTTTTATAGGAAGCATAAGTTGCAGATAATTCTTTTTTATATTGCTGCTCCATTGTTTTGTAAGGAATAAATTTTTTGTAGTCCTCCAATCCTAAGGGATCTTCTAAAATAAGTTTAGCTGTTTTCTGGGGATACATTAATGCAAATCTTGTTGCAACCATTCCCCCCATTGAATGCCCTATCACATTCACTTTATCAATCTGTAAAAAATCAAGTAAAAGCTTATTGTTTTGAGCCAGCATTTCAAATGTATATTTTGTATTAGGCTTTGTTGATAATCCCCATCCGATATTGTCGGGTACTATCACTCTGTAGCCGGCCTTAGCTAAAAACTGCATAACATCTTTCCAATAAAACCCTGTAAAATTTTTACCATGAAATAAAATTACGGCTTGACCATTAGCACTATCGGGTTTAATGTCCATAAAAGCTATTTTTGCATTTTGTCCGTCAATATTTATAGTAAAATATTTTACAGGGTAGGGGTACTGAATATATTGTGCCTGTATTTTAATGCAAAATAAAACGGGGATAATAATAATTGCGAGTACTGATTTTTTTAAAGCCATAATTTTAATCTTACAAATACAGTATATAAAATAAATCGAGCCGGTATAAAATATTATTCTAAACGAAATGTTACTTTTTATAGGGTAGAAGGAGTTTAAGCTGAGCTTTTAATATTTCAGCTTTTACATTATTTTTCTTTCCCAGGTATTCTCCGTCCACTTGAAAATGAGCAGGTTTAATGGTTGAAATAATTGCAGATTTAGCCTGGAATATTTCAACTTTTTTAGGATTATATCTTTTAAATTTTAAAAACATTTTAAGCACAGATAAAAAATGAATACGACGCACTACAACAATTTCAAAAAGCCCGTCATGCAACACCCCGTCAGGGTTAATTAAAGCCCCGGTGCCATACTTACTCGCATTTGCTATTACAACCATAAAAGCCCTCCGCTTTATCTCTTCCCTATCTGTTTTTATAGTAACCTCCATCGTCCGTTTTTTCCAAAGCACTTTAAAAACCTTTAAGGCGTAACCAAGTTTTCCGCGCAAGTTGCCTTGCTCAAAGTATTTTACAAGTTGTGCATTTACTCCTAAATCACTTAAATGTAAACTGATCTCTTTATCATTAATTCTTATTACATCACACGATCTAATATCTCCGTTTAAGACTATATCTAAAGCGCCATCAACTTCAACAGGGATATTTAATTCCTTTGCCATCCCGTTTGATGAGCCTGCAGGCAAAATTCCCATTACTATATCAGACCTCAGTAATTGCTCGGCAACCAGGGAAACTGTACCATCTCCGCCAACAGCTATAATTCTATCAGGCTGTAACTTTTCAATCCAATATTTTAAAGAAGTAGCATCATCTTTGCCATCCAATAAAAAAAACTCGATACTGTGTGACAGGTTTGTAAAATAATTGCGAATTGCTGGTTCCCATGCAATTTTTGCTTTAGTACCTGATATCGGGTTGATAACAAATAATATCTTTAATTTAGAATTCGTCATATTTAGGTTTTATAATATGCAAACACTATGCAAATATTAAAGGATAATCATAAAGAAAAGGAACTTTCTCTTTGGGAACGTTTCACAGATAAAATCCTTTTTTGGTTTCACCTTACAAACGATCCCGTAATTAAATTATATCACGGTTATGGAAATGAAAAAAAGGTGATTGTATTTGGCCATGTTTTAAAGCTAAGCCCGTTAGCGAGAAAGAATTACAGCAAAAATTTATTTAATAACTCGTACGGATTATTGCGCTTATTTATGGTAAAACCATTAGTAAACGCCACTCTGCAATTAGTATGGGAGGGAGTTACCCATGAAGCAAAGACTGAAACCGATGGATTTTTTAAATTTGAATGGAATTCAGATGTCCCAATCTCCCCCGGTTGGCATCCTGTAAAGGTAAAATTGTTAAATCATGGATCTAATAATCCTATAGAAGCTGTGGGAGAATTTTTTGTTCCTTATAAGTACGAGTATGCTTTTATTTCTGATATTGATGATACATTTCTTATATCACATTCATCTAACATTAGAAAAAGATTTTATGTTTTATTCACAAAGAATGCAAGAAGCCGAAAACCA
>DASYOS010000029.1:0-3854 GCA_036007525.1 Chitinophagaceae bacterium | reverse complement strand
TGGGTTGTGATATTCACCACCCAAAGGCAATTGAAAGAATTTGTAAAATAAAAAATGTAGATCCTAAAAAAGTACAGCTCTCTTTTATATGCCGCGATCTAAGCCATTTGAGTGATTATACTAAAAGCATTGATACGCCTTATACCGCATGCTTAAAGCATATTTACCCGGGCCTTACACTTTTATTTTACCGGCAAGTAAACAAGTACCTAAAATTTTGAAAAGTAAAAAAGAAACTATTGGCCTGCGTATCCCGGATAATATTATTTGCAAACAGATATTGGAAGTTTTGGATAATCCTATTTTAAGTACATCATTGCCGGGTGATATGATAGAAGAATATACCGACCCTGAAATTATTTTTGAAAAATTGGGGGACAAAGTGGATTATGTAATTGACGGAGGCACCGGTGGTATGATTCCTTCTACAATTATAGATTGCACTTCAGATGAATGGCACATAACCCGGCAGGGGGCAGGAACATGGGAAGCATAAAAAAACCTCTGAAATATCAGAGGTTTTAAATAATAAATGGTGGGTTTTAATTTCTTTCGCGGCAGTTATGTTTTTTTCTATAGATTTCTTTGCTTAATTGCTTTTGTTCTTTCAAAATGATCTTTTTCTCTCCTTTGGTTACGTCACCATCTACCTTAGCTAATTTAACATCCTGCCTGATTTCTCTTTCGTCCTGGATAATGTTTTTGGTTTCACTTTTGGTAAGCTCTCCGCTTTTTACGCCTTGCGTAATTCGCTCTTTTTGATTTTGAAAATTGTCTTTAACCTGTGCATCTGCACTGGTTATGCCAAAACCAAATAAAATGGCTGCCATGGATAAGATTTTTACTGTTTTCATAAAAATTGGATTTAAATGTTTAAAATTTTTTGTGTCTTATATACAGACTATTCCCCCCAGATAAAGTTTAAAAAAGAAAAAAATATTTTAAAAAAAAGGGGGTTACAGAGATACTTCTGACGTTTCTTGAATCTCGCAATTGTCTGATGCAAATGATTGTGCCGCAATTATATTAAAGCTTCTCCGGTGGTATTTACAGAGTCCGTGTTTTTCAATTGCACTGCGATGTTCAGATGTACCGTAGCCTTTGTTGGTTTCCCATGCATACATTTTAAATCTTTTATGAAGTTTTTGCATATACTCATCCCGATAAGTTTTTGCCAAAACACTTGCCGCTGCAATAGACGTATACATTCCATCTCCCTGAACTACACAACGATGAGGATAATCTTTATATTTTTTAAAACGATTGCCATCTACTAACAGGTATTCAGGTTTATATCTTAATTTATTAAGAGAGAGGTGCATTGCTTTAAAAGATGCCTGTAAAATATTAATGCGGTCAATCTCTTCGTTATCAACTTTTGCAACTGAGTATGAAATACTTTCTTTTTCAATAATAGGGCGAAGCATGTCTCTATCCTCTTTTTTCATTTGCTTTGAATCATTTAATGCGGGATGATAAAAATCTTTGGGTAAAACAACTGCTGCTGCAAATACAGGGCCGGCAAAGCATCCTCGTCCGGCTTCATCTAAACCAGCCTCGCAAAATTTATTATGAAAAAATGGGAGAAGCAATCCAAAAATTTATCAAATCTAATTATCTCATAAATAATTTGCCCAAATAATTATCAACACAAGTTTTAATGACCTTATACAAATAACTTTGCGCATGCAATATTCGTTGGACAGAACATCTTCAAAACCTATAGCAATATGGTTATTGATTGGGGTGGCAATGATAATGATTCAGGTTATGCTTGGAGGAATTACCAGGCTAACAGAATCCGGGTTATCGATCACCGAATGGAAACCGATAACAGGTATGCTTCCTCCTTTAAATACTGCAGACTGGCAGACCGAGTTTGATAAATATAAAAGCACAGATCAATTTAGATATATACATGCTGATTTTACTTTAAGTGATTTTAAATTTATCTTTTTTTGGGAATGGCTCCATCGTTTCTGGGCCAGGTTATTGGGAATGGTTTTTTTAGCCGGGTTTATTTATTTTTTATTGAAACGAAAATTTAAAAAAGAAATGATCATTCCCATGGTCATCCTTTTTTTATTAGGTGCATTGCAGGGGCTTATAGGATGGATTATGGTGAAAAGCGGATTGGTGGCTGAGAAAATGTTTGTAGGCCATATTGAGTTGGCTACTCATTTTATTGCTGCATTTATGTTACTAGGTTATACATTTTGGTTTGCGTTAAGCCTGTTAATTCCCAGGGAAAAACTTATAATTAATTCTTCTTTAAAAAGATTTGCAATAATTATTGTTTGTATTCTCATTATTCAATTGATTTATGGCGCATTTATGTCGGGTTTAAAGACGGCTACTGCTGCGCCAACCTGGCCGGATATCAACGGAATGATTGTGCCGGACCAAATAAATAATTCTTCTCCATGGTGGAGAAATTTTTTAGAAAATAAAATTACCATTCAATTTATACACAGGGGCCTGGCATATCTATTAACCATCATGGTTTTTATCTGGACGATGAAAGCAAGAAAAATTAATAACAATCAACTCCTAAATAAAACCAGGTGGTTGCCATTAATTTTAATTTTGATACAGGTAGTGCTGGGTATTCTCACCGTAATTACATCGCCTTATGGGAATAATCTTATTTGGTTTGGTATAGCACATCAATTTACTGCAATGCTTTTTTTAATGACTATGATTTGGATACTATTTTTAATACGTCGCCCTGTAAATAACTCTGATTTTAATTAAATGAAAATTATACCACTTAGTGAAGGCGCTTTTACTGTTGATAAAACCAAACAATTTATTCCATTCGATATTGAAAAAGATAAATTACACGATAGAAATGTTGGAAGTTTAGTAGTGGAAATTCAGCCTTTTGTAATTGTAACGTCAAAAGATATTTTATTACTGGATACGGGATTAGGCTTTACAAACGCAAATGGAATATTACAAATACATCAAAACTTATTAAACAATGGTATCGATCCTTCTGATATAACAAAAGTTTTGATTACACATTTACATAAAGATCATTCCGGCGGGATTAGTCAACAACAAAATAGAGAAAAGATCTTAAGCTTTAGTAATGCGACTTATTATATAAATAAACAAGAGTTTGATTTTGCTGTTGAAAATACAAAGTCTTCATACATCCTGGAAGATTTTGAAATACTTAAAAATTCACCACAGGCAAATTTTATTAAGGGTAATAATATAATAGATGATTATATTAAATATGAAGTTACAGGGGCTCACTCTCCATACCACCAGGTGTTTTGGATAGAAGATAATAAAGAAAAGATTTTTTTTGGAGGTGATGTTGCTCCCCAGTTACAACAAATGAAAAACAGGTTTATAGCTAAATATGACTATGATGGTAAAAAATCAATGCTTCTGCGACAAGAGTGGAGAGAGCGTGGAGAGCTTGAAAAATGGGTGTTCCTTTTTTATCACGATCTTAAAATGCCGGTGTTTAAATTCTGAAACTCACAAAAAAGGCCTGCCCTAGAAAGAGCTGGCCGTTGCTAACCTATGAAAAACACCTAATGACAAAAATAGGAGAATTTTTATATTATACAAGTTTTCCTTAAAAGTCTGTGTTGAACGGATAGAAATTACCTTTTACGGTAAGAATTATTTTTACGCAAGGAGTTATTAGGCTTATTGGCTGAGTTAGGCCTATTTGCTTGCTTATTTTTTAAATGGCGCATTAAAACGCCTCTAAATTCTCTTTCTGCATTAAAAAGATTATTGGTTTTTGGCTGCCCCAGCACTCTCGTAAATTCTGATCTATATCTTTTTTTTACATTTAAAATATTCTCTTCATTATCAATAGCATCCCCACT
>DASYOS010000028.1:0-4047 GCA_036007525.1 Chitinophagaceae bacterium | reverse complement strand
GGAGCGGCAAAATTTTGTGTAGCCTCCCTCTTTTGTTTAATAGTGATCTTAAAATCTTTTTCCTCAATACTGATCTCGCCAATGTTGGTTTTAGTAATTAGCTTTACTAATTCCTGTATTTTCTTTATATCCATCAGATTTTATTACGTTATAGATAAATGGGAAGCTAAGATAGGGAATGATTTGTCAAATTTTATTCACTTGTAATAAAAATGAAGAAAATGTGTGGGTTTTGGTACATTTTTGAGCAAAAACTGTAAATATTATAGTAAAAACACAAAAAATGGGATAAAACTAAAACATAAGTTTTCTGTGATTATTCCTTTACACGTTCCACATATTCACCGGTTTTTGCATTTATTTTTATTAGTTCCCCCTCATTTACAAAAAGTGGAACCATAACTGTGGCTCCGGTTTCCACAGTAGCTGGTTTTAAAGTTCTGGTAGCAGTATCGCCTCTTACGCCTGGAGCACTGTATGTAACACGCATTGTAATCTTATCAGGGAGCTCAACACCCATTGGTAATTCTGTTTCTGTATTTATTAAAACTGAAACTTCCTGGCCATCTTTTAAAAATTGTGGGGCATCAACCATAGTTTCCTGAACTGATATTTGTTCATAGTTTTCTGTATCCATAAATGTGTAGCCCGAATCATCCTTATACAAAAATTGGTACGCTTTTTTTTCAACTCTTACCGGGTATATAGTTTCTCCACTATTCCATGTTTGTTCAATGGTTCTGTTATTATCAACACCTTTTAATTTAGCCCAAACTTTTGCTGCAGCACGGGCTGTTTTATTTTGCCCAAATTCAATAACAGTATATAAACTTCCATCTATTTTTAAAATAAGCCCCGAACGCATGTCTGATGTATTTGCCATAACAAAAATTTTGTCCAAAGGACTCCCTTGGAGGCGGCAAAGGTAATGTTTGAAAATCAAAACCCAAATAGCTGTTAAGAATTGATGTATTCGATTATATGGGGCTTGCTGTCGGGAGAAAAATTTATCTTTAAAAAAATATTTAGCGTGATAAGAACTTTCATTTTAATAGTTATAGTATTTACAGCACAATTAAGCTTTTCACAAGCAGATAGTTCTAAACCAGTCTACCTGAGATTTCCAACAATTCCTCAATTCACTATTTATAAAGCCCCTGATAGCACTAAGTTTACAAGAGAAGATCTGCAAAAAAAGAAATCAACTGTATTTATCATTTTTAGCCCCGACTGTGAACATTGCCAGCATGAGACAAAAGAATTAATTGCAAACATTGATAAGTTTAAAAAAGCACAAATAGTGATGGTTGAGTATCTTCCTTATGAGCAAATGTTGAAATTTTATAAAGAATATAAAATTGAAAAGTATCCTAATATAATTATGGGCAGAGATGGAAAGTTCTTTTTACCTATTTTTTTTAAAGTACCCGGGCTTCCTGCCATTTATGTGTATGATAAAAAAGGGAATTTTAAACAGGCATTTTCAGGAAGTGTAAAGATGGAAAAGATAGCAGCTGCTCTATAACTCATGCATGTAACAATTTCAAATTACCACTTCCATTAATTCTTTATAAATCCCTGGTTCATCATAAATTCATCCAGTACATTAATTTGGATAACATATGTACCCGTTGGCAAGTTAGAGATTGGAATCTCTATCGTTTTATATATGGAGGCGGAGCGGAATTTAATCACTGTTTTTCCGCTTGCGTTTTGTATTTGCACATTTACCACACCTTTTAGCGCATTGGAGCCTTTATAAGTAAGTTTTAAAAAGTCTGTTGCAGGGTTGGGATAAATTATCCAGCTGTTATTGCTCCTGTTGTTTGTATTTACTTGCGTTTGAGTATTGTTTTCTTTAATTGTAGTTTGCCTTTGTGTATTAGGCGGGTAGATTGTAGTTTTTAGCGAAACTCCGGCATTTACAACCACAACAGGGGAGAGAGCAATTGTATTATTATAATTATCAAAGATTTTTATTCTGTAATAATTTTTTCCGGGTGAATATGATCTGTCATTAAAAATATAGATGTCTCTGTTTGTATAATTGCGTAACGATTTATCCCGGGCTGCTTCAGACCATGTAACACCATCAGCACTTCTTAGTAAAAGATAACCCGTTTTAGAACTGGTGTAAATCATATTCCAGTTTAGTTTAACTGAAGAAGTATTGGCATCATAATAAGCGGCAAGTTTTACTGTTTGGGAGATGGCATGGCAAAATATGCCTGAAAATAGGAGGGTGATGAGTAAACTCTTTTTCATTTTCTTTTGCCAATGTCTTTGTAAATAAGACGATGGAAGTTAAATGAAATACATGGGGTACGTAGTTAAGAATTTTGTAAATAAAATTTGTAATCTATTACCTTTACCCTGAAAACGAAATTTAAAATAAAAACAGAAAAATGATGAAAGTAACCGTTGTAGGTGCAGGCGCAGTTGGTGCAACCACCGCTGATAACATTGCAAGAAAAGAACTTTGTGAAGAGCTTGTGTTGCTGGATATAAAAGAAGGTTTGGCAGAAGGTAAAGCGATTGACATGATGCAAACCTGCACCCTGCTTGGCTTTGATACTAAGGTAGTTGGCAGTACCAATGATTATACAAAAACAAAAGGCAGTAATGTAGTAGTGATAACATCCGGTATTCCCCGTAAACCGGGAATGACACGTGAAGAACTGATAGGAATAAACGCAGGAATTGTAAAGGGCGTAACGCAAAATATTTTGCAGCATTCTCCCGATGCAATAATAATTGTTATAAGCAATCCTATGGATACAATGACCTGGCTTGCCTTGCAAAGTAGTGGATTGCCTAAAGAAAAAATAATTGGTATGGGAGGCATTTTAGATAGCAGCAGGTTTAAATATTATTTATCAACTGCAATAGGTTGTTCTGCTGCGGATCTTCAGGCTGTTGTTATCGGCGGGCATGGCGATACAACGATGATACCTTTAACCAGGCTTGCTACTTACAATGGAACATCTGTTAGTAATGTATTAAAAGAAGATCAACTTAAAAAAATGGCGGCCGATACAATGGTTGGCGGCGCAACCCTTACAGGTTTGTTAGGCACTTCTGCGTGGTATGCCCCCGGCGCTGCCGGCGCTGCTTTGGTAGAAACTATCGTTAGGGACGAAAAAAAATTAATGCCATGCTGTGTTAGTCTTAATGGAGAGTATGGACAAAAAGATATTTGCCTGGGCGTACCGGTTGTTGTTGGACGAAACGGTTGGGAAAAGATTATTGATTTTAAACTGAATGAAGAAGAGCAGGCAGCATTTAATAAAAGTGCAGATGCTGTTAGAGCAATGAATGATGTGTTGGGAACATTGAATGTTTAATGGGGAAAGGTTATCTATAAATATTTTTGAAAATGATAAATTTTATAAAAAAATTAATCCTGATTACTGCATTTTTTTATTTGCCTGTAAAAACCAATGCCTGGGGAGTGCTTGGACATCGCATTGTTGGGCAGATTGCAGAGAGTTACCTTACTCCTTATGCAAAAAAAGAGGTAATAAAACTATTGGGTACAGAAACAATTGCAATGGCAACAAACTGGCCTGATTTTATTAAGTCTGATACAACTTTTAATTATTTATCCCGCTGGCATTACATAAATATAAAAGAAGGATTAACTTTTAAGGAAGTTACCACTATTCTTAAAGCTGACACCGCGGTAGATGCTTACACAAAAATTAATTTTTTAGTTAAGCAATTAAAAAATAAGCTGCTTACTAAAGAGATAAAAGCATTTTACTTAAAACTGCTGATACATATTGTTGGCGATATCCATCAGCCGCTGCATGTTGGCCGCCCAGACGATCAGGGGGGGAATAAAATAAGTGTATTATGGTTTAATGCACCATCAAATCTGCACCAGGTTTGGGACAGCAGGCTTATTGATTTTCAGCAGTTAAGTTATACAGAGTACACCAGGGCAATCAATCATACTTCTAAAGTACAAAGGATAATGTGGCAAGCGCAACCCATAAGTCAATGGATATGGGATTCCTATCAATGGGCAGAAAAAATTTATGGCGA
>DASYOS010000027.1:0-2113 GCA_036007525.1 Chitinophagaceae bacterium | reverse complement strand
TGTAAGATCTTTTGCATTTTTTGAGCTAATGGCTAAACAAATACTATGGCCCTTTTGCAAAGCAATCTCTTCAATTGCCTGTCCCATTTTACCATAACCAATTAATGCAATTTTCATAACGAGAGGATAATTATCGTAATGAAGGTAAAACTTTTGGTTGTTTATCTTTAAAAGAAAACACCATACTGATACCACCTGTTTTAACAAGAGGATTATAATCCGGCTTTATTTTAAAGCTGATATTGTCATTTACATCAAATGATTTTAAATGAGCATCTACAGTGGCATCAACAACATTTAAGCCCCAAAAAATAAGAAAGAATAAAACAGAGTAATCCATATTCTGCCTGAATGAATTTCGATAAGTGCGTATAGATTCAGTAGAAAAATTTATAAACCTGGGATCAACCTGCGAATCGTTGGAAAGAATTGTATCAGAGCGTAAAATAATTGCTTCTCTAAGTTTTTTATACGTTTTTAAATTATAGCTAAAAATCCCTGCGGTAATTCCAAGTGCTCCATAAATTATAGGAATCTTCCAGTATTTTTTATTGTATGCTTGTCCCCAGCCGGGCAGAACTGCAGATCTAAATGTTGCAACTTTTGGATTGTACTTTTGGGCAGATGTGTCCAGCGCTAAAATATTTTTTTTACTTGTGCTATCAAATTTTTTCGCCGTTGTGCTATCACTTTTAAGAATCAGTGTATCGGTTTTTTCTTGCGCAAAATTTTTACTGCAAAAGGCTATTGACAAAAAGAATATTATACAAAAAAATAATTTTTTATTTAGCATAGCTTAGTTCACCGGCACATTCATCTTTTCTAAAATTGAATTTAATTCCTCTATAGAATAATATTCAAATGTGATACTGCCAAAGCCCTTTTTATTATGATTAAATTTTACTTTGGTGCTGTAGTGAGAAGCTAAATTATCTTCAATTTTTTTTAATGAAGGCGAAAGCTGTGACTTTACGGAATTATTAACAGCACTGCCTTGGGTATACAATCTTCTTACAAGCTCTTCGGTTTGCCGAACTGATAATTCTTTATTTTTTATTTCATGAAAAATAAAAAGCTGTTTATCAATTGCATCTACATTTATCAACGCCCTGGCATGCCCCATGCTTATAGAGCCATTGCGTACAGCAACCTGTATATCAGGAGGCAATTTTAAAAGGCGAATGTAATTAGTTACTGTACTTCTTTCTTTACCCATTCTCTCAGCCACCTGCTCCTGTGTGTACTCCAACTCTTCCATCAGGCGTTTGTAGCTTAACGCAATTTCCATTGCGTTTAAATTTTCCCGTTGCAAATTTTCCAGTAATGCAAGCTCGAGCAGTTGTGAATCTTTGGTTTCTCTAACATACACTGGAACATCTTTTAGCCCTGCAATCTTTGCTGCTCTAAATCTTCTTTCACCTGCAATTATTCTATATTTCCCGTTGACAAGCCTACTTACTGTAATTGGTTGAATAATGTCATGCGATTTGATAGATGCAGCCAGCTCACTCAAGGCTACTGCATCAAAATCACGACGTGGTTGTTTAGGATTTATTTCAATTTGTTCAAGTTGTATTCTTGAACTAGTGCTGACTTTTTCTGTTATTTCACTTTTTAATGAGCCTGCAGTGGATTTAAGATCCGCATCAATATTTTGTAATAAAGACCGAATGCCTTTGCCGAGTGCATCTTTTTTATTTTGTGTGGACATAATTTTATGGATGTGAGTTGTCAATTGTCAGTTGTCAGTTGCGGGTTTTAGAGTAGGTTTTATTCAAAACTCAGTACTCACAACTCATATGCTCAATGCATCATTTTTTCTTCCTGACTTAATTTTGTCATATTGTTCTTTTGCAAAATTTCTTTTGCAAGGTTTAGATAATTTACCGCACCCTTACTGTCTGCGTCATATAAAATGGCGGGCTTACCAAAACTAGGCGCTTCACTTAACCGGGTATTGCGATGAATAATCGTTGAAAAAACAAGGTCTTCAAAATGTTTTCTTACTTCGTTTACAACCTGGTTACATAATCGCAGGCGGCCATCATACATCGTCATCAACAATCCTTCAATTTGTAATTGAGTATTTAACCTGTTCTGTACAATTTTTATT
>DASYOS010000026.1:0-5969 GCA_036007525.1 Chitinophagaceae bacterium | reverse complement strand
TTGGAAGCATTTTACATTTCTGTTTCACATGCAAAGCCATTAAGCATTGGATTAAATTGTGCTTTGGGAGCTAATGAAATGCGCCCCCACATTGAGGAGTTAAGCCAGCTGGCAAGTTGTTATACTTCCGCATATCCCAATGCAGGCTTACCAAATGCGTTTGGTGAATATGATGAGCAGCCTCATGAAACAGCGCACATTATTGAAGAATGGGCAGCGCAAGGATTTGTGAATATAGTAGGTGGCTGTTGTGGTACAACTCCGGATCATATTAAACACATTGCAGAGCAGGTAAAAAAATATAAAGCAAGAGAATTGCCTGTAGTTGAAGAAGAAATTTTTGCATAAGGAAATAATTATGAGTGATACGATACAGATTAGACCATTTTTAAGATTAGCGGGGCTCGAACCTTTGGTTGTTCGACCTGAAACAAATTTTGTGAATGTAGGTGAACGTACTAATGTTACGGGCTCTAAAAAATTTGCAAGATTAATAAGAGAAGATAAATATGAGGAAGCACTTTCTGTTGCAAGGCAACAGGTAGAAAGTGGCGCTCAAATTTTAGATGTAAATATGGATGATGCATTGTTGGATGGCGAAAAAGCAATGACCACTTTTCTTAATCTGTTGCAGGCAGAGCCTGACATTGCCCGCATTCCCATCATGATCGATTCTTCTAAATTTAACATCATTGAAGCAGGATTGAAATGCGTACAGGGTAAATGTATTGTGAATTCAATCTCCATGAAAGAAGGAGAAGCAAAGTTTATTGAGCAGGCAATAATCTGTAAAAGTTATGGTGCTTCTGTGATCGTTATGGCTTTTGATGAAAAAGGGCAGGCTGATACAAAAGACCGCAAAGTAGAGATTTGCGAAAAAGCATTTAAAATATTAACGGAACAGGTTGGCTATGATCCCCAGGATATAATTTTTGATCCTAACATTTTTGCAATTGCCACCGGAATAGAAGAGCACAATAATTATGGTGTTGATTTTATAGAAGCAACAAGAATTATCAAACAAAAAATGCCCCTCACAAAAGTGAGTGGTGGTGTAAGTAATGTTTCTTTTTCATTTCGTGGTAATGATACCGTTCGGGATGCAATGCATTCCGTTTTTTTATACCATGCTATTGAAGCAGGTATGGATATGGGAATTGTGAATGCAGGGCAATTGCCGGTTTATGAGCAAATAGAGCAGGCGTTAAAAAAGCTTTGTGAAGATGTGATCTTAAACCGTGACCCTGAAGCGACGGATAAACTTTTATTATTTGCAGAAACTGTAAAACAAAAAGGCAAAGTTGAAGTAAAAGATGAAGCATGGAGAAAAGAACCGGTAGAAAAACGTTTGAGTCATGCATTAGTAAATGGAATTACAGATCATATAGATGCTGATACGGAAGAAGCAAGAATAAAATATCCAAAACCTTTGGATGTAATTGAAGGTCCGTTAATGGATGGTATGAATATCGTTGGCGATCTTTTTGGAAGTGGTAAAATGTTTTTGCCGCAGGTGGTAAAAAGCGCAAGAGTTATGAAAAAATCTGTTGCGATTTTAACACCTTACATCGAAGCAGAAAAAGAAGAACGCCGGCTAGCTCATCTTGCCGCAGGAACTAAAAATGAAGAAGGTGCAGGTGCTGCAAAAATATTACTGGCAACGGTGAAAGGTGACGTGCATGACATTGGTAAAAATATTGTGGGAGTTGTACTAGGTTGCAATGGCTATGATATTATTGATCTTGGCGTAATGGTTTCGGCAGATAAAATTTTACAGGCTGCAAAAGAAAATAATGTTGATATAATTGGTTTAAGCGGATTAATCACCCCATCATTAGATGAGATGGTACATATCGCAAAAGAAATGAAGCGGCAGCATTTTGAAATTCCTTTATTAATTGGTGGCGCAACAACTTCACGCATGCATACAGCTGTTCGTATTGCTCCTGAATATGATAATGGCGTATTGCATGTTCTAGATGCTTCCAGAAGTGTAACCGCTGTAGGGAGCTTACTAAGCAAAGAACAAAAGACTGATTTTTTAAACCAGGTAAAGGAGGAATATTCCAATCTTCAAGTACAATTTTCCAATAAGCAGAAATACAAAGTATTAATACCTTATGAAGAAGCATTAGTAACAAAAGAATATTTTGACTGGAAGAATTATAAACCTGTAAAGCCAGTTGTTGAAGGAATCAAAGTATTCAAAGATTTTGACCTCGGAACTATTGCAGAATATATTGACTGGGGTCCTTTCTTTATAGGATGGGAGATGCCTGGTCGTTTTCCGGAAGTATTAACTGATAAAATATTTGGAACGGAAGCAACACGATTATACACCGATGCAAAAAATATGGTTGAAACTATAGTTGCCAATAAATGGTTTTCAGCAAATGGAGTGATTGGTTTTTGGGAAGCTACTTCTAACAATAAAGATACCATCACTTTGCAAACTGATGATGGAAAAGAGCATTTAGAATCGTTACGGCAACAAATGAAAAAAGCAATCGGGCAAGCAACATATTCATTAGCAGATTTTGTAAAACCACAAGAGCATGGGCCTGACTTTATGGGTGCATTTGCCGTTTGTATCCAGGGTGCAAGAGAACACATAGATCGCTTTGCGGCTGATAATGATGAATATAATAAAATTCTTGTGCAGATATTAGCCGACAGGTTTGTTGAAGCTTTTGCTGAATGTTTGCATCAGCAGGTGCGTAAAAAATATTGGGGATATGCAAAAGATGAAGCGTTATCTAATGAAAACCTTGTAAGAGAAGAATACAAAGGAATTCGTCCTGCACCGGGTTATCCTGCATGCCCTGACCATACTGAAAAATTAAAATTATTTTCCTTACTGAATGTAACAGAAAATATTGGTATTGAGCTTACTGAAAGCTTAGCCATGAATCCTCCCGCTTCAGTTTGCGGCTGGTACTTTGCTCATCCGGAAAGTCATTATTTTGGTTTAGGTAAAATTGGCAGAGACCAGTTGGAAGATTATGCAAAAAGAAAAAATATGCCTTTGGAAGAAATGGAAAAATGGCTACGGCCTAATATGGAATAATAAATTTATTTCTATAAATGAAAAAGCTGCTCCATTAAGGAACAGCTTTTTACATAATACCTATTTATGATCATTTTCTTTTTAAAACAATTTCCATTGTTTTAAACTCTTTGCCATTTTGGGTGCTCCACATCTCGATCTTATGATTATTGTCATCAACCATGGTAAATGTTTCTCTAACGTCCATTTCTTTTCCGGTTGAGGGATCAGTTGTCTTTCCTTTAAAATTTATAGTATGTGCAGTAGAGTCCCATGTACCCTCCATGTTCATTACTCCAGTTCCCATATTATCCACCCAACTGCTCTGAAAAACTTTTTTGGCATTGTCATAGCCAACAGTGCTTACCCCTTCAAAAGGCATACCCATAAAACTTCCTTTGTGGTTAGATTGCTGGTAACGTCCGCCTAATATCATTTTATTTACCGCAGTAGATTTTCCTGTAGTTGGAGGTTTGCCGGGCTCCATCCATGTAGTAACATCTTCGTCCCAAGTTCCATTTGATTTGGCAAGCATTTTATGAACATCTCCCGGTGTCATATAAGTCATCCAGGCTTGCATCATAGCCCCCGAATCCATTTGCGGCGACATTGCAGTTGAAGTGTCCATAACATTTTTAGTAGAGTCAGTTGTAGCAGTAGTATCTGTTTTACTGTCATTACAGCTAAATAAGATTATTACTGTGCAGAGTGTGATGGTAATTTGTCTCATAATTTTTTTTTAAGGTATAAAAAGAGAAATTCTATGAATAAAATTAAAAAGATTTTTTTTAAACCCAATTCTTAAATAAATTCAACTGTAATTAGAGATCAATACTACTTATATGCTTGTCAGCAAGTCCTACATCCTTTTTAGTATTTTATTTTTTGGCTGTGTTGAAAAAAACAAGGTTAATAAGGAAAAAATAGAAATCATAACTAATGACACGATACCTGCAATCAGAAAAAATATTAGCAAAAAACCAATTGCGGAATACATAATCCCTATAGGAGACCCAAAGCTCGATAGGAAATTTGGAGTTAAAATCTTTGAAACAGCTGAAACTTTCAAATACCTGCTTACGATGTATCATGATGGAACGATACAAAATGACACTTTAACTGTTCCGAACTTTGGTATTTGGCCTGTAATAGAAGTAAAGCATGGTAAAGAAAAACTTTCCTGCATTATAGGATTCCTGGGTAAAAACAAAGAGTTCAAAGAGTACAAATTGCTTTATGCAAAAGGAGATAAACTCAGGCTAACTACATTACACCAATATGGTGTTGCCACCTATTATAAATAACAGCTTTCTTACAATCTGTTTTTCAAAGTCTCTTTTACTTCTGAGAACCATTCATTTTTTAAGATGCTTAAAACAATGCTGTCTCTTCTTGTGTTGCCGTTTCTAGTTGGCATATTGCTTCTTAAAACACCATCAACTTTACATCCGATAGATTTCATCGCAGCAATGCTTCTTTCGTTATTATTATCGGCTCTTAATTCAAAACGCTCTATACCTAATTGTTCAAAAGCAAATGACAGTAACAGGAATTTGCAATGCTTATTCAAGCCTGTGCCCCGGAATTTTTCCCCATACCATGTGTAGCCTAATTGCAACGTTTTAAATTCCTCATTAATATCGTAAAACCTTGTAGAGCCTGCATATTCATTACTTCGTTTATCAAATACAATAAAGGGATATTCCTTTTCATCCTGCCATGCCTGTAATGCAATGTTCATATAATTTTTTAATCCTTCTTCTGCTTCAGCGCCAACTAATGAATACTTCCATGTATCAGGCTCATGTAAAGAAAAAGGTAACAAATTATTATAGTCATCTTCTCTTAATAACCTAAGTTTTACCCGGTCATCTTCCAATACATAATCGTTTTTGTAATTTAATTGTTCGCCCATTGTCAAAATCTGAATTATTATCTTTTCATTCCTTCTAACTCCTTCTGCATTTTAAACATTTCATCACGCAATCTTGCAGCTTCCATAAAATCAAGATCACGGGCTGCTTTTTCCATTTGGCTTTTTGTTTGTCTGATAGCTTTTTCTATTTGAGGAATGGTTTTATATTGTTCCTGATCTTCAGCAGCGATTGTTACTACATCATCAACTGAATACGGCGATTTTTCATCGTATCCTTTAATATCCAGTACAGCAGTTTGGCTCATTATCTGTGCTATTGATTTTTTTATTGTTGTTGGAGTGATGTTGTGTTTGATGTTGTAAGCAATTTGCTTATCTCTTCGTCTACTGGTTTCATCAATGGTTTTTTGCATGCTCTCTGTCATCTTATCTGCATAAAAAATTACAAGTCCATCAATGTTGCGGGCAGCCCGTCCTGCCGTTTGTGTAAGAGATCTTTCATTGCGAAGAAAACCTTCTTTGTCTGCATCAAGAATAGCTACAAGTGATACTTCCGGAAGATCAAGCCCTTCTCTTAAAAGATTTACGCCTACCAGAACATCAATTTCACCAAGCCGTAATTCTCTTAGAATTTCTATTCGATCAAGTGTATGTACTTCGCTGTGAATGTATTTTGATTTAATATTTATACGATGCAAGTATTTATCCATCTCCTCTGCCATACGCTTGGTTAATGTTGTTACTAAAACTCTATCGCCTTTAGTAACTCTTTTATCAATCTCATCCAGCAGGTCATCTATCTGGTTTACTGATGGACGTATCTCAATTGGCGGATCTAATAACCCCGTGGGACGTACAACCTGTTCTACCACGACACCTCCGCATTTTTCCAATTCATAATCTCCGGGCGTGGCACTTATATAAACTGTTTGATTGAGCATTGCTTCAAACTCATTAAAATTTAGCGGACGATTATCTAATGCTGATGGCAAACGAAATCCATAATCAACCAAAATTAATTTTCTTGAACGGTCGCCTCCGTACATG
>DASYOS010000025.1:0-12052 GCA_036007525.1 Chitinophagaceae bacterium | reverse complement strand
GGATGTAAAATCTCTTGATCTTTTATTAGAAGAAACAGTGATGCTGTTACATATTGATCACAAAGATCTGCTGCCGGAAAAAAGAAAAATGATCGAAGACCTTCGATCTAAAAAAGATGTTTTAACCAATAAAAATGTTTTGGTAGTGGATGATGATGTTCGTAACCTGTTTGCACTTACTACAGCTTTTGAAAGATTTCATATCAATACAATTACTGCAGAAAGCGGTAAAGAAGCAATGAATATCCTGGATGAAAATAAGGAGATTGATATTGTGCTTATGGATATTATGATGCCTGAAATGGATGGCTATGAAACCACTCAGAAGATTAGAAGAGAGCACAAAAATAATAGTCTTCCTATTATTGCAGTAACAGCAAAAGCAATGAAGGGAGACAGAGAAAAGTGTATTGAAGCCGGAGCATCTGATTATATAACCAAACCTTTAAAAATTGATCAGCTAATGTCCCTGATGAGAGTATGGCTATATAAAAAATAGAAACAGGAATGGTAAATACAAATGATTCAGGCAACGGGTCTGACATAAAAATTTTAGTGGTTGATGACAGGGAGGATAATCTTTTTTCTATAGAAACTTTATTAGAGAAAGATGATTATACCGTTGTTAAAGCCAATTCCGGCAGAGCTGCGCTCAAAATCCTATTAAAAGAACACGATTTTTCTCTTATCCTTATGGATGTACAAATGCCCGATCTCAATGGGTTTGAAACTGCTACTATAATTTATGAGCGTGATAAATTAAAACAGATCCCGATAATTTTTATCACTGCCCACAATCAGGAAGAAGGAAATATTTTTAAAGGTTATAAAATGGGCGGTGTTGATTATATATATAAACCGATTAATCCTGAATTATTAAAAGCCAAAGTTGGCGTTTTCGTAGAACTATATCGCAAAAATCATCAACTTGCTGCGCATGAAAAGCAATTATTGGCTGCCAATAAATCTTTGCAAAAAGAAATAGAAGATCGCAAAGCATCAGAAGAAAATGTAAAACTTTTAAATAAGCAGCTTATAGATAATAATACACATCTAACAGCTGTTAATGAAGAACTTGACCGGTTTGCTTATGTGGCTTCACACGATCTGCAGGAGCCTTTAAGAAAGATCATGATTTTTAGCGATAAAATTTTAATAGACCAAAAAAATGAAAAGGAAGTAGAGAAATACCTGAAAAAGATAGTGGGATCCTCGCAAAGAATGCAGTCACTAATAAATGATCTGTTGCAATTTTCAAGACAGGATATTGATCCGGATGATTTTGTAAATACTGATCTAAATGTGTTAGTAAAGGAAGCTATGTTGGAGTTGGAAATAGAGATTGAAAAAAACAAGGCACAAATAAATGTTGCGGGCTTACCAGTAATTTTTGCTATACCGGGTTTAATGCGGCAGCTTTTTTTTAACCTGATTAATAATGCAATTAAATTCCGGCAAAAGGATACACCTCCTGAAATAAATATTATCTCTAAAAAAATAAATAATTTTAAAAACAACCTTAACTATTATAGAATTTCTATTTCAGATAACGGTATTGGTTTTGATCCTGCCTATTCAGATGATATTTTTGTGATCTTTAAAAGACTTCATAGCTATCATGAGTTTCAAGGCTCAGGTGTAGGCTTATCAATCTGTAAAAAAATTGTTGATAAGCACAATGGCTTTATTAAAGCTAGCAGTAAGGTTAATGAGGGATCTACTTTTGTTATTGAGCTACCTGAAAAGCAGCCTGCTTCTTTGTAAAAAGATATACTAGTGATAATCTAAAATAAAAATTCCTCCCGAAGAATCGGGAAGGAATTTTCTTTTAACCCTTAAAACAACCAACATGAAATAAATCGTGCTGATTTTGTTTACTGTATTTATTTACGAATTAATTAATTGTATGGATTGAAATGCTTAAAAATCAGGCAAGAGCCATATCCAGCACCTGTTGCATATTTTTCACATAGCTTATTTTTAGGCCTTTTATGAATGCCTGGTCAATTTCCTGTACATCTTTTTCATTTAAAGAGCACATGATTATTTCTTTTAACCCGGCACGTTTTGCTGCCAGCACTTTTTCTTTTATGCCACCAACCGGCAGTACCTGTCCTCTTAAAGTTATTTCTCCCGTCATGGCCAAATAAGGTTTTACTCTTTTGCCTGTAAAGGAAGATGCTAAAGCTGTCATTAAGGTAATACCTGCGCTTGGGCCATCTTTAGGAGTAGCACCTTCCGGGATATGGATATGTACATTTTTTTTTGTAAAAATTTCCGGATCAATGCCATATTTTTTTGCATTTGATTGCAAATAAGTCATTGCTGTGGTAGCGCTTTCCTTCATAACATTTCCAAGATTACCCGTAAGTTTTAGCTCTCCTTTTCCATTATCACTGGTTGTAGTTTCAATAAATAAAATATCACCACCAACGTACGTCCAGGCAAGCCCAACAGCTACGCCGGCCATGTTAGCTGTTTTATACATCTCATTACTAAAACGTGATTTACCTAATATTTTTGTAACATCACCGCTACTAATGGTTGGTTTTAATTTTCCTTTTACAGCATATTGTTTGGCCAGGTTACGCATGATGGATGCCAATTGCCTGTCAAGATCACGAACACCACTCTCCCTTGTGTAGTCAGTAATAACTTTTTCCAAAACTGCATCACTAATTTTGAATGTCACATCTTTTAAACCATGTGCTTCTTTTTGTTTAGGCAATAAATGCCGTTTTGCTATTTCTATTTTTTCTTCTATGGCATATCCGCTAAGATCTATTATTTCTAAGCGGTCGCGTAAGGCCGGTGCAATATTTTGGAGGTTATTGGCAGTGGCAATAAACAAAACTTTACTAAGATCATATTCAAGTTCAAGATAATTATCGTAAAAATTATTGTTTTGTTCCGGATCTAATACTTCTAATAAAGCTGATGAAGGATCGCCTCTGAAATCATTACCCACTTTATCAATTTCATCCAATATCATTACAGGGTTTGATGATTTTGTTTTTCTTATAGATTGTAAGATTCTTCCTGGCATTGCGCCTATATAGGTTTTTCGATGTCCGCGAATTTCACTTTCATCATGCAATCCACCTAAGCTTACTCTCACATATTTTCTGTGGATGGCATTGGCAATGCTTTTGCCCAAAGATGTTTTGCCAATTCCCGGGGGGCCAACAAAGCAAAGTATCGGGCTTTTCATATCACCTTTTAGTTTTAATACGGCCAGGTATTCCAAAATTCTTTCCTTTATTTTATCCATTCCATAATGATCATTATCCAAAACTTTTTTTGCTTTTTTTAGATCATATTGGTCCTTGGTATAATCCTCCCAGGGCAAATCGAGCATCAGGTCCAGGTGATTATATACAACGGAATAATCAGGGGTAGAAGGGTGCATTCTTTCCAACTTCTCTACACCTTTATTAAACATTTCTTTAGCCGCTACCGGCCATTTTTTGCCTTCTGCTTTTTTACGCATTTCATTTACCTCCGCAACATTTTCTCCTCCCAATTCTTCCTTAATTGCCTTCATTTGTTGCTGTAAAAAATAATCTTTCTGTTGCTTATCCAGTTCAGCCCTTGTTTTATTTGTTACTTTATTTTTTAACTCTGCATATTGCAATTCAGTATGCAATAAGTTCATAAGCACCTCAGCTCTTGCCTTAATATTATTAATTTCAAGCAACTTTTGTTTTTCTATTATAGAGCTATTAAGGTTGCTGCTAACAAAATGTATTAGAAAAGCAGGATTTTCGATATTTTTTAAAATGATAGAAGCTTCAGAAGGCATATTGGGAGAGAGATGTATTATTTGCCCTGCAAGCTCTTTAATTGAGCCTACCATTGCATCAAAGTCGCTATCACCTTTTAAAGGTTCATCTTCCAAAACAGAGATTCTTGCTTTAAAATAAGGTTCATCAGATGTTATCTCCTCGGTCTTAAATCTTTTTTTACCCTGGATAATAATTGTTGTGCCACCATCCGGCATTTTTATCAACTTAACTATTTTAGCAATAGTGCCAATATCCACAAGGTCACTCACAGTAGGTTCTTCTACATTACTGTCTTTTTGTGAAACAACGCCAACCAATTTGTCAGCCTTATAAGCATCATTTACTGCCTTAATACTCTTATCTCTGCCAACTGTAATGGGCAAAACCACACCTGGAAAAAGAACCGTATTTCTTAATGGCAATAAAGGTAATTCCCCCGGAATCGCCTGCTCATCATTGTTTTCACTTCCATCTTCACTTAAAGGTATAATAGGCATGAACTCCATCTCATCTTCCGGCCCTCCTAAAAATTGCTTGTAATTCATAAATTCTGTTTCGTTAGACAAATTGTCAAAATTCCTTTCAAAGAAACGTTTTTTTAAAGGAATACTATAGTTGTCAAGATTAATGCCACGTTAAAAACAATTTATAGTTTGATAGTTTGTAGTTGGAGTTTGCGAAACGAAAAAGATAAAATAATTTGGGGCTGTGAGCAGTTGAATATTTATCAGCATTTGTCCGGGCTATACGTTACAAGTCCGCCACAAAGCCTTAACACAAAACCTTCAGCGGGCTTTTCACTTCTATCCCCGCAGCCATTGAACAATAGAATAACATCAACAAGAGTTCGTCTTAACGATCCCGCCTTACCGGGAGAAGTCCGTCCGAACGGCTTAGCCGGGCGGGCAATCTCCTGTTAAACATTATTATGAGATTGCCCGCCTGAATGACAAAGTCGGGCAGGCTTCGCCTTTGTTTAAATTATTTTGTTACTTTTTTTTAAAAGCCGGCTCGCAAAGACGTAGATTTCACTATTTTAATTTTCTCTTTTCTGTTGTTCCTTTCAGCAGTCTGGCATTTTGCTGACTTACAACCTTCTTTCCTGTTTTTGCTTCAATTTCTTTTCTTGTATTTCCGGCAATGGTACCTCCCTGGTGTGCAATATTTTTATTCTCTTCAAAATTTTTTGGTTTTTTTTCTTTTGAGATTTCGGTGGTGGTGGCTTCTGCAAGCATATTCAATACCAACTCTAAGTTGGTCATATTATCCCGAAGATTTTCTTTTTTAAGATTTTTAAATTGCTTGTATTCCTTTACTTTTTTGCCGCTCCATGCCTGCGTGATAATATCAGTAAGTGTGGCAAATTCCTGCCCTTTTTTTACATTGCGTTTTTCCCATTCGTCAGTTAATTCTTTACGAACTTCAATGCTTTTCAATCGCTGGTTTATCCAGTTTTCGCTATAACCGAGTTTTACATAATTTTCCATTGCACGGTCTATACTCAGCTCAGGGTCCTGTGTTTCTTCTATTCTTTCATATCCCACTTTTGCCAGCCATTGTTTAAAAGGTTCGGCTTTGGGTGAGGGGATGGATTGGATAAGACGGAATAATTGTTCCGTATCTGCGACATCCGTTTTGTAAAATTTACCATCTTCTGATTCCATTTTCAGTTGTCCCAGATTTAGGGACAACTCACTTCCTTCAGCCATTAGCTTTGTTTTTAAAGCGTTCCAGTATTTTCTGGGACGTGGGCTTTCAGTAAGAACTTCTATTATATCTACAATAGAAAAATACCATTTCTCCTGCTCTTCATCCCAATGGCTGCGTATTTTTGTATGCTCAAATAATCTTATGTTGCTCATGCAGGATTAAATTTTAACCATTATTCCAGTCCTTTACCATTTTATCAAATTGAAGCCATCCAATTTGTATAGGTTTTTTAGAGTTATTAGAGGAGTATTTTATTCCACCCTTTGATACTGTAATGCTAACCAGAGATTCATCATCTCTAAAAATATAAAAGCGGGCATCCACCTTTTTAACTTCTCTTATTGGTATATCTAAATAAACATTATGTTTTGCCATGTGTGTGGTTTTTAATTGATTAGTTTGTTTGTGTTTGTTCGAATCTTTTTTGTTGAATATGGTTTACAAATTCATTGATAGTAGTAATATTATTTAAAGACTGTACTTAGCAAAACGACATCATTATCAGATACAGATCGGTAAGAATTTTTTTTGACTGGTCTTCCAAGTTCGAGCTTTTTAGTTTTTCTTTCAAATTCTGTCCAACTCACTTCTATACTATCTCTTGAATCATAATAAAATCTGGTGATTCCATTTTCTCTGGTTATATCTATTATTGGACAAAATGAAATAACTACACTTCTTTTAGTTTCTTTGTTTTTATATATTTGCATTAACCTATCACCCTGCTTCCCTACCTTAACAAGATTGCGTTTACCAGTACATCTTATGAATTGAATATCATCTTGTAATAAGCCTGTTCTTTGCGATATTTCTTTTATTCTAGGTTCTGTATATTTTTTTTCTAACTCAACAATTTTTTCTTTTAAATCATGTACAGGCAATATCCAATTATTAGTACCAAAACTCTCAATGTTTTCTTTTCTTTTGCTTAAAGCCGGAAGTCTTCTTACTACTGCAATGCTTTTAAGTTTTGAAATATCTTCTGAATTTAAAGGAATTAATTTCTTTTTAATTGAATAAATAAAAGCAGCTATTTGACTAATACTTGCTTTGTCATTTGTAAACAGCGCAGCTTCAACTAAGGATTCTGCACTGTTTAGAGATAAGTTAGCAGAACCAATAACCACAAAGTCTTTAGATCGTAAAACCTTTGCATGTAATTTTTCCTTAGAATATATTACAACTCCTTTTTTAAAATAATGCTCCAAGATATTTGCAGATGTTTCTCCATTTGCAATACATCTTTTTGATGCATCACAAATCAAAACATCGCCTTTTTTCAACTTCAAATTATTTGAAGTAACATAAGCAATTGCAGCCTCTATTTTTATATGATTAGTTAGCTTGGAATTTATCTGCTTCCAAACATCACCTGTTAATATTTTCATTGCTTATTTATATTATCTTTTAATTTTAATTAATTTTAAATATTAAAATAGATTTAATTTTTCCCATCCATATTTTCTTTTGGCAATTTGCATAGCTTCTTGGTATGCTACCTTGGTTCTAAAGAACCCATACTGCTCCTGCTCCATAAAGTCAGAGTATTTTTTTTGCTGAATAAGCTCACCTAAAATAAACCGAATCTTTTTTGATCCAATATTTTTTAAATATTCATTAAAATTACTCGCTACTAATAGACTTTTACCATGTTCTTCTTTCCAATCATCAATATCTGTATCATTTAAAATGGCTTGAGCCAGTAATGCCCAAACTATATTTTTACTTTTATTAGCCCACCAATATTTTTGTGAACCTTTTTCAATAATATCTCTAATGACTCCATTTAATTTATAATGGATTTTATACAACAGTACAATTAACGTGGATTCAGATTTTAAGTATTCTTTTTTAAAAGTAGTTTTATAGAAATTATCATTTTCAAATACTTCCGATATACGAGAAATCCGGTCTATCTCGCCTTGTACTGCTAAAAATGTTTGAGCAAGCTTTCGGATATTAATTTCCTTTAATTCAAAAATTCCCATTTCTTCTAAATCATCATCTGTTAAACTTTCAAATGCATTTTCCTGCCTACCATAAAAAATGCCTAATTCATTACGAAACTTATCTTCAAATTCTAACTGAATTTCATCATTAGCTCTTAAATTAATAGAGTCTACTGGATTCTGTCTGTTATTCGCAATAGTTACAGATGTAATAAAATCTGGCTGACAATTGGTTATGATTTTCGCAAGTACTTTAATTTTCTTAACTCGTTCAAAGTTTTTTTCTAAACCGGGATTTTTAGCATTATCATTTAAGAATCTGGAAAGTGTAACTATTGATTGAGCCCCATTTAGAACTCTTGGCTCTACAATTGTTGCTACCCCATTCGCAAGTTTGATATCTTCCACATACATAGTAATACCATTATGATTAAAGCTAAAATATTCAGGTTCTAACATCTCATCAATTATTATATTCTTCAGAGTATTTTTTATTGCACGATTAGGTGCTTTATCGGCATCTAAACCAGCTCTTATATTTTTTTCAAAAAGCCTTAGATTCATTTCTTGGAACATCATATAAAGATCATAAAATGGAATAAACCCTAAATAAAATGTCTCACCATTCAGGGCAATAATTTTGCCGCTCTCTACAAAATCAAAGTTGTATTTGTGAGTCTTTTTAGTTTTAGAAGCTTGAAGTATTGCATTTGTCTCATTAGATATATACTCTATAAAGAATTGGATTGATCTATTATTAAAGCATTTGTCTATAAGATATTTTTTTGACTCAAGATCCTCACGAAGATTTTGAAGAACCTTACTTTGTTCAGCCTTTTCAACATCTCCATTGAATACAAATCTTATATAAACATTATTTATTGCTTCGTTATATTCTTCGAGCTTATATTTAAGATGGTTAATACATTGATTAGTTAAGTTATCCTGTAATGGATTGCCAAATATCCTATCAATGCCATAATTAATTAACCTCTTATAAGAATCTTTAAAGAGTTCATGATTATTGCTCCATTTAAACTGATATAGATATAAATTTTTAGCATCTCTATCAAAATAATAACTATCTATTCCATAATCATTATTTCCAAAAACACAATATTCAAGGACTGCATCTATATCTTTCTCGTGTTTCTTTGCCATAAATAATGCGGCAAAATAATCCTCCTTGCAGCCTTCATATTTGTGTTTATGCTTTTTAAATGTATCGTTTAGTATCTTTTCAGTAATATTCATTTTAAAATTTTAAGTTATTAAAATCCATTCTCAATTCAAATACTCCCCTATATCCCCTAATGCTCCATTCATATCATAATAAATCAATTCAGCATCCAGTATATCGCCCAATTCATCATAATTCAAAAAAATATCGTTTTTAATAGAAGTATCTACAATGTGCTTTTCCATTTTCGGCTGGTCAATATCTCGGGGATAATCACATATGGGATATTCTTCACCTTCACCAATCATTATTCCAGTAGAATCCAGGTAATCAAATTCAATCTCTAATATGAATAAAATATCTTCCAATGAGTATTTCTCCTGTAAATTTTTAGGGATATTATTCCATACAACTTCTGCTGCTTCATCCGTATCATAAACAAAGTCATCTTCTTTTTTAGTATTATCAGTATTCATTTTAATTAATTTATTTGTGAATAGTTAAAACAACTTCACCTTCTTCTTTAATCCATTCCCAAAACTATAAGGTGCCATTTTTAAATGCTGCAACCGCCCCACTACAATGCCCGGAGAAGTTTTATATTTCTTTGCAATTTTTACTACATCTTCTTCCGTAAAATCTTTGGGCAGTTCATCAACAAATGTTTCTGGTAACAGCCATTTAGCCGCAAAGTCATTTGCTTCAGTTTCTTTTTTGCCATTAGGTTTATAGCCTTCAAAATCTTCAATAAAAATATCTTTTTTGCCATGCAGCAATACGTGCCCTGCTTCATGAAAAACGGTAAACCAAAAATGGTCATTGGTTTTATGCCTGTCAGTAAGCTGTATCAACGGAGTGTTGCCAACCCAACGGGTAGCGCCACTAACAGGTGCTTTAGGCAGGCACATAGTATAAACTATTGCCACACCTGCATCTGCACATAGCTGCTGCAGTTTCTTTTTAAAATTAGCAGGATGCTTTGCAGCTAATTCCTTAATGACTGGTAATAGGTTTTTAAAATTGTTTTTGCTAAATGCCGCTACATTTAATTTCCGCATTTCAATTTCACCAATGCGTAAAAACGCAGCCATACTGCCCAATGCATCTTTATGCGCCGGGCTTTTGCGGTAGCTTGCCATTGCATATTCTTTTACATAAATGCTTTCCCATTGCTCTGGAGTGGATACCCCGTAAAACTGTAAGGTTTCCTCCACCATTGCCGGTCCTATTTCTTTTGCTTTTAAATAGCCGCATTCTTTCAATTGCTTTACAGGCTGTTCACTCAGCCATCCTTTGCAGGTTTCTAAAAATTCTTCCTGTTCCAACCGGGTAAGCTTTTCACGGTAATTGCTTTCCCGGTTCAGCCAGTACTTCGCAGGCATTCCCAATACTTTTTCCAGTTGCAAAGCTGTTTTAACGGTAATAGGTTCCTTGCCTGTAATAATATCATGCACCTTGGAAGTGGTTTTTCCTAATCGCTTTGCCAGTTGTGCCTGGCTCATCCTGTTGTATTTTATGGTTTCTAAAATATCATCTCCCGGCGGTGACATTAAGGCCCTCTCTGCTTTTAATTTTTCATTCATAGTATAATATTTTTAATGATAATCGGTTGTTTCAATAATCATTATATCAGTAATTTTTTTAGTATCAACCGAGCCATCTTTATTTAATGGCACCGGTTGTTGGTTGATCTCAAAAATCATCCTGTGATTTACCGAAATATCAATAGCCCATTCCCCTTTACGTTCACCTTTAAGTTCGTGACAACGGGCAGCCTGGTACATTTGCATTTCTGCTAAGGTTGTTACCGATGTTAATTGTTCCATCCGTTGCGAAACCTTCTTTGCCATATTGCCAAATGCCTTTTGCATCTCCCTGGCATCTGATAATGCCTTTCTTATTTTATTGTTTTTAAAATCAATATTCATGCAAATATATATTTTATTACCGAAAAAGGGTAATTATTTTTAAAAAATTTATTCACAACGTTTTATGATAAGTTTTATGTTGAAAGGAAATTTTTAATAAGATAAACAATTTCAGAAATATTTTTAAGTATTTATATAAGCAGACAGTACTTAAAAAATTACTTTTGCAGCGATGTACATTAATTGCAACGATAAAGAACTTTCCATATTAACTAAAATTGCTAGTGCTGCTAATGAACTACACATGCCATGCTTTTTAATAGGAGGTTTTGTTAGGGATAAAATAATAGGCAGAGTAACAAAGGATATAGACATTGTGTGTGTAGGAGATGGAATTGCTTTGGCAGAAAAAGTTGCACAAAAATTTAAGCCTGCTCCCCAAATTTCTGTTTTTAAAAATTTTGGAACTGCACAATTAAAACTGGATGATTTGGATATAGAAATTGTAGGAGCAAGAAGAGAAAGTTATAGCTATGACAGCAGAAAACCCAAAGTAGAACAAGGCACTATTGAAGATGATCAAAACCGCCGGGATTTTACAATAAATGCTTTGGCAATAAGTTTGAACAAAAACGACCTGCCTACCGGACAGGCAGGCTTTGGAGAATTGATAGACCCCTTTGATGGCTTAAGCGATCTTACAAATAAAATAATTAAAACACCATTAAAGCCAGAGCTAACATTTAGTGATGATCCTCTACGAATGATGAGAGCTATCCGTTTTGCTTCGCAATTACATTTCACAATTGAAGCCGAAACACTGGAAGCTATTAATAAAAACGCTCATCGTATAAAAATTGTAAGCGCAGAACGTATCACCGATGAGCTTAATAAAATTATTATGAGTGAAGTGCCTTCCGTTGGCTTTAAACTCTTATATACATCAGGGCTACTTAAAATTATTTTTCCTCAAATGGTGGAACTTGCCGGTGCTGAATATATTGATGGTAAAGGGCACAAGGATAATTTTTACCATACACTTCAGGTGCTGGATAACATATCAAAGCATACTGATGACCAGTGGTTACGATGGGCTGCTATATTGCATGATATAGCGAAGCCTAAAACAAAAAAATTTGAAGATGGGCATGGTTGGACGTTTCATGGGCATGAAGTAGTGGGAGGCAGAATGGTACCTAAAATATTTAACCAGCTTAAACTACCGCAAAATGAGAAAATGAAATTTGTAAGAAAAATGGTGGAGCTACATCTTAGGCCTATAAGTCTAACAAAAGAAAATATCACAGACTCTGCTTTGCGGAGATTACTTTTTGATGCAGGCGAAGACATTGATGCCCTAATGACCTTGTGCAAAGCTGACATCACCTCTAAAAATAAATTTAAAGTAAAACGTTATCTGGAAAATTTTGAAATGGTGAGCAAACGCCTGGCAGAAGTAGAGGAGAGTGATAAGATGAGAAACTGGCAACCACCTATTACCGGGGAAATGATAATGAAAGAATTTAATCTCTCACCTTGCCGCAAAGTGGGAGATTTAAA
>DASYOS010000024.1:0-22637 GCA_036007525.1 Chitinophagaceae bacterium | reverse complement strand
TATCAATAAAGCTTTTGATATGAGCGCCAACGAAAGCAATGAAGCACATGTATCAACTATGGGATTGAACTTAAGAAAATTAGATCCGAGTTTTGATGCCAGAACATATGGATTTAGAACACTTACACAATTATTTTCCAGACTGAAAGATTATGTTGTAGTCGATAACCTCGTGAATGGATTTAATAATCCATTAATAAAAAGAAAATAACCAGATATATTTCAATTTAAAATGCAGGTTGAGAAGAATGTAGTGTGCCCCGGATGTGGTTTAAAACTTTTAAACAAAAATGTTGGTGTTAGTGAAAGTTATAATGTTTCGGGTGAATGCATGGAATTGTTTAATGAATTATCCGGATATACTTTATCGATGACTGATTCGGGTTTTATACACCAATACATTGTAGATGCATATGGTGCACAACATGCAGGAGGAATAACAAAAAATATAAGAATCATCTTTTCCTTAATAGGTCTTTGCCTCGCAGTTGAGTATAACTATTCAGGACGGCAAGTACAATTGATTCATATGAAGATTCCAAAACAACTTTGGCAGGTGTTGGAACCCCCGCTTCAAAAGTCGGCTATAACAGTTGCAGATGTTTTAAATGTAAACGCGGATTTAGAACGAATTGATAAAATTAAAATATGGGCTAAATCGGTTTGGGAAATATGGTCACAGCATCATGAATGGATAAGAAATAAAACCGCGGAATATATTTAGCAAAGTTATTTTGGTGTATCCTTCCAGCCCCATAAATACCTGCAGGCATAAGTACGATAAGGGCTCCATTTAGCAGATATCTGCAACATTTTTTCTTTCATTAATTTTTTATCAGAAGCATCCAGCTTATACATTTTTGTAATGGCTTGCTGAATGCCCAGGTCGTCCACAGCAAACACATCTTCTCTACCCAAAGTAAACATTAATATCATTTCAACCGTCCATTTGCCAACACCTTTTATTTGCGTAAGAAGATCAATAACTTCTTCATTACTCATTTTTTGTAACCGGGCATCTGTAAGTTTATTCTCAACAAAAAAATTGCATACGTTATGAACATAACTTGCTTTAGCATTGGAAAAGCCTATACTTCTAAATTTTTCTACCGGTGTAGCCAAAATTTCTTTAGCGGATGGCTCTTTTTTGTGATACAGATCTAAAAACCGCTGAAAAATTACTTTGGCAACTTTGGTACTTAACTGCTGGCTGATTATCGAAGAACACAATTGCAGATAAACTTTATTTCTCGGTGCTAATACAAAAAATGCTTGTTGTTCAAGAATTTTTTTAAACTTTTTATCTTTTGATAAATGCTTAATGTGTTCCATTAGATGTTTTAATTTATTTCCCAGCTTATATTCCCGTCCTTCTCATCTTTTAATAATATGCCGGCTGCACTTAATTGATTTCTTATCTTATCTGAAGTTTCAAAATCTTTATTGCCTCTTGCTTCTTTTCTTATCTCTATCAATAACTCCATAACTCTGTTTAAAGTTGGATTGTTTTCTTTTGAAGTTTTTAATCCTAATATATCTTCAAGCCAAAGCTTAAAAGACACTTTCATCAATTGAAATGTTTTTGAAGAAATGGCATCAGCACTAATATGACCATCTTTAATCCCATTAATAACAGGGATCAATTCAAAAAAATTGGCCAACACCTTAGCTGTATTAAAATCATCATTCATAAACTCATCTAATTCGGCTATAAGCTTCAAGATATTAGTATCAAGCTCTGTATGCTTCTGTTGTGGCTTATCACTTGCCACTTGTAACTTCTGCAGTACTTCATCACCTTCCCATAAACGCTTTAATCCTTTTTCTGCTGCCACTAAGGCTTCACTACTAAAATCCAATGTGCTTCGGTAATGTGTTTGTAAAATAAAAAAGCGGATCGTCATTGGGCTAAATGCCTGAGTGAGCAATGGATGATTTCCGCTAAATAATTCGGTAAGTTTGATAACATTGTTATAGCTCTTACCCATTTTTTTTCCGCCAATGGTTATCATATTATTATGCAGCCAATACTTTGCAGGCGTTTGATGATTGCAGATAGTGCTTTGTGCAATTTCACTTTCATGATGCGGAAATAAAAGGTCCATTCCTCCTCCATGAATATCAAACTCAGGCCCCAAATATTTTGTTGCCATTGCAGAGCATTCAATGTGCCATCCGGGAAAGCCTTCCCCCCATGGGCTTTTCCACCTCATAATATGTTGAGGTGGTGCTGCTTTCCATAAGGCAAAATCTGCTTTATCACGTTTCTCATCCTGGCCGTCAAGGTCTCTTGTGGTTTCCAGTAGATCTTCAATAACTCTTCCACTTAGTTTGCCATAATCGTGTGAGGTTGCATATTTTTTTACATCAAAATAAACCGAGCCATTAGAAACATAGCCATAGCCTGCATCTATTATCTTTTCTATCATATTTATCTGCTCAACAATATGCCCTGTGGCTGTTGGCTCAATATTGGGGTCAAGCGTATTAAATTCCTTCATTGCCCAATGAAAAAGGTTGGTATACTTCTGAACCAATTCCATCGGCTCAATCTTTTCGAGCTGCGCTTTTTTAGATATCTTATCTTCTGCTTCTCTTCCTTCTTCTTCAAAATGCCCGGCATCAGTTATGTTGCGTACGTAACGCACTTTATAGCCCAGGTGTTGTAAATACCGATTCACAATATCAAAAGTTATATAGGGTCTTGCATGGCCTAAGTGACTTTCACCACTAACGGTTGGCCCGCATACGTACATACCCACATGATCTTTTATTATTGATTTAAATTCTTCTTTTTTTCTTGTAAGGGAATTATATACTTTAAGAGGCATGCTGTAAAATTAAGAGAAACCTGCCTACCGGCAGGCAGGTAAAAAAAACTGAATTAGAAATAAGAAATTATTGTCTGCTAGAACAACAGCAGCAATATGACGGATATAATAGTAAGTGAAGCATTTATTCAAAGGTAAAAAAATTTATTTACTCGGCTTAATGCTTATGTCAGCAATAATAGGAAAGTGGTCGCTCAATTTTTTAGGTATGCGTGTAAACTGTTCTACAGTGAATTTTTTATCTACAAAAATATTATCAATTCTTAAGGTAGGGGAAATACCTGAATAGGTTCTTCCAAACCCAGCTCCCTTTTTTACAAAAGCATTTTGAAGGCCGTCGCCTATTTTACTATAGGCATATGAATTAGGTACGTCATTAAAATCTCCGCAAACAATTATAGGATAAGGGCTTTTATCTATCTCCTCTTTTACCCTGTTAGCCTGTACCCATCGCTTTACAAATCCCTTTTTTAATTTGCTCATAATACTTTTAGATTCAGCAAACACGGTATCCTTGTTTTTAATTGGGTTATCTATATATTTTAAATTGTCCGTACTAAGGCTTAAGGATTGCAAATGAATATTAAATATTCTTAGCGTATCGGTATTAACTACTATATCAACATATTGAAAGATGGAGTTATAATCATGGGGTGGAGAGCTGATTGTTTTTTTATTTATTACCGGGTATTTAGAGAATATAATTATCCCAAAATGATGCACGGGATCAAAATTATATGCATTTTCATACGAATAATAATAATTGGAAAATTGTAATGTTCTTTTAAAATCTCCAAGATAATTAATTGCCTTATCGTCATCGCCGCCAACCATTTCCTGGATACACGCAATATCAGGCTGATAGTCCTTTATTAAACTCATCATTTGTTCTTTTCTCTCAGGATGCGTTTTATATTCCAGTATATTAAAATACTTTACATTCCAGTCCATTACCCGAAAACTATTTATTTTTTTTTCCTTAAACGCTGCGGAAAAACGCAATGGAAAAAAATTCTGTACGGCATTAAAACAAAAGGCAATTGCCGACAGGGATATTAACATCCATATTTTTTTACCAAACAGCCACCAAAAAAAAAATATTAAAAGAATAATTAAAATATAGGGCAGGCTTAAGGTGAGTAAGCCAATAAACCACCACTTCTCAGGATTTAAAAATTTGACATAGCTGCCAATTACAAAACAGATTGCTGCAATAAAATTGCAAATGATTAAAAATGTTTTAAGAGCCCCGGAGAAAAATGGTTTTGCCATTTGAAGTAAGCAGATTTATATTCAGTCTTGACGAAGGTACGAGGGAGAGATAGTTAAAGATCTGACTCCCCTGCTCTTTTTAAAATATTTTTTTCTTCCTCAGTTAATAAATGATATCCCTTTTGATTTATTTTATCGAGTATCTCATCAATTCTCTGCTGGGTTATGTTTATTCTTTTTATAAATGGCTTTTGATTTCCTGAGTTATAAAAAACTTTCTCTTTCATCTTTCTTTTTGCAGTTATTATTTTTTTATCAGGATTAAAAAGATTGATAAACCAATCATATAAATCATTCATCCATACGCTCCAGTCAATACCCCTGCGCAGGCTAAAAACAAACATAAAACCAATAAATGCCCCTGAAAGATGCGAAATATTATAGGCCGCACTTGCTCCTGACACTCCTGCAAAATCTATAATAACATATAATAAAGTAAGTACCCAAATAGGTATGCCCCCATTGAGCATTTTAAAAAAACGATAATCGGGGGCTAAGGCTGTTGTAGCCACAGCAATTGCCATTGTGGCCGCGTTAGCGCCTTTTAAAAAAGAAAAATTAATTGCAGAATTTAAAGATGGTAATAAATAATTAGCAGCGATAAATGCAACAGCACCTGCAATACCGCCATAAATATAAACAGGAATTAATTTTCTGTTTCCGGCAATGTTTTGGAAAATGGAACCGAATGTCCAAAGCCAAAGCATATTTGTAATTACATTTATTACACCTACATGTGTAAACATATAAGTAAAAACCGTCCAGGGTTTTTGTGCTAAGGCAGAAAACTTTGCCGGCATAATAAATAAGGGCAATATATTATTCTCAAAACTACCAGGTGTTGATTGTATGATATAATAAATGATCTGAATAAACCATACTGTGATAAAAAATATAGCATTGATACTTATCAATATCATCAACGCGTTTCCATCAGCGCCAAGTGAGATTTTGTTTTTACGAAAACCAATATATCTTTCAGATTCACCCATAATTTTTCCTGATGCTTATAAAGTTACATCAATCTATCAGCGTTTTAATATCTGAAAGTTAAGTTTTTAGTAAAATGTTTTTTTATTGGTTTTACCCCAAATAATAACTAAAATAAACCCCATAACCATGCCACCGAGATGGGCAAAATGTGCAATATTATCAGCAGCGCCGGGGTGTAAGCCGCCGAACAAATCGATAGCGGCATATATTGCAACCATAAACTTCGCTTTTATGGGAAAGGGGAATGGAAGGATATAAAATTTTGTATCAGGAAATAAATATGCAAATGCCGCCAACAAGCCCATAATAGCTCCTGAAGCACCTACAGCTAAACCATTAATATCCATTGTAAACATCTGCGCTACCCCTGCTGCCAGCCCGCAAACAAGATAAAATATCAAAAACTTTTTTGGACCCCAAACCCTTTCCAACACTACGCCAAACATCCAAAGAGCGTACATATTAAATAAAATATGAAAGAAAGACGTAGGTGAATGCGCAAACATATGTGTTACCAACTGGTATGGCTTAAAGGCTTCACTTTGATAAGAATATAAAGCTATGTACTCCGTAAGTCCCATGGTTTTATCCATTATCATTTGTGCTACATATACCAGGGCATTTATTATAATAAGATTTAAAACTACCGGAGTAATTTTTTCATTAGAAGTTCCGAATTGAGCCATTGATTATTTTTTTTGTCCAAAGGACTCCTCTGGAGACTGCAATTTACTGTTTCAATTTTAATAGTGCCACGCATTCAATATGATGAGTATGAGGGAACATATCCAGCGGCTGAATTTTTTCTACATTATATTTTTCACTTAATAAATTTATATCTCTTGCCTGCGTGGCAACGTTGCAACTTACATACACAATTTTAGGTGCCTCCATCTCCAGTACTTTAATAATTAATTTCTCGTGCATGCCGGCCCTTGGCGGGTCTGTAATGATCACGTCCGGTTTTCCATGTTCTGCAAAAAACGCTTCTGTACAAATGTCAATTACATCCCCTGCAAAAAATTGAGCATGCTCAATATTATTTAATAAGGCGTTTTCTTTTGCATCTTTAATTGACTCTTCTATTAGATCTACGCCAATTATTTTTTTTGATTGCCTGCTTAAAAATATGCCAATACTTCCTGTACCGCAATAAAGGTCATAAATGGTTTCGTTCCCTGTTAGAGATGCAAATTCTTTAGCGGTTCCATATAATTTTCCTGCCTGTTTAGTATTGGTTTGAAAAAATGATTTAGGAGATATTTTAAATTTAAATTCCCCCAGCATTTCTGTTATATAACCTTCTCCAAAATATACCTGCGGCTGCAAATCATAAATACTGTCGTTCCATTTGGGGTTAATAGTATATAACAAGGTGGTGATAGCCGCTATTTTTTCTAATAAATAATCCAACAATTTCTTTACAGCTGTTTTATCATCATATCCAAAAATCATATTAATCATTAACTCTCCTGTAGTGCAATAGCGAATAATAATATTGCGCAAAAAACCTTTATGCTCTTTTATATCATAATAAGAAAGATTGTTTTCTACTGCATACACACGAATAGAATTGCGGATAAGATTATTTATCTCATCCATTAGCCAGCATTCTTTAATGTCAATTATTTTATCAAAAATACCGGGAGCATGATAGCCAAGTGCATTTTCCTGAGGTATTGGTTCTGCTTTATTAATTTCGTTACTTGTGAGATAACGCTTGTTGCTGAATGTAAATTCCAGTTTATTCCTATAGTGTATTATATTGTCAGAAGGGATGATGGGTAATATTTGCGGCAGGTCCACCTTTCCTATTCGTTTTAAAATTTGTTCTGCTTCCTGCTGTTTGTATTCCAATTGTTTTTGATAGGGAAGCATCTGCCATTTGCAGCCTCCGCATGTTCCAAAGTGTATGCAAAAAGGCTCTACTCTTTGCTTTGAATATTGTGTAAAGCTTATTGCCTTACCTTGTGCCCAATCTTTTTTATTTTTTGTAATAAAAATATCAGCAACATCTCCCGGTACAGCGCCCTCAACAAATATCACTTTTCCTTCAACTTTGCCAAGTGATTTTCCTTCCGAAGCATAATCTGTTATAGGCAGATCTTTAACAACAAATTTTTTTCTTCTCATTAGTTATAGTAAAAATACTTTATAAATGTTAAGGATTTTTTACGGGTGAAATGCTTTGGTTTCATTTAGATATTTTTGTCCTTTAATTGTGTCGATGAAAAGAATTTTTATTTCTCTTTGCTTATTTTTTATTGTTCTTATAGCCAAAAGTCAATACCAGGTTATATTGCAAACCCCAAATTATAAAAGTGGTTTTGCGTATCTCACCTATTATTCGGGTAAAAACATTAATGTAGAAGATTCAGCATTGGTAAATAACAAAGGCGTGGCCATTTTTAAAAAAGATAAAAAATTACAACCGGGCATTTATTACATCGTTTTTCCAGGTAAAAATAAGCTGGTTGACTTTTTAGTAAATAAAGAACAAAATATTACTATCAAAGCTGATACATCAGATCTAATTAATAAAACAACTATTACGGGTTCAAAAGAAAATGTTCTTTTTCAGGAATATCAAACATTCATTGCAGTAAAAGGAAAACAGTTACAGGTAGCGCAGCAGGCATATAGTAGCAGTAAAAACAAAACAGATTCTCTTCTACATGAACGTAGTTATAAGCGCTTAAATAAAGAACTAAATCAATTTAGAGAGAATATCATAAAGCAATACCCGCAATCTATGCTGGCAACTTTATTCAAAAGCATAATGGAGCCGGAGGTGCCCAATACCTTTCCTGTAACAAAACAGGATACAATAACCAACTACAACTTTTACAAAAAACATTATTGGGACAATATTTCTTTTGGTAACGAGATCATAATCCGTACTCCTTTTTTTGTACCAAAAGTTGAAAGATATTTTAGAGATATTTTGGTACAATCTGCGGATACAATAATAAAAGAAGCTGATTATTTATTACTGCTGGCCCGTACCAATTCAGAAATGTATAAATTTTTATTGAACTGGTTAACTGATGAATACCTCTACCCAAAATATATGGGGCAGGATGCAGTGTTTGTTCATCTATTTGAAAAATATCATTCTAAAGGTGTTTCAAACTGGCTTAATGCAAAACAATTATCTACTATTTCAAACAGGGCATACATGGTTATGTCTAACTTGATTGGCGAAAAGGCTGCAAACCTTGATATGGTTGACAGCACAGGAAAACCTTCACCTCTTTATAATGTAAACGCAGAATACGTTGTAATTTGTTTTTGGGATCCTACCTGTGGCCATTGTCGGGAAGAAGTACCAAGGCTCGACTCATTATACAGGGCAAAGTGGAAACAACTGGGAGTAAAAATTTATGGTGTATTGAGCGAAAATGAAAAAGAAAAATGGTTACATTTCATCAAAGAAAATAAATTATCAGAATGGATACATGTGTATCAAACGGAAGAAACAAAAAAAGCTATATCAGATTCTAAATTACCTGGATATAAGCAATTATATGATATAATACAAACGCCCACACTTTATTTATTAGATAAAGAAAAACGTATTATTGCAAAAAAATTAACGCCCCTACAAATGGATGATCTTCTTAAAGCCAAGTTAAAAAACAAAACTGCTAACTAAATTCCTTTCACTTACACAATTTGCTTTACTGTATTCACTATAACATGCGGCTTACCTAATGTATAATAATGAAGTACAGGTACGCCGGATTTCTTTAACTCTTTTGATTGCATGAGCAGCCACTCAGCACCAACAACTTCCACATCAGCATCGGTTTTACATTTTAATATTTCATTGCTTAATTCAGTGGGGATATCCACATAAAACGTTCTTGGTAAAATCGATAATTGTTTTTTTGTAGTAATTGGTTTTAACCCGGGAATGATGGGTACATTAATTCCTGCTTCTTTACATGCTTTTTCAAAAGCAAAATATTTTTTATTGTCAAAAAACATTTGGGTAGTAATATATTCAGCGCCGGCATCCACTTTAGCTTTCAAATATTTCAGGTCGGTCTGTAAGTTCGGGGCTTCAAAATGTTTTTCGGGATACCCTGCAACCCCAATGCAGAACTTTGTTTTATAGCCATCGCGTATATCGTCTTCCAAATAAATTCCATTGTTAAGATCAATTGCCTGTTTTAAAAGATCGATTGCATAACGGTGCCCGTTCATTTCAGGCTCAAATAACGTTTCGTTTTTTGCTGCATCTCCGCGAAGCACCAATACATTATCAATCCCTAAAAAAGCCAGATCAATTAAAGCGTTCTCTGTTTCTTGTTTACTAAAACCTCCGCATATCAAATGAGGTACCGCATCCACTTTATAATGATTCATTATTGCTGCACAAATTCCAACAGTACCAGGTCTTTTTCTTACCTCAACTTTATCAAATGTTCCATCAGCTTTTTTCTTAAAAACCTGTTCGCTACGATGATATGTTACGTTAATAAATGCCGGTTTAAATTCCATCAATGGATCAAGATGGTCGTAAATGGAATTAATGGTTTTACCCTTAAGCGGCGGTAAAATTTCAAACGATACCACTGTATCCTTGCTGTCTTTTATGTGATCGGTAACTTTCATTTGCTTACAAAATAGTTTGCAAACATAAGGTGTCTGTTAATAAATACAAATAGAAGTAAAATTACAACAAGGCTAATGCCTTAAATTATCATTGAAAATTGGCAAATACTTTAAGCCCGATACATGGCCTGGATAAAAAATAGTGGGTTGGATAATGAATATCTAAATTCATCGTTTTGTTTGTGAAAAATATTGTCACATTTGTATTTTCTGCTGGCTTATAAATAAAATTCAGAGTGAAGAAAGGATATAAAAAACTACTTTTTTTGGGAACAGGATCAGAAAATAAATCATCAAATCTGGCGGTAATATAATTTATGTCATAATCAATTGAGATGTTTAATTTTTTAGAATACATATAAATTGAATTCCCCGCAACGCTTATCCCGCCTAAATTGTAACCTCCATATTCAGTAAAAACAGCCCATTGACTAAAGAGAGTTTCAAATTTACGCAGGGGATATAAATATTCTCCTACAGTATTTGCATACATTTCATAAATATCTTTAGCAGGCTTACGGTATCTCAAAGAAAAATCAGCGTGTGAAATATTAAAAACATAACCATAATAACGAGCTTCTGCCTGGCTAGTAAATTCAAAATATTTAGATTTTTTCTTTATGCTATATCCTGCAACTAAACCTGCCTGCTTTCTTAAATTTCGTATAAAAACAAAATTTTCTCTGTCAATTATTCTTATCCCTAATTGTGCATACAAAGCGCTGCTTTTAAAAGTCTTTCTACCAAAAAGATTTATTATTCGATTATCAAAATGTTTATAAAAAGGGGGCTTTGCTGTAACCAATGATAATCCAATATAATTTTTATCATCACTAAAATTTTTCTTTAATAAAAAAGAATAAAGATCATCTATGTTTAATCCGATTCCTCCGTATAAGTCTCCATAAACGGTATATCCCAAAACCCACTTTTTAAATCTATATTTTAATTGGAATCCCTGCACATCAATATTATAAACCATTAACCCTTCATCCATTCTTTCATTTAGAAATTCACCTGCCTTCCCTTTTACAATTATTTGTTTTGAAAATAAATTAATTGTATCTAATCCCTCTAATCGCATAATGGGATAAACAACAGTATTGCTCTTATTGAAAATTCCATAAGAAACGCCGCGGTGCTCAGCATAAAGGTCTGCGAATAAAATAATTTTATTAAGATAAGTAGTCTGTGTTTTTAAGGCTACATACGTCGCACCATGCGTTAGTGGATTATCAGTTAATGTATCAAACGATATAGGTAACTGAGTTGTATTTTTTCTAATACCCCTAATTGCATCCGGCATGGAAACCTGTGCATATAAGGAATGTAAATGCCAGTTACTCCAATATATAAGTTCTTTTTTAAATCCCCATTTTTTATGTGCAGTATCTTGGGCTATTGTATAGATTGGTAATACGAATAAAATATTTAGCCATAAAACGCTATTCAAAAAATATTTAAATGGGGTTAAATGCATTTGACTTATAAAACAAATGTATATTAATTGTTGCGCAAACTTGTTAAACTAATCTCTGTTATGCTTACTTATATTTATTTTTGGGAAAACCATTCTTGTTTTGAATCAAACCATTTACGCAAAGGATATTGTAAAACATTACGGAAAACGTGCTGTTGTAAATAATGTATCGTTCCATGTACAGCAGGGGGAAATTGTTGGCTTACTAGGCCCTAACGGCGCAGGTAAAACAACCTCCTTTTACCAGGTAGTTGGTTTAATCAGGCCCGACAAAGGAGATATTTTTCTCAATGATATCAACATTACTAAATTACCAATGTACAAAAGAGCAAAAATGGGCATTGGCTATTTGCCTCAGGAGGCAAGTGTTTTTAGGAAGCTTAGTGTGGAAGATAATATTGCCGCTGTTTTGGAAATGAGTAAGTATACAAGAAAGCAGCAAAAAGAAAAATTAGAGTCGCTTATAGATGAATTAAGATTAAGCCATGTTCGTAAAAGCAATGGCGATGTACTTAGCGGCGGAGAGAGAAGAAGAACAGAAATAGCAAGAGCGTTGGCAGTTGATCCCAAATTTATTTTACTGGATGAACCTTTTGCCGGAATTGACCCTATTGCTGTTGAAGACATTCAGTCGATTGTAAATAAATTAAAATTTAAGAACATTGGTATTCTTATCACCGATCATAATGTAAATGAAACCTTATCCATTTGCGACAGGGCTTATCTTCTTATTGAAGGAAAGATATTTAAACATGGTTCGGCGGAAGAACTTGCAGATGATGAACATGTAAGAAGATTATACCTGGGGCGAAATTTTGAATTAAAGCGAAAAGATTTTCTAGAGGCATAGGACAAACTTGAGATGTGAAATGTGAAAAAAGAACGTTTCTTTAATTTAGCTACCCTTTTCACGTTTCACCTTTCACCTTTCACGAATTTTCACGAATAATATCTATTTTGCTTATCAATGAAGCTGCTCAGTCCTGCCATATCCCGTTTAGCACGTTTACGCTTGTGGCGAATTGAAAACTGGATAACCGATCCCATAGCTGCACAGCGTGAAGTTTTACAACATCTGATAACTTCAGCACAATACACTGAATTCGGACGAAAGTATAATTTTTCAAAATTATTTTCTATACAGGAATATAAAAAAAATGTTCCCATACATGAATATGATGACCTAAAACCATGCATTTTAAAAATGATGGATGGAGAAGAAAATATTTTATGGAACACTCCCGTTCATTGGTTTGCAAAAAGCAGTGGCACCTCCTCTGACAAAAGTAAATTTATACCTATAAGTGATGAAAGCCTAACGGAGACGCATTTCCAGGCATCTAAAGATGTGCTGACAAATTATTATAAAACATTTCCTGAAAGTGATTTGCTCACCGGTAAAAGCCTTGTTGTGGGCGGAAGCCACCAGGTTCACCAGATAAATGAAGATATTAATTATGGCGATCTTAGTGCTGTGCTTATGCAGAACACTCCTTTTTGGAGCCATTGGATCCGTACCCCGGAACTAAGTGTTGCATTGCTTGATGAATGGGAAAATAAAATTGAGAGGATTGCACAGATCACGATGAATGAAAATGTTACATCTCTCGCAGGAGTGCCAACCTGGACAATTGTTTTAATAAAAAGAATTTTATCGCTTTCAGGAAAACAATTTCTTAAGGATGTATGGCCAAATTTGGAATTGTATATACATGGTGGCGTTTCTTTTGTGCCCTATCGCAAACAGTTGGATAGATTAATAGGCAAGCCGATTAATTATCTTGAAATATATAATGCAAGCGAGGGTTTTATTGCTGCTCAGGATAAACTTGATGATGATGGAATGCTTTTATTTACTGATCATGGAATTTTTTATGAGTTTATGCCCGTGGATGAATATGGAAAAGATAATCCCAAAACAATAGGTTTAAAAGATGTTGTACTTAACAAAAATTATGCGCCGGTAATAAGTACTAATGGGGGTTTGTGGAGATATTTAATCGGCGATACCATTCAGTTTACATCTCTGCAGCCTTACAAAATAAAAGTTACCGGCAGGCTTAAACATTATATAAATGCTTTTGGTGAAGAAATAATTGTTGACAATTCTGATAATGCAATTGCGATAGCAGCAGGAAAAACGGGTGCAATTGTTAATGATTATACTGCGGCACCTGTATATTTTAGTGACAATAATAATGGTGCCCACGAATGGCTTATTGAGTTTGATAAAGTTCCCGGCGATTTAAAGAAGTTTATATTCGAATTAGATAATGCTTTAAAATCCCTTAACAGCGATTACGAAGCTAAGCGCTATAAAAATATTGCACTTGGTTTACCTTTGGTTCATGCGGTTGAAAAAGGAACATTCACAAAATGGTTACAAAGTAAAGGAAAGCTTGGTGGCCAGCATAAAGTACCCAGGTTGAGTAATGAAAGAACTTTATTAGAAGAAATATTTTCAATAAAAATTTAAGAATATTATTATGGCGAAATTATTAGAAGGAAAAACTGCTATTGTAACAGGTGCCAGTCGTGGCATTGGTGAAGGCATTGCGCTAAAATTAGCAGAGCATGGGGCCAACATTGCTTTCACGTATGTAAGCAGTGATGAAAAAGCAAAAGCACTGGAAGGAAAATTACAGTCTTTTGGCATAAAAGCAAGAGCCTATAAAAGCAATGCGGCCATTTACGATGCTTGCGAAGCCACAGTAAATGATATTGTAAAAGATTTTGGGGGCATAGATATTTGTGTAAATAATGCGGGCATATCAAAAGATAATTTATTGTTACGTATGACGGCTGAGCAATGGGATGAGGTAATAACCACTAATTTAAAAAGTGTTTTCAATATGACTAAGCAGGTTATTAAACCAATGATGAAAGCAAGGAAAGGCAGTATTATAAACATGAGCTCAATTGTGGGAATGAGAGGTAATGCCGGCCAAAGCAGTTACGCAGCCAGCAAAGCAGGTATTATTGGCTTTACAAAATCTATTGCGGCAGAGTTAGGAAGCCGAAATGTAAGGTGCAATGCAATTGCCCCCGGCTTTGTTGAAACTGATATGACAAGTTATTTAAAAGAAGGCGAAGGTGCTGATAAATACAAAGCCAATATTCCTTTAGGAAGATTTGGAACCGCTGAAGATATTGCGAATGTTACTTTGTTTTTAGCAAGTGATATGAGCAACTATGTTACCGGGCAAACAATAAGTGTGTGTGGTGGGTTGAATATGTAAACCCTCCTAAATCCTCCCTGAAGGGAGGACTTTGTGAAGTCTTTTAAAATGCATCCTCGTTTTATAATTCAACATAAAATTATTATGGATTTTCCAAGTCTCCCTTTAGGGAGATTTAGAGGGTTTACTCTGCCTCTGCAACAACCTCCTTCACTTCAGGAATCATTCTTTTCATCATTCCCTCGATACCTGCTTTTAATGTGATCATGGAAGAAGGGCAGCCAGAGCAGCTTCCCTGTAACATTAAGTTAACTTTTCCATCTTCATAACTTCTGAATTGTATTGCGCCGCCATCCATTTCTACAGCAGGCTTTACATAATTTTCCAACAATTCTTTAATACGCTTTACCACATCTTCATCATCAGCATTAACTTCATTGCTGCTTTGCGATTTCATATTCGCAACTTCTTCTTCATTTACAACCGGTTTACCTTCCTCTAAATATTCTTTTAAAAATTGTTTAATAGAAGGAATGACATCCTGCCAGTCTTCGGTTTCATTTGATTTGGTAAGGGTAACAAAATTGCTGGCAATAAAAACTGATTTTATAAATGGGAAGCTGAAAAGCTCGGTAGCCAGTGGTGATGGTGATGCACTTGTCTCATCCTGAAAATCGATGCTTTTGCCTGGATATAATAATTTGTTAGCAACAAATTTCATTGTCTCAGGATTGGGAGTCATTTCTGTATATATGCTGATTACGGGATTGCCTGTTTTTATCATCTTGAAAATTTGAGATATAAAGTTACTAAGATTTAAACTTTATTGTTTTACGAAAAGCGTAACAAACGGTTAATTATCCATAACCACCCTCAGTTTTGCATAATTCAGCATTATCTTCTTCTCCCCATTATGTTCAAACTTAACCGTAGCGATTGGGTTATGTGCTGCGCCTTCCATTTTTATCACTTCGCCAAAGCCAAATTTCTGATGCTCAATTTTTTGCCCCTCCTGTAAATTGCTGGTATCACTGGGTGCAAAATCTGCTGAAGGCGTGTGCTCTTTTATTTTTATGGCTGCTGTTGTTACATAGGCAGGTTTGTCTGTATAACGGGGGCGGTCATCTGTCGGTCCTCCTTTAAAAGCAGATTTTATTTTATCAAAAGGATTCCAATGAGAGGTTTGATTGTTGCGCATATTGCCGCCGGCAAAAGCACGATCTAAATATTTTTCAGGAAGCTCATCAATGAAACGGCTCGGGTCATTTTGTGTAAGGTTACCAAAGCGGTAACGCGTATTTGCATAAGTAAGATAGAGTTTGGCTTTTGCTCTTGTTACCGCAACATAAAATAATCTCCGCTCTTCTTCAAGTTCTTCTTTTGTATTAATTGACATTGAATTGGGAAACAATGTTTCTTCCAACCCGCCTACAAAAATCACAGGAAACTCCAAACCTTTTGCCGCATGTATCGTCATCAATTTTACAACATCGCTTTCACCTTTGTCATCATCTGCATCCGTTAATAAAGTTATTTGTTGCAAATAACTTCCGAGGCTTTTATCCAATAGCTCACCATCTTCGGTTGGTGTTTCTGTAAATTCTTTTATTGAGTTTAGTAACTCCTGTATGTTCTCATAACGTACTAAACCTTCTGTTGTTTTATCATTAAATAATTCTTTAATAATGTTGGTGCTTTTACCTACAATTATCGCAAGGTCATAGGCATTCTTTTTGTTTAACTCGCTTTGAAACATTCTTATCGTAGTTACAAAGTTGTTAATCACTTCCAAAGTATTTGCCCTGTAACCAAATTCCGCAGCACGTTCCAGCACATTCCAAAATGAAATATTATTGCTATTGGCAAAGGTGATGGCTTTTTCAATCGTTGTTTTTCCAATACCTCTTGCGGGGAAATTGATAATACGTTTTAAGGCTTCTTCATCACCGGGATTAAGAATAACCCGCAGGTAACTTAAAAAATCTTTTATTTCTTTTCTCTGATAAAAACTTATGCCCCCGTAAATGCGGTAAGCAATATTCATGCGGCGCAGGCTTTCTTCATAGCTTCTGCTTTGTGCATTGGTGCGGTATAAAATGGCAAAATCATTATTACGAAAATGATTGCGAAGCTTTTGTTCCTGTATGGCATCAGCAACATATTTACCTTCATCATTATCCGTAGCAGTGCGGACCAGTTTAATTTTTTCTCCCTCATCATTTGCTGTCCACAATGTTTTTGGCAGCTGCCCTTTATTGTTTGCAATAATATCATTGGCAACATTTAAAATACTTTGTGAGCTACGGTAATTCTGTTCCAGCATTACAATTTTCACTTCATCATAATCTTTCTGAAACTGCAGAATGTTCTCAATAGTAGCTCCGCGAAAACTGTAAATACTTTGAGCGTCATCCCCAACCACCGCAACATTTTCATGCATAGCGCCAAGGAGTTTTATAATTTGGTATTGCGAAGGGTTGGTATCCTGGTACTCATCAATCATTATGTATTTAAACTTGCGCTGGTATTTGCTCAGGCTTTCAGGATGTGTGCTAAGCAGCAAATAAAATTTAAGCAATAGGTCATCAAAATCCATTGCGCCATTTTTAAAACAGCGCTTGCAATACGCGTCGAAAATTTGCCCCAGCATAGGGCGGTTGGCTCTTACATCTTCCTGCTGAATTGCATAATCGTTTATATATTCAGCTGCCGTTATCAAACCATTTTTAGCCCCTGAAATGCGGTTGTACACTACGTTTGGCTTGTACTGTTTGTCATCTAAACCCAACTCATTCACCACAGTTTTTACAACACTTTTTGCATCATCCGTATCATAAATGGTAAAGTTGCGGGGATAACCTAGCTTATCTGCTTCGGCACGCAAAATTCTCGCAAATACAGAATGAAAGGTGCCGATGTATAAATTTCTTGCCTGGTTGTTTCCCAAAATTTTCTCAACCCTTTCCTTCATCTCTGCGGCAGCCTTATTGGTAAACGTAAGTGCAAGAATATTAAATGCATCCACGCCTTCTGCCATCAGGTGAGCAATTCGGGTGGTTAGCACTTTAGTTTTACCGCTTCCTGCGCCGGCAACAATCATGATAGGTCCGTCACGGTGCAGCACTGCCTCTCTTTGCGGTTCATTCAATCCCTGTAAATAATCGTGCATGTTGTAAAGTTACGAAATGCAAAAGAGGGTAAATATGATGTTAGGAAATAATTGGAGAAGGATTTAAAAAGATTTGGTTACCGGCATTGGGTTTTTATAGCATCATCATTGTGTCACTCACTTGTACTTACAGATTAGAAATTGAGCTTTATTATAGCGGAGAAACGCTAATAACAATGAAAAGAATGGTACTCAAAATAAATTTTGATATATAATAGCTATTTGATTATATATTTCTTAAAAAATTGCTCCCTTTCCTCACTTGTAAAAAAACCAACTTGACCTTCCGAAACTCTGTATCTATAAATCTCTTTTAATATAATTTGTTGAGTGTTATCTGTCGCTGTATAAATACCCACTAATGCAATATTTACTATACTAATTTCTTTACTCGTTGATAAATGAATTGTTTGACCTATTGGTTGATCCTTTGGCAAAATAACTTTTCCTATTAAAGGTCTAATTCGCTCTGATGATAATATTGAGCCGTCTGAAAAATGGATTTCAAGGAAATAGTTTAGACTTAAAATCTTTGATGCAGCTTGTGTTGATATTATAGTAACATCAAGATTAATAGAACTATCTGTTTTCTTAAAAAGCTTTAAACCTCCATCCTGCATTATAATAATTGGCAAATCTCTTGGAGTTTTAATAATTATTGTTTTTGCGGAATCTTTTAAGATTTCAAGATTTTTTGTAACGGTATCCAATCTAAGGTTTTGTTTTCCCAAAGCCTCGGACAAATCGCTAAAAAGTCTTAGCCGATTATAATCAACCCCTTTCCTAATCTCGGCAGAAATTATTGAGTCACTGATTCTTCGCTGTGAAGATTGTTCTATCTCTTTTTTATCATTAATTCGTTTTGTAGTCACATATTGGAAGATCGTAAGTACAACAATTAATAATGCTAGTAATGCTACTACCCAACCTCGTCTTGTTATTCTCTTATACCACCTAAAACGTTTGTCATATAAATTTCCTTTTGTTGTTATAAAGGTTGATAACAGACCTAAAAATCCGAGCAAAGGAATATACCATATTTCAATCACGAATTTTTTTTAAAAGATTACATAACAAGTAATTACAAAAAAGGATTGTAAGAATTTAATTAGGGTTCAATACCCAATATTAAAAGTGGTACAGGAGGATTCCCTCTTCCATGCCGAAGCACATTATAAACTTCGCCCTCATAATAAGCAACACCAGAGGACATTTGCGCTTGCATCTTTTTCGTTGGCAGTACCTCAATACCAACATTAATAATTCCACCGGAATAAAAAAGTAAATGTTTAACGAAAAGATCAAAGGCAACAAAAGCGTATTTACCAAACTGCACTTCAACTGCAACTCCACTTTTTACAAAATCTGTTTGTTTAAACGATGATAAAGGATTTGAGATTCCATTTGCAATAAGATGTTTTTTTTGTGCATCATATTCTAAAGGAACAATTTCCTGCATTAATTTTCTATCCGTAGTTAAGAAATATTTATACCTGCTTTCTGCCCAACCTTTTTCTCTAAACCTTTCAATAAAGACTCTATTTAGCGCAATAGGACTAAAAAGCATTTTACCAATCATTGTTTTCTCTTTGCTTTCTTTTGTCATCAAAATCTTAGCATCAATCTTTTCAATGATAAGTCTTAACTCATCGTATAATGCTTTATGATGAACTATTAAATATTCTTCTCCATTTAAATGTGAATAAGATTGCGCTATTTTCATATTTCAAGTGTGAGCCACTGATTTGGGATCATTGCGATTTTATCATTTGCAGAGGGAACGTGAATCGGTTTATTAATAGGACGAACCTTTAATTTTCCTTCTCTTAATTCCTGCATTCTTTGATTTGCAAGATCACAATATTTCTTTTCTTTATCAATACCAATTGCATTGCGATTATTTTTTATTGCACCAATCAAAGAAGAACCAACTCCTGCAAATGGATCAAGCACCCAACTATTTTCATTAGTTAAAGCAAGAACGCAACGCTCCACTAATTCCACAGGAAACTGACATGGATGCTCAGTTTTTTCGGGATGGTTTGATTTTACATTTGGAATATTCCATAATTCATTTTCCCAATCTTTTACAACTATCTCCCAAATATCTGATGGATTTTTTCCTAAAGGATTTCCCGAAGGCATTCCTTTTTTATTCCCTTTAAAATGCAGCTTGCCTGGATATTTTGCAGGAACTCTTACATCGTCAAGATTAAAAATATAGTCATCAGTTTTTGTAAACCATAAAATAGTTTCATAGCGACCAGAAAAACGATTTGAAGCATGCAAGCCATGACCAAAATACCAGATAATTCTATTACGAAGTTTGAGCCCGAACTTTTTAAAAATGTTGTAGTAAAATATATCAAGAGGGAAAACCTCTCCTTTATCAACATAATTTCCAACTTGCCAACAGACGCTTCCTGTATCTGATAAAACTTTTACGAGTTCTTTTATTATTTCCTCCTGCGTTTTTAAATAGCTTTCAATGCTTTCTTTTACTTCATAGGATTTTCCAATATTGTAAGGAGGTGATGTGATGATAAGATCAAATTTATTCCCAGGAAATTTTCTTAATCTTTTTAATGAATCATCACAATAAATTTCTGATTCGTTTGGATAATTAAATTTTAAAAATTCCTCAATGGGTTCTTTCACTTTCATAGATGCTTTAAACTTGCATGCAAAATAATTCTTTTCAATATTATACTAAGGTGTTTGGCATTAATTTAATTATGTACAAGTAAAATATAATTTGTTGTAATTATCACAGAAATTTGACACTCACTCTACTGCTTCGGTTCTTTCTCTTTATTAAATTTATTAAACAGGTCCAGCTTAAATTTAATTTTTCCATCGGGGCCGGGGCGGCCTCGGAGATATACACTGCGTCCGCCTTTTTTATCTGCGCCAATATTTTCTGGTTTTAAATCAGCATCGGGTTTGTGAAGATTGCTAAACGGTACCTGTATGCTTATATCAGTATTTCCTTTTGTACTGTACAATCCCTCCACAAACATTGACATTACGCTGGACTGTATTTCCATACGGTTAATTTTTACTTCATTATTCTTTATCTCCAACCGGTCTTTCAATTCCGCAAAGCGAATGTTGTTAAAATCCCGGTTCTTAAATATAAAACTCTGCATTTTTTTCAGTGGCTCATAATTTATTAGCGCTCCATCCTTTAAAGAAAAATCTACCAAACCTTCAACGCTTCCGGGGTAGGCTTTCCCTTCACTATCAATTGCAAGTGAAGCATCAATGTTTGCAGTGAGTTTTCCGTTAATAACTTTAGATGTTATACCATCTTGACCAAAATTATTAAATGCATCCAGCGTTTTACCTACATCAGCGTTTTGCACTGACACATTTATTTTAGCATTATGCCTGTTGGCTGCCTGACCAATAAGAGAGCCCGATAGCATCATTTTTCCACCGGCATGCTCCATACTAACATTATTAATTACATACCTATCCTGCAGCATTGAAATATTGGCTAAAACATTTGTGGCATCAAACTTTTTATAAATCAGGTGCCCGGTTTTCAAACTAACCACCACGCTTCCCTGGTCTAGCGCCTGGTCTAGCTTAGATGCCATCTTTACTAACTTCCCTTTCGAATTACCTACAGCTACAGTTTTTTTTCTCGCTTTTAATAAATAAGTAAAAGCATTCAGGTTGAGGGAAGGAGAAAAAATATTCCAGTCGATATTTACTTTATTTGGTGATGCATCAATAAGGGTTAACAGGTTAAGTGCCCTGCCTTGCATAACTACTTTATTATTCAGCACTACACATTGCAAATTCTCTACAAATACATCCGAACTTCTAAACACAATCCTGCCGTTTACATTTTTTAATTCTACATCACGGGGCCTGTATAATATTGTGCCATTATTAAATGAAAAAAAGCCATTTACAAACGAATTGGTAATATTGTTTTTGGCAATAGGCCCTTTATACGTGATATTAGCTACGCCTGTACCCGATGTTAATTGTAAGGTATTGCTGCCCATAATATCGTTAAATGTTGCAAGTGAAAAACTTGAATGCAGATCACAGGAAAGTAATGGCTCCGCTAAATTGAGTACTTCAATTTTGTTAGAGGTTACCGGAAGATCTTTCCATGTGGCTGAAAAATCTGTAATGGCTATTTTAGAATTCGGATCTTTTCTTGGCAAGCCGGGAACAACTTCATTAGTGAAAAACCCTTTAAACGATGCCTTATCAAAATCAACAAAAGGGGTTTTAAGGTGTGCGTTCTTCGTTTTAAAATTTACAGCTACTAAAGGATCTCCGCCTTTAAGCGGACCGCTAAGTGTGGCAATCACATCCAGCGGCTTATCTATATCTGCAATTGATAATGCACTTGAAATTTTCGGCGTTACCAAGGATCTTGCAAATGAATATAAAATGCCTTGCGTATAAAGGCGGAGGCTGAACTTTCGGTCATCTCCGGCCATATCAAACCGGGCTGTCATATTAAAAGGTTGATCATCTAATTTTATATCCACACTATCCAGCTGTATTTGTTTTAATTTTTTATCATATCCTACCTCAAAATTTCCCCGGAAAGTTTTGTCTTTTATATAACTCCCCCGTTCTAAATTAAAAGCAAGGCTTTTAATTACCATATTTGCTTTTGTTGAAAATAAAAAAGTTGAAGAGTCTTTGTCATTTAGGTCAAGTTTCAGCTCTTTTATTACAATATCATACAATTTATTTTTCTGCCTGTTATCATCAACCAGTCTAACGTCGTTAAGAATTATCCTTTTTAATTCATTTTTGCTTGTAGTGCTTTTATTTGCTGCGGCAGAATCTTTTTTTGGGTTAAAAAGGTATTTATTTGTATAGCCGCTTGTATCAGTATATAAATAAAAGCTTCCCTGATTTATTTTAAATCCGTTTAAAAACGAGCGTTTGCTAATCAGATTTATAACACTTACATTGGCAAAAACTTCCTCTCCCGTAAAAAAAGCATGATGGTGCTGTGCAAACATTGTATCTGTAATTAATACATTATGGAGCACTACAGCTACCTTGGGGAAGTCGCTGAAAAAACTAAGCTCAACATCTTTAATGCTTACATT
>DASYOS010000023.1:0-5616 GCA_036007525.1 Chitinophagaceae bacterium | reverse complement strand
CATTTAAAAAAATCGGCTACAGAAGACCAGGTACTGATATTAAACCGTGTAGATTTTGAAAGAGCAGGTACAGGCAGAAAGGCAGGCTATAAATTTACTATTCAGCTCACCAACGGAAGAGTAAGCAACGTTATCAGCGGATCGCCCCTTGCCATGAACCTTGCTTCTGTGCTTTTGGAAGATGATAATACCAAAAAAATTATAAAAGATAAAATTTACGAAATAAGTCTTAATACCCGATTTCAGCTTACCACCAAAAATATAACCCCTGTGGCTGAAACCAAGGAGGAACAGGTGGAAGAGGAAGTTACAGAGCCTGCTATCCTATAATTTATTTTTTAGATTCCTTATTTCCCTGCTTTTTGCCATTGCCTGTATTATTTTTATTCTGTTCACTATTGTGGCGGGAGTCCATATTATCCCTTATTTCGGGGATTGGCTTATTGGTTTGCCCTTGTTTGCTTTGTTTGTTTTCCTGATTTCGTGAATTTTTCATATTAACTTTTTTGATTTCGAGTCAAATTTTATACCCTTTTCATACATAAGCTATACCTTGGCATAATCTTTAATAAAAGATCCTCAAACAATATTTATGAATTCACGATCAAAAAAATATTACGAAAGCCGTAAGGCGCAAAAGGGAGATAAGAAAGGTTCTGCAACTAATGCCGGATATGATGAGCAAAATGAAAAAACCATAAAAGAGCCTAAGAAAAATCCTGCAACTTCTAAAAAGCAAGAGCAACCAAAGGAAGATAGTTTAGCTGCCCAAGATGATACCGGTGGTGGCAACGATTCAGGTAAAAGGTCGGATGATAATTAAATATTATAATTCACTCGCTTCAAAAGTGTTTCCCTGTTTTATATCTCCTGTTTCAAACCCTTTCTTAAACCAATACATTCTTTGTGCAGAGGTGCCATGGGTAAATGCATCAGGAGAAACTCTGCCTTTTGTAATATTATCATCGCCAATTGCGCTTGCAGCATTCAGGGCTTCTTCAATATCGTGTTGATCAATCCTTCCGGCCTGGATTTTTTGATCGTAATGTGCCCAAACTCCTGCATAAAAATCTGCCTGCAGTTCTAATTTTACTGAATATTTATTGTACTCTGTTTCGCTTACCTGGCTGCGCAATCTTTCCATTTTATCTGATAATCCTAAAAGATGCTGAACATGATGGCCGACTTCATGAGCAATTACATAAGCCATGGGGAAGTCTCCTGAAGCCCCAAACCTGTCTTTTAAGTCCTGGGCAAAAGATAGATCTATGTAGACTTTGCTATCTGCGGGACAATAGAATGGACCTGATTGAGAGGTTGCGCCGCCGCAATCGGATTGCGTGCCGCCACTGAATAATACAAGTGTAGGCTTTTGATATTGTTTTCCCATCTCCCCAAATAATTTATCCCATACATCTTCCGTATCTGCAAGAATTACCTTTGCGAATTTTGCCCATTCCTCATCTGCAGCTTTTTGTTCCTGGGTCATTTCCTGTTGCTGCCCCTGCGGAAATACCTGTTGAAGATCAGATACTTCTCCGCCGCCAAGTAAAAATTTTGCCAATAAAAAAATAACACCAACAATACCGCCACCAACTGCAAGCGGACCTCCTGAGACACCGCGTCTATCATCTACATTGCTGCTTTCTCTTCTGCCTAACCATTGCATAATTTAAATTTTTTATTATGATATAAAAATGATGCCACTATTTTACTTCTACAAAATTGCCTAGCACTACCCCGCACCCTTTATAAGTGTTACCCTTAAAACTTACTGCCACTTTATATTGGTATAAAAAATCGCTCATGCCATCGCTGCAAAACCGTGGAAATACAATTACGCGTAAGGGACTACCTGTTGAAGAAAGATTATAAACAGTACTGTCTTTTGTTACAATGGGGGGTACAGCAGAAACGATAACAGGCTTTTTCCAGTCAGCCAGTTTGAACACAATCATTTTCTCATTATCTATTTCAAGGCTCCAAAATGGTTCGTTGCCTACGCCGATAAAATCTACACCCTCGTTTTGCTTTTGTTTCCATGACGGATTAAGCGTTGCCAGTTCACGTTTTACTAGTGCGTATTGCAATGAGTCGGTAAAAAGGCTGTCTTTTTTTAAAAAGAATTTCATGGGAGGCCTACCCGGTTGATACATCCATACCATCCCACTTTTTCTTTCCCAAATGCCTTCGGATCTTTTTGGTATAGAAGACTTGCCCCATGTCAGTTCCTCAAGTTTGTATTTTTTATCGGGTGTAAATAAAATAGTTTGCTGAATTCCTTCGCATCCCTTACATGGGTACATTCCCTGGTATGCTCCATTAGGCAAACTATCCGCAAAATCCGCAGCCATTGCAGAATCTTTTACAAATATTACCGTATCCTGCACATGCGTAGTATCATTTACAAATACAGTTTTTTCCTTAACAGGAGATTGTCTGCACGAAAAAATTAAAATCGCAAGTGAAAAAAACCAAAAGGGTTTCATGTTTTTCAAAAATTTATATAAAAATACTCCATTATAACATTGATGGATGGTATTATTGCAGAAGAAGTTTTATTTAATTTTATCTATTAAAATATATTTATGAAACAAATAGTTTTGGCAACCTTTATTATAATTGCAATTATTTCCTGCAATCAAAATCCTTCCTCCAATACTTTTAATGTAGCTTCTTCTGATACTTCGTTTAGTAAAATGCTGGATGTTTATTATGAGGAAAGAATGAAACTCTATCCTTTAGAAGCAACACAAAATGGCGACAACCGCTATAATGACCTTCTTCCCATAAATATTACAGATGCTTATAAGGATACAGTAAAGAACTTTTATAATAAGTTTTTAACTGCAGTGGAAAAGTTTGACTCTTCAAAACTGCAGGCAAATGATCTTATCAGTTATAAAATTTTTCACAAAGAAATGAAAATGCAATTGGAAGCATTGGATCTGAATATTATGGCAGGTGGGGAACCGCAAAATTATTATATCCCCTTTCAGCAATTCTGGGGGTTGCCAATTACTATGGGTCAGCTTGGCTCTGGAGAGGGTTTTCAACCCTTTAAAACAGAAAAGGATTATAACAATTGGCTTAACCGGATAAAATCATTTTCAACCTGGAGTGATTCTGCTATAGCGCAGTTTACCAAAGGTATCGCTGCAGGGTTTGTTTTACCAAAGCCCTTGGTTTTAAAAATGATCCCCCAAATGCAGGCAATGACAGAAAAAGACAGTACTAAAAATATATATTATGGCCCGGTGAAAAAATTCCCTGCAGATTTTAATGACAGTTTAAAAAGATCCTTAAGGCAAAAATATTCTCAGGCCATAGATTCATTTATCATTCCCTCTTATCAAAAACTGGCTGTGTTTTTAAAGGATAAATATTTGCCTGCGGCAAGAAGCACAAGCGGTTTAAAATCGGTGCCCAATGGGGGAAAGATTTATGATTATTTAATAAGGTACTGGACCACCACCAATAAAACCGCAGATGAAATTTATAATACCGGACTCGCAGAAGTAAAAAGAATAAGGACGGAGATGGAAAGGATTAAAGATAGTGTTGGCTTTAAGGGATATCTTAATGCTTTTTTTCAGTTTATGAAAACTGATACAAAGTTCATGCCTTATAAAACGCCTGAAGAAGTTTTAAGTTCGTTTAGGGATCTTCAAAAAAGAATTGATCCGAATTTAAAATCGATGTTTGGCAGAACTCCTAAAACTCCCTTTGAAATAAGGCAGACTGAAGCATTTAGAGCTGCAAGCGCAAGCGCTGAATACAACCAGGGTTCACCCGATGGCAGCAGGCCCGGAATTTTTTATGTCCCAATAATTGATGCAACAAAATTTAATACAACATCCGGCATGGAATCTTTGTTTTTACATGAAGCCATTCCCGGACACCATTACCAAATATCTTTGCAACAGGAAAATGAAAGCATTCCTAAGTTTCGGCGGTTTGCATGGTATGGGGCAATGGGAGAAGGATGGGCTTTGTATTGTGAAAGTTTAGGAAAAGAATTGGGATTGTACACTGACCCTTATCAACACATGGGCGCATTGGGTGATGAGATACACAGGGCAATACGTTTAGTGGTTGATGTTGCAATTCATCTCAAGGGAATGACAAGAGAGGAAGCCATAAAATATATGATGGAAAATGAAGCCATAAGTGAAGAAGGCGCTACTGCAGAAATTGAAAGATATATGGCAATCCCCGGGCAGGCATTGAGTTATAAGATAGGCGCATTAAAAATAAGGGAGCTGAGAGAGAAATATATAAATCATTTAGGCAGCAGGTTTAATCTTGCTGCATTTCATGATGAGCTTTTAAAAGATGGGGTAATGCCGCTGGATGTTATAGAAAGTAAAATGGATGCTTGGGCTAATAAGATAAAGTAATTGTTTAAAAACTCATTTTATCCAGTATAAATTTTAAAAAACAATCTATGAAAAAATCATTAATTCCTTTTATTGCAGTGATACTCTGGATCAGCGCCTGTGGGCCCACAATCTATAAGTCAGCTGAATTTGGTGATGTTACTTCAAGGCATAAACTAGTTGCAATTTTACCGGCAGATGTATTTATAAGCCTCAGGCCGAATGCTACCAAAAAAACATCTGTAGAGGAAATGGAAAATAATAGGCAATCTACAGGGTATGCCATACAGGATAAGATGTATAGCTGGTTCCTAAACCGCAGTGATAAATTTAAATACACCGTTAAGTTTCAGGATGTAAGTAAGACCAATGCTCTTTTAAAAGATGCCGGCATTTCTTATACTGCTCTTCGGGATAAATCAAAAGAAAGTATTGCAAAACTTTTGGGGGTAGATGCAGTTATTTCAAATATCACAAGAATGGATAAGCCCATGAGCGAAGGTGTTGCAGTTGCTATTGGTGTTATTCTTGGCTCATGGGGCACAACCAATAATGTAACCACCACCATTAATATTCATGAAGCACAAAAGGGTGACCTTATCTGGAAATACGATTATGTTGCCCAGGGAAGTTTTGGGAGTTCCCCGGAAAATCTGGTAAATGGTTTAATGAGAAATGCTTCACGCAAGTTTCCTTATAACGAGAAGAAATAACCCATTAAAATTACACCAGCTTTCCTCATGCGGAACCCTGCTAAAGAAAAGCAGTTTTTATCCTTTTTGCATAACTAAATATTTTACTAAAAAAATACTAAAAAAATTAGTGTTTATAAATTTTTACTCCTATCTTTGCTTATACAATTAACTTAGATACATCAATTAAAACAGACAACATGAGCAACACAGAAAAATTAAAAGCACTGAAATTAACTATTGATAAAATAGATAAAGATTTCGGGAAAGGCAGCGTAATGATGATGAATGAAAGATCTCAGGAGCCACAGGAAGTGATTTCCACGGGTTCTATCGGTCTTGACGTAGCGCTTGGTATTGGTGGTTTACCAAAAGGAAGAGTAGTGGAAATTTATGGCCCTGAATCTTCCGGTAAAACAACGCTGGCAATACATGTAATTGCAGAGGCACAGAAAAAAGGTGGCATGTGCGCTTTCATTGATGCAGAGCATGCTTTTGATGCCAGCTATGCAAAAAGATTAGGCGTGGATGTAGATAATCTTTTA
>DASYOS010000022.1:0-11003 GCA_036007525.1 Chitinophagaceae bacterium | reverse complement strand
CTGCATTTGCGGGGATATTGTAGACGAGATACCACTTTCACAAAGCACAGTTTCTCAACATTTAAAAGAATTGAAAGAAGCTGGATTAATTAAGGGAGATATAGAAGGAGCAACGGTTTGTTACTGCATTGATGATAAGGAATGGAAAGCTGCTCAGCAATCAATAAATAAACTTTTTGATTCTTTTTCAGGAAACTGGTGCTGATTTTTTTTAAACAAAACCATCGTTATATTACGATAATAATTAAAAAATAAAAACAATGAACACGCAAGACAAAGTAAAAGAAATGGTAAAGCAGAAATATTCTGAGATTGCCTTACAAGACAAAGAAACCAATAAAGCTTCCTGTTGCGGCTCAGGCAGTTGCAGTGATGAAGTTTATAATATTATGTCTGAAGATTATAATCAGCTGGAAGGCTATAATACTGATGCAGACTTAGGATTAGGCTGCGGTTTGCCAACTCAATTTGCAAAAATTAAAAAAGGTGATGTAGTGATCGATCTTGGAAGCGGCGCCGGCAACGATGCTTTTATAGCTCAACACGAAACGGGAGAAACAGGAAAAGTTATTGGCATTGATTTTTCCACTGTAATGGTAGAAAAGGCAAGAAGCAATGCAGAAGTAAGAAAAATAAATAATGTAGAATTCAGGATAGGCGATATAGAAAACATACCTGTTACAGCAAATACGGCAGATGTAATAGTAAGTAACTGCGTTCTAAACCTTGTTCCCAATAAAGATGGTGTATTTAAAGAAATTTTCAGGATATTAAAACCAGGGGGCCATTTTAGCATTTCTGATATTGTACTGGTTGGTGAACTTCCTGCCAATATTAAAAATGCTGCTGAAATGTACGCAGGTTGCATAGCAGGTGCAATACAAAAAGATGACTATCTACAATTGATAGAAATCAATGGATTTAAAAATATAACCTTGCAAAAAGAAAAAGTAATAACAATACCTGATGATATTTTAAGCAATTATCTTTCAGCAGAACAGGTTAAGGAATTTAAAAATTCAGGAACAGGAATATTTAGTATTACAGTGTTTGCTGAAAAGCCGGAATCCTGTTGCGATACGGATTGTTGTAACTAAAAAAAGAGAGATGGTAACCTTTTCACCACTATTGCCTGAACATTGGCAGGCAGTAAAAACAATTTATGAAGAAGGCATTAAAACAGGCAATGCAACTTTTCAGCAAAGTGTACCCGAATGGGAAGAATGGAATAACAGCCATCTTGTACATAGCCGGATTGTTACATTGGTTGATAATAAAATTGCAGGCTGGGCTGCGCTTACTCCTGTATCTGGAAGATGTGTTTATGCAGGCGTTGGAGAAGTGAGTGTATATGTTGCAGAAAAATTCAGGGGGCAAAAAATAGGAAGTGCATTATTGCAGGAATTGATAAAACAAAGCGAAGTGAATAATATCTGCACCTTGCAAGCTGGAATCTTTCCTGAAAATAAGGGCAGTATAAAAATTCATGAAGAAAATGGATTTAGAACAGTAGGATACCGGGAAAAGATTGGACAGATGAATGGAGTTTGGCGAAATACGGTTCTTTTGGAAAGAAGAAGTATTGTTGTTGCATAAAATAATTATATGAAACGCATTTTAGTACTGTGTACAGGTAACAGCTGCAGAAGCCAGATAGCAGAAGGATACTTAAAACATTTTGCAAAGAATAAAGCAGAAGTGTATAGTGCAGGCATAGAAACGCATGGAGTTAATCCAAAAGCACTTGCTGTAATGAAAGAAGATGGTATTGATATTTCACATAACACATCCAATAATGTTAATGAATACTACAACACTGATTTTGATTTTGTAATAACGGTTTGTGATAATGCCCGGGAACAATGCCCGGTATTTCCCTCAAAAGCAAAACAATTTCATTACAACTTTCCCGATCCTGCAAAAGCAACCGGCACTAATGATGAAATAATGCGGCAATTTAGAAATGTACGTGATGAAATAAAAAAATTCAGTCAGCAGTTCGTCACTGATAATTTATAATTAAATATATGAACGGCAAATAATAGATGAAAGCACTAACATTTTCAAAATTCGGCAGTTCTGATGTTCTTGAATATAAAGAAGTCAACAATCCTGTTGTAAAGCCGAGTGAGTTATTGATAGAAATGAAAGCAATAGGATTAAATTTCGCTGACATCTATCGCAGAAAAGGAAATTATCATCTTGCAGGTGAACCGCCGTACATTGCTGGTTATGAAGGGGCAGGAATTGTTTTAGATAATAACAATAATCGTGAATTTAAACAAGGCGACAGAATTGTTTTTGCCGATGCACCATTTGCAAATTCGGAATTGGTTGCAGTTCCCGTAACGCATGCTATTCCTTTACCAAATGATATTAGTTTTGAAACAGCTTCATCCATACTCTTACAAGGTTTAACAGCTCAGTATTTAGCTGCCGATAGCCATGCAACACAACCCGGAGAAACTGCTCTAATTCATGCATCGGCAGGAGGAGTAGGGCAATTGCTAACTCAGATTTGTAAATTATTAGGAGCAAACGTAATTGGCTTAACCTCGTCAGAAAGTAAAAAAGAAATTTCACTTTCAATGGGAGCAGATGCCGTATTCTTATACAACGAAGATTGGAAGAAGAAAGTTTTAGAATTTATTCCCAAGGGTGTTGATGTAGTGTATGATAGTGTAGGAAGCACATTACAAGATAGTTTTGCTGTGACAAAAGTTTGCGGACAAGTAGTATTTTTTGGAATGTCTGGTGGTAACCCTGAATTAGTTGACCCGAGAATGTTAATGGATACATCCAAAACTATTACAGGCGGCGACTTATGGAATTATTTAACTTCAAAAGAAGAACGGATAAAAAGAGCTAACCAATTATTTGCGTGGGTGCGGAATAAACAAATACTCATTTCAACGCCAACAAAATTTAAACTTTCAGAAGGCAAACCGGCACACGATTTATTGGAGAGCAGAATAAGTACAGGAAAAATATTATTGATACCTTAAATACAAGTTCATCAATTATAAATTAAGGCAGCGATTTTTTACAAAAAAAAACAAGAATATTATTTTATTCTTTTATCAACTGTTAACTTTCTATTTCTACCTTGCTATTGGCTCGTGCTCATAAATTGCATTTCCTTTTTTATCTGTAAACCCAATTGATATACTACTTATCTTACAATATCCTATTTTTATCTCCTTAATATTTTTTTATGCAAAACAAAATAAAAAATTTATTCGCAGTAATATTATTATCCGGTTTAATGGCTTGTAACAATAATACTGGGACAACTGATAAAAATACAACCGCTTCCAGTGATACTGCTTCCGGTGCTGCTTACGATTCAACATTTAAAGTAGAGGCAGAAGCATTTGCCGATCTGCAGGTGCTTCGCTACCAGGTTCCTGGTTTTAATCAATTAAGTCTTCAACAAAAGCAATTAGCATATTATTTATATGAGGCTGCATTGTGCGGAAGAGATATTGCCTATGATCAAAGAGGAAAATATGAAATACTTATCCTTAGAACATTGAATACAGCTTTTGCAACTTATAAAGGTGATAAGAACAATGATGATTGGAAAAAATTTGAAGAATATTGCGGACGTTTTTGGTTCAGTAATGGAAATCATCATCACTATGGAAATGAAAAATTCATACCTGCCTGCTCTTTCGAATATTTTTCAAGTGTTGTAAAAGGAAGTGATTCAACCCAACTTCCCAAAGAAGCCGGAGAAAGCATTGACGGATTTTTAAAAAGGCTGCAGCCTGTTGTCTATGACCTAAAGTTTGAACCAAAGCTGGTTGATCTAAGTGCGAATATTGATAATATTAAAGCATCTTCTGTAAATTTTTATGAAGGAGTAACACAAAAAGAAGTAGAATCTTTTTATTCAAAATTTAATACAACAGGCAATGCACCTTCATGGGGTTTAAACAGCAAAGTGGTTAAAGAGAATGGACTGGTAACCGAAAAAATCTGGAAAGTTGGAGGGATGTATTCTGCTGCGATAGAAAAAATTGTTAGCTGGCTTCAAAAAGCAGTTACTGTGGCAGAAAACGATCAGCAGAAAAAATCACTTCAATTATTGATAGAATATTATCAAACCGGCGATCTTAAAAAGTTTGATGAATACAGTATTGCATGGGTGAATGATATAAACAGCCGGCTTGATGTGGTAAATGGATTTATTGAAGTTTATGATGACCCTATAGGTAAAAAAGGAACTTTTGAAAGCGTGGTTTCTATAAAAGACATGGAAGCTACCAAGCGTATTAAAGCAATTGCAGACCAGGCACAATGGTTCGAAAATAATTCCCCATTAATGCCGGAGCATAAAAAAGATACAGTAAAAGGAATTACAGCAAAGGCAATTACGTCGATCATTGAAAGCGGTGGCCTGTCGCCAAATACCGCAATAGGAATTAACCTGCCTAATAATGAATGGATAAGAAAAGAGCATGGCTCAAAATCAGTTTCTCTAAGTAACATTATTTATTCATACAATGTTGCCGGTGCTAAAAGCGGAGTGGTTGATGAGTATGCATTGAATGATACCATTGCACAGCGAATGAAAAAGTGGGGGTCATTGGCAGCAGACTTACATACTGATATGCATGAGTGTATTGGCCATGCATCAGGTAAAATAAACCCTGGTGTTGAAACAACTGATAAAACATTAAAGAATTACGCATCTGCTTTGGAAGAAGGCCGTGCCGATCTTGTTGCATTATATTATATTATGGATCAAAAACTTATCAATATTGGTGTTATGCCTTCATTGGAGGTAGCAAAAGCAGAATATGACAGTTATATAATGAATGGATTAATGACACAGCTTACAAGGTTAAAATTGGGCGATAAGGTTGAAGAGGCACACATGCGTAACAGGCAGATGAATGCAAGGTGGGTATATGAAAAAGGAATGAAAGATAGTGTTATCCGGTTTGTAAAAAAAGACGGCAAGACCTATGTTAAGATTAATGACTATAATAAATTGAGAACTCTTTTTGGAGAATTATTGCGTGAGATACAAAGAATAAAATCTGAAGGTGATTTTAATGCAGGGAAAAATCTTGTTGAAAACTATGGCGTTAAAGTAGATGCCGTTTTACATAAGGAAATTTTAGAACGGTATAAAAAACTTAATGTAAAACCATACCGTGGCTTTATACAGCCCAGGGCTTGTACCTGTAATGGATGGAGATAAAATAACAGACGTAAAAATCGAATACCCAACAAGTTTTTTCGAACAAATGATGGAGTATGCTAAAAAATATTCATTGCTTCCCGTAAAGAATTAAACTAATATGGGAACTTGGGGAACCGCAATCATGTGTGATCTTTGTCTTATCCTGTATATATTTTTTGAATTGATCCAACATGCTTGCATGCATATACAAAGAAATGCAAGATTACATATGTCTGAGTTTAACTAGAGTATAAATTATGATTAAGCCACTTTCTCTTTTGGAGAGATTGCTACACCGCCCTTGTACTCTCCAAGGATAGTTACATCCTTATATTTTTGATATTGCTTAGCAGAATTTTCCATCGCAGCTTTGGTCTCGCTTCTTATTTTTAAGCCTTTGCTTTCTCCTTTATTACTGATCTCAATGTAAAAGCCATCCATTAATGTTATAGCTCTTTCTCTTGGTCTTCCTGTTCTCATTATTATTGTTTTAGAATTTTATGCATAATTGGCATCCTGTAACCTCAGTTATGTCACGCCTTGAATATAGGTAAAGATAAGGGAATACGGCTAATTTTTATTTATCTACCTCAAAACCGCCGTGTTTTATCGGTTTTTTTAACCTTTTCTCAATAAGTTCAATTCACACATTCAATTTTTTAAGCGCTCAAGTTTTTTTCTGGATTACTTTTGCTTTTCCCTAAATCTGAGAAAAAATGAAATTTGAATTAATTCTTATAAGCATAATTACAGGATCTTTTGCTGTAGCATCATGTAATAACGAAAGCACCAATACTCAAACAACTGCACAAAAAGATTCTACGATGGTTGTTGCAATAAAAGAAGATTCTGTGAGCTATAAATTAGACGGGAAAACTTACAAAGGTTATATATTGTATGATTCCAATAAAAGAGATAAACGCCCCGCTGTGCTGGTTGTGCATGAGTGGTGGGGCTTAAATGAGTATTCACGCAGCAGGGCAAGGCAACTGGCAGAGCTTGGCTATATTGCTATGGCAGTAGATATGTATGGAGATGGTAAAACCGGAGAGGATCCTAAAACCGCTGAAGCACTGGCTACTCCTTATTACAAGGATCCCACCTTATCTAAAACCAGATTGGATGCCGCATTGAGTAAGCTAAAAGAATTTTCTCAGGTAGATACTACAAATATTGCAGCTATTGGTTACTGCTATGGGGGATTTATTGTGTTAAACGCTGCCAAACTAGGAGCGGATATGAAAGGGGTAGTGAGTTTTCATGGTGACCTTAGTGGGGTTCCGATTAAAAAAGAATTACTAAAAGCTAAAATTCTAGTTTGCCATGGTGAGGCGGATGATTTTGTAAATCCAGAAGTGGCGGCTTTTAAAAAGTCAATGGATTCCGCAGGTGTGGATTACACTTTCAAAAGTTATCCAAATGCAACGCATGCGTTTACAAATCCAGGCGCTACTGAAAAAGGCAAAAAATTTAATATGCCTATTCAATATAATGCAGCAGCTGATACAGCTTCATGGAATGATATGAAGGATTTCTTCAATAAAATTTTTGCAAAACAATAGTTTCAAAAAAGATTTATGGTTAATTCTTTATTTTGTGCGGTAATATATTTCACATGAAAAAAGAACTTTCTTCCTGGTACAGCCCATCACTTGATAAGGATATGCCTATTGTATCTTATGGTGATTATGGATTTGCATTATTGCTTGTGCCCACCGCAGCGGCAGATTATCTGGAGTATGAACGTTTTCTTTTGATTGATGCGCTGCAACCCTTTATTGATGCCGGCAAAGTGAAAGTGTTTTCTATTAATAGCATTAATAATGAAAGTTGGTTAAATAATGAAATGGTGCCCGAGCATAAAGCCATCCGCCATAACCAGTTTAATAATTATGTGTTTGATGAAGTGGTTCCTTTTATAAAAAAAAGTACTTCAGCAGAAACAGAAATAATAATTTCAGGCGCATCTTTCGGTGCTTTGCATAGCATGAATTTATTTTTAAAACGCCCTGATCTTATTAACGGAGCAATTGCTATGAGCGGTGTATACGATCTTTCAGAATACAGTAAAGGTTTTTGGGATGAGCAGGTATATTTTAATTCTCCCATGCATTATCTCCCTAATCTTACAGATGAAAACATTTTAAGTCGTATTAGGCAAAGTAAACATATTCATATTCTTAGCGGCAGCGGTTCTTACGAAGATCCGGATGCATCAAGAAAATTTGCAGGCGTATTGGATGCAAAATCTATCGGCTACGAACTGGATATTTGGGGAGAAGATATGAGCCACGATTGGCCCACCTGGCGGGCTATGCTTCCGCATTATTTAGGAACAAGATTTTAAAGCCTAAAACAAATTCATTTCAAATTTCAACCAGCATGTTTTAGTTACATTTGCGGGATGGAAAAAAAGTTGTTCCTGCTGGATGCAATGGCACTTATTTATCGTGCTTATTATGCACTGATACGTTCCCCAATAATTACTTCAAAAGGCAAGAACACTAATGCTCAATTTGGTTTTACCAATACATTATTCGAGCTAATAACTAAAGAGAAACCAACCCATCTTGCGGTTGCATTTGATACAGCTGCACCAACTGAAAGGCATACAGATTTTGTGGACTATAAGGCTAACCGGCTTGCAGCACCCGAAGATATTACGTTGGCATTGGATGATATTAAAAACATAATAAAAGGATTTAATTTACCCGTTATTGAATGTGATGGCTTTGAAGCAGATGATGTAATTGGGGGGCTCGCACAGCAGGCAGAAAAGCATGGCTACGAAGTTTATATGGTAACTCCTGATAAAGATTTTGGCCAACTGGTTACTGATAAAATTAAAATTTATAAACCCGGCTACCAAGGTGGGAAGGTAGAAATAATGGGGGCGAAAGAAGTCTGTGAAAAATGGGGTATAAAAAACGTTTCCCAGGTAATTGATATTTTAGGGTTGATGGGAGATGCGGTTGATAATATACCCGGAATTTCGGGAATTGGTGAAAAAACTGCTTCAAAACTTTTAGCAGAGTATGAAACACTAGAAAATATTTTAGCCAATGCAGAAAATATAAAAGGAGCATTAGGTGAAAAAATAAGAGCAGGAAAAGAGCTGGCTATTTTGAGTAAAAAACTGGCAACTATTGTTACAAATGCGCCATGTGAATTTCACGAAGAAGATTTTAGAATTAAGGCATACAATACCGAAGCACTCAAAGATATTTTTACAGAGCTTGAATTTAAAACACTGGGCCGAAGAATTTTAGGAGAAGAATATACAGCGTTTGTGGTAGGCAATACTGTTGTGCAAACTGATCTCTTCGGAAATGCAATGGAACAACCGCTACCAAAGCCTGAAGAAATTGAAAGACAGGAAGAAAAGCCTACGATGGTTGTTGATAAAAATATCAATAATACCAAGCATCAATATTTTGCGGTAGAGGGAGAAGCAGCCATAAAAGAATTGATACAAAAATTATCTCAGCAAATAGAGATCTCTTTTGATACGGAAACAACCGGCATTGATGCAAATAATGCAGAATTGGTTGGATTGAGCTTTTGCCTTACTCCGGGTGAGGGGTATTACGTGCCTTTGCCAGCAGACATTGTAGAAGTGAGTGTGATTCTAAATCATTTCACAGATCTTTTTAAGGATGATTCAAAAATATGGATAGGTCAAAACATTAAATACGATCTGCTTGTTTTAAAATGGTATGGTGTGGAACTTAAGGGAAAAGTTTTTGATACCATGCTGGCGCATTATGTAATAGAAAGTGAAGGCCGAAGAAATATGGATATGCTGAGTGCACAATATCTAGGTTACCAGCCAATTGCCATCGAAGAATTAATTGGCAAGAAAGGCAAAGGCCAGGGAACTATGAGGGATGTAGAGCTTGATAAAATAAAAGAATATGCTGCCGAAGATGCAGACATAACGCTACAATTAAAAAACGTTTTTACTCCACAACTAAAGAAGAAAGAAGTAGAAAAAGTATTTGATGAAGTAGAAAGCCCCTTAGTTAAAGTATTGACTGATATGGAATATGAAGGAGTAAAAGTGGATATGGATTTTTTAAATCATTATTCTAAAGAACTGGAAACAGAAGCAAAACGCTGTGAAGAAAGTGTTTATCAGCAGGCAGGCGTTCGTTTTAATTTAGCATCACCAAAACAATTAGGCGAAGTATTGTTTGAAAAATTAAAACTTGATGCTAAAGGAAGAAAAACAAAAGGCGGTCAATATTCAACAGGAGAAGATGTTTTGCTAAAACTTTCCCATCAAAATAAAATAGTTGATGATATTTTAGGCTTTCGTGAGCTCACTAAATTAAAATCAACATATGTAGATGCCTTACCGCAGATAATAAATAAAAGAACAGGGCGGGTTCATACCTGCTATGGGCAGGCAATTGCTGTAACAGGCAGACTCAGCAGCAACAATCCTAACCTTCAAAATATTCCAGTAAGAACAGAAAGAGGCAGAGAAATACGTAAAGCATTTATACCAAGAGATTGTGATCATTCTATTATTTCAGCCGATTATTCCCAGATCGAATTAAGAATTGTTGCGGCTATCAGCGGCGACCCTGCAATGTGCGATGCCTTTAAACAAAATAAAGACATACATACAGCTACAGCAGCAAAAGTTTTTAATGTTGCAGAAGAAGATGTTACAAAAGAAATGCGGTACAAAGCCAAAAGTGTAAACTTTGGAATTATTTATGGCCAGGGGGCATTTGGATTGGCAGAAAATATAGGTGTATCAAGGTCCGAAGCAAAAGAGATTATTGATAACTACAAAAAACAATTTGCCAACATTCAGAAGTATATGGATGAGAGCATAAATTTTTGCAGGCAAAACGGATATGTACAAACATTGATGGGACGTAAGCGGTGGCTTAAAGATATCAATTCATCAAACTTTACTGTGCGTGGTTATGCAGAACGCAATGCAATTAATTCGCCTATTCAGGGTACCGCAGCTGATATGATAAAGTTAGCCATGATAAAAATTCATAATGAATTTAAAAGGCAAAAATTTCGCTCAAAAATGGTAATGCAGGTACATGACGAATTGGTTTTTGATGCACACAAAGAAGAAATTGAAACGATAAAGCCTATTATCATTGATTGCATGCAGACCGCTTTACAACTACCTAATGATGTACCCGCAGATGCAGAAGTTGGGGTTGGAGAGAATTGGCTCGAGGCACATTAATAATTTTTAAAACCTGTATCCAATACTGGCACCACCCCAAAGCTTTACATTAAACCCGGGCTGAAAGAGCGGAGATATAAAAGCTCTGTAGGTAACGCCTGACTTATTAATTGGTTGATAGCGATATCCTGCTAATATGTATCCATAAGGTGCTGTATCATCACTAAAAAAAGATCCTTTAAAACCGAGGCAACCTCTTTTAGTTGCTGAAATGAGTATTAGTGAATAACCTCCCCCAAATTCAGCATAATGTCTATTTTTTCCAATAAGATAATTTAATCCCACAGGTAAACTAATCAGACTACCCCTGTTACACGATTCACCAAATATTCCCAATGGTGAACCGCCTATGCCAAATCTAAATCCCAATCCTTTTTCCTTTTTAGCAAAGCGTGCATCATAGTTTAAACTAAATAAACTTCCCGGACCAAATATTTCCAACTGCCATTGCGAAGCATGTAATGAATATTTTTGTTGAGAATAACTTTGCTGGTATACCAGAAAAATTAGAATAACAGCAAATATGTATTTCATAACAGTTTTTAATTAAGACAATTTATTTTTATAAAAGCTGCAATAAAACTATAC
>DASYOS010000021.1:0-11225 GCA_036007525.1 Chitinophagaceae bacterium | reverse complement strand
TGCCAATATATTCACGCATTGAATAATCATCTGCATCCGGATTATGAATCCAATTCTTAAGATAGGCACTCGTGAAAGTGAATTAGCTGTGTGGCAAGCGACACAGGTGCAATTACTTTTAAAAGAAAATAATTTTTCATCAGAATTAGTTTACATAAAAAGCGAGGGAGATATAGATACAGTTACACCATTGTATGAATTAGGTGTTCAAGGCATTTTTACAAAGACATTGGATTCAGCACTTCTTAATAAAAAAATTGATATCGCTGTTCATTCAATGAAAGATGTACCAACACAATTGGCAAAGGGAATACAACAGGCGGCAGTTTTAAAAAGAGGTTCTTATAAAGATATTCTCGTTCTTCATCCTGACCTTACAGATACAAATGGTAAGCTTTTAAGGGATAGCACAGTATGGACGAGTGGAGGAAGTAGAAGAGATACAGTGAATCATCTTGTAATTCCTTTAAGGGAAAAACATTCGGAAGAGAAATGGGAGCAGGTTATTATTGGTACAAGTTCTATCCGCCGAATTGCTCAATGGCTAAATAGAAATAAAGAAGATAAAATTGAAAACCTTAGAGGCAATGTTAATACTCGCTTGCGAAAGTTGAAAGAAAGTAATTGGCATGGCGCTATATTCGCTGCGGCAGGATTAGAAAGAATTAATCTTCGTCCTGAGAATGCAATTGACCTTGATTGGATGTTACCTGCCCCGGCACAGGGAGCTATCATGATTGTTTGCAGGGAAGATGATTCAACTTCTTTTAAGATTTGCCAAAATTTCAACGATGCTGATACCGCATTATGCACAAAGCTTGAAAGAGATTTTCTTCGTGCGTTATTGGGCGGTTGTTCAACACCAATAAGTGCACTGGCAAAAAGAAGAGGGCGAACTATGTTTTTTAAAGGAAACATCTGTAGCCCCGACGGAAAAGAAAAAATTGAAGTCGAAAAGAAAAGCCCGATAGAAAATAGTGAGCAGTTAGGAATTCATGCTGCAGAGGAAATTTTAAAAAACCCATTCGCACAAAACATAATACACTCAATCAGAAATGAAAAAAAATAAAATCAAAATATTAAGTACAAAAGCATTAAGCCAGGAGACAATTGACAGGGCGTCGCTAAATGATATAGATATTGAGGAACTTCCTTTTATTACAACCCTGCCAATAAAAAATGATGAATTAAAAAATGTTTTAAGAGGGTTTTTACAACAGAACATTACGGCTGTATTTACTAGCAAAAATGCAGTACTTGCATTTGAACAGATCGTTAATGCAGAGGTGCCATGGAAGATCTTTTGCATTGGACAATCAACTAAGAAATTTGTTGTAAAAGTATTTGGAGAAGAAAAAATTGTTGATACAGCAGACAATGCATCTGAATTGGCTGATATCATTTTAAAAGATGGAGAAATTAAAAGAGTAATTTTCTTTTGCGGAAAAATACGTAGGGAAGAATTACCTGAAAAATTAAGATCTGCTGAAATTGAACTTAATGAAATAGTGGTTTATGAGACACTTGAAACACCACAAAAAATTTCAAGAAAACATTACGATGGTATTTTATTTTTTAGTCCAAGTGCAGTAAAAAGTTTTTTTAGCCTGAATAAACTTAATGATGAAATACAAATTTTTGCAATAGGCAAAACTACTGCAGATGCAATTCAAAAGAATATTGATGGAGAATTAAAAATCGCTGAAACACCAGGAGAGGAAAATATGATGGACGTGGTAATATCGACCTTCAGCACAACCAAAACAGTGAAGCATGCAATTGAAGAATGATCTCTTATTAAGAGCATTAAAAAAAGAAAAAGTAGAGCGTCCTCCGGTGTGGATGATGCGCCAGGCAGGTAGGTATCTGCCGGATTATATGAAGTTGAAAGCTAAATATGATTTTTTTACCCGTGTGAAAACTCCTGAATTGGCTTGTGAAATTACTTTGCAGCCTATTGACCAGGTTGGAGTAGATGCTGCGATTATCTTTTCAGATATTCTTGTTATTCCGCAGGCAATGGGTAAAGAAGTTTTGATGGAAGAAGGAAAAGGGCCGTCTTTACCTCATGTTATACAAAATCAAAAAGATATTGATGCATTGATAACAGATAATGTGGAAGAAAGTTTGAGTTATGTGATGAATGCTTTGAAGCTCATAAAACAGGAATTAAATGGAAGAGTTCCATTGATAGGTTTTGCCGGAGCACCCTTTACAATTCTTTGCTATATGGTGGAAGGCAAAGGAAGTAAAACATGGGAGAAAGCAAAACAGTTTTGTTTCACTCAACCAAAATTGGCTCATCAATTATTACAGAAAATAACTGATATCACTATAAATTATTTAAAGGCTCAGGTTAAAGCCGGAGCAGATGTAATACAGGTTTTTGATAGTTGGAGCGGCTGCTTAAGTCCGTATGATTTTAAAATATTTGCCCAACCTTATTTAGTACAAATTGCTGATGCTTTAAAAGATGATGCACCTGTTATTTTATTTCCAAAAGGGAGTTGGTATGCATTAAAAGATTTGAGCAAAAGTGGCGTTTCAGGTTTAGGGATCGATTGGTGCATTACACCACAATATGCAAGAGAGCTTACTAACAACAATATTACTCTCCAGGGAAATTTTGATCCTTCAAAACTCTTATTACCGATTCCTGAAATTAAAAAAGCAGTGCATGAAATGATTGATGCCTTTGGTGTGCAAAATTATATTGCAAACCTTGGACACGGAATCACACCTAATATTCCGGTTGATAATGCAAAGGCATTTGTGGATGCCGTAAAAGAATATTCAATAAAGTAAATGGAGGTAAACTTTACATATTCAAAGATTGCAGAAGAATTCAATGGTTATATTTTAGAGCTGCAGAAAAAAATATGCTTTGCATTGGAGGAAATGGATGGTGAAAATTTCATCGAAGACGTATGGACAAAAGAAGAAGGCGGTGGCGGGTTATCACGTATTTTAACTAACGGAAATGTTTTTGAAAAAGGAGGAGTAAACACTTCCAAAGTTTTCGGCAAACTCCCTTATACAATGCAAAAGGCATTCAAAGTTGGTGACAGTAATTTTTTCGCAGCTGGCATTTCTCTGGTTCTTCATCCTCAAAATCCTTATGTACCTACAGTCCATGCCAATTGGAGATACTTTGAATTGTTTAATGTTGAAGGAACCAAAATCGATAGTTGGTTTGGGGGTGGATCGGATTTAACTCCTTATTATCTGTTTGAAGAAGATGCAAAATTTTTTCATTCAACTTTCAAAAACACAATAGAACCTTTTGGAGAAGAATTATATCCTTCATACAAAAAAAATTGTGACGAATATTTCGTAAACAGTCATCGTAATAACGAATCCCGGGGTATTGGCGGTATTTTTTATGATTATCTCCGGCCAAAAAATGAGCAAGATGCAGAAAGATTATTGTCATTTCAAAAAGCGACTGGCGATTGTTTTTTAAATTCATATTTACCTATCGTGAAAAGAAGAAAAGATATTCAGTTCGGAGAAAAGGAAAAACATTGGCAGGAAATACGAAGAGGTAGATATGTTGAATTTAATCTTATTCATGACAGGGGAACATTGTTCGGATTAAAAACAAATGGGCGCACAGAAAGCATTTTAATGAGTTTGCCGCCAACGGTAAGATTTGAATATGACTATAAGCCACAGCCGGGAAGTGAAGAAGATAAATTGCAGCAGGTTTGCATGCATCCAAGAGATTGGGTTACATTTTAAATTACAAACGATGATTTTACAAAGAAGAAACAGAATTCTCCGTCAATCACCTGCAATTCGCAGCCTAATTTCTGAAACACTTTTAACGCCTAATGATTTTATTGTCCCGCTTTTTATTGTTGAAGGAGAAAATCAGCGTGAAGAAATTTCTTCTATGTCAAACTATTTTAGGATGAGTATTGACGAAACAGTAAAAGAAGTAAGAGAACTGTGGAGCATGGGTTTAAAGTGCGTTTTACTTTTTGTAAAATCTAAAGATGAATTAAAAGATAATAAAGGCACCGAGGCTTTAAATGCTAATGGATTAATGCAGCGTAGCATAAAAGCAATAAAAGATGCATGCCCTGAAATGGTTGTTATGACTGATGTTGCTCTTGATCCGTATTCCTCTTATGGGCATGATGGAATTGTTGAGAATAATGAAATTGTAAATGATGCCACAGTAGAAGTTTTAGCAAAGATGAGTGTAAGCCATGCCCGGGCAGGTGCAGATTTTGTTGCACCAAGTGACATGATGGATGGAAGAATTGGAGCTATAAGAAAAGCGCTGGAAGAAAATAATTTCACAAAAACAGGTATTATGGCGTACAGTGCAAAATATGCTTCATGCTTTTACGGCCCGTTTAGAGATGCTCTGGATTCGGCTCCGGGTTTTGGTGATAAGAAAACGTATCAAATGGATTATTCAAATCGAATTGAAGCACTTAAAGAAGCTATGATGGATGTGGAAGAAGGTGCAGACATTGTAATGATAAAACCAGCATTAAGTTATATGGATGTGATTCGTGAAGTGAAGGATGCAGTTGATGTTCCTGTGAGTTGCTACAACATCAGTGGTGAATATGCAATGATAAAAGCAGCTGCAAAAATGGGATGGATAGATGAAAACAAAGCAATCATTGAAACTTTGACTTCAATGAAGAGAGCGGGTGCTGATTTAATTGCAACTTACTTTGCGAAAGATGCTGTTAAATTATTAAACACGTAAACTTAAATGAAAGTATGTTTTTACATGAAATAGAATTATCCGTTACAGATATTGAAAAAAGTAAATCTTTTTATAATACGTTACTTGGGTTACCAATCTACATAGATGAAAATACACTTAAGGTGTTTAACACAATACCTAAAAAATTGGACGTAACTCTTTCTCAGCACTTTCAACAAAAAACTTCATTATCTTTTTTAACGCACGATTTAGACATCTTAATAGATAAACTTAATAGGCAGAAAGTAAATTTTACAGGTCCGCATGATACTCATTTGGGAATGACAGAAATAGTTTTATTGGATCCTGACGAAAATAGAATTGCCATACATTCCCCAGGTAATTCTTCTCCTGAATGGCTAAAACAAATTACTAATGAAAAGCAATAAAAGCAACCAATTCTTTGAAAGAGCAAAACACTCCATCCCCGGCGGCGTTAACTCTCCTGTTCGTGCTTTTAAAAGTGTAGGTGGTACGCCGGTGTTTATCAAGTCTGCAAAAGGTGCCTATCTTTTTGATGAGGATGGAAATAAATATATTGATTACATCAACTCGTGGGGACCAATGATACTCGGTCATGCATATGAACCCGTTGTAAAAGCCATTCAGGAAAAAGCTATGGATTCAACTTCTTTTGGAGCACCTACGTTATTGGAAATTGAAATGGCGGAGCTGATAAAAAGCATGGTTCCAAATGTTGACCTGATAAGAATGGTCAGCAGCGGTACTGAAGCCTGCATGAGTGCTGTGCGTTTGGCACGAGGCTATACTGGTAGAAATAAAATTATCAAGTTTGAAGGTTGTTATCATGGACATGCTGATGCGTTTTTGGTAAAAGCAGGAAGTGGCGTTGCCACTTTAAATATTCAAACCGTACCCGGAGTAACTGCAGGGGTTTCGGTTGATACATTAACGGCACCCTACAATAATTTAAATGCAGTAAAGAAACTGTGTGAAGAAAATAAAAATGAAATAGCTGCTATTATTATTGAACCTGTTGCGGGGAATATGGGATGTATCCTTCCACAAAAAAACTATTTGGAAGGGATTAGAAAAATTTGTGATGAAGAAAAAATCATTTTCATTTTTGATGAAGTGATGACGGGTTTTAGATTAGGATTAGGGGGTGCACAGGAAAAATTAAACATCAATGCAGACCTTGTGACCTATGGAAAAGTAATTGGTGGCGGATTACCGGTTGGAGCATTTGGCGGTAAGCAAAAGATTATGGAGCATATAGCACCACTGGGAAATGTTTACCAGGCTGGAACATTAAGCGGTAACCCTATTGCAATGATTGCAGGTTATACAATGTTGAAGGAATTAAAAACTAATCCCGGCATTTATAAAGAACTGGATGAAAAATGCAGTTATCTTGAAAATGGTTTACATAAAGTTTTTGAAAAGAAAGGAATAAAACATCGCATTAATCGTATAGAAAGTATGATAAGCATACATTTTTGCGAGCATGAGGTAACTGATTTTGAAAGTGCTTCAAAAGCTGATATTCCTTTATTCAATAAATTCTTTCATCATATGTTAGAGCATGGAATTTATTTGCCGCCTTCTGCATATGAAAGTTGGTTTTTGAGTAACGCGATAACCTATGAAGATCTTGATGAAACGATAAGAATTGCTGAGCGATTTTTGAATTAAGTTTTCAAATAATGTTTAAAACCATATAGTTATAAAAAAAACGGAGACATTTATCTCCGTTTTACATTAGTCGATACAAATAACTATAAAACCAATAAGTGTTTCATTTAGTATTTGTGTTTTTCATTAGCAACGGCCACAGCAAAAAATAATTTTAACCCTGTGTAGTTGTTACTATTACTAAAATCCAACATTATGCCAAACCCTGTTATGTGGGGAAAACTTTATACCTACATAAAAATGTCTTTTTCCTATTGCCAACTGTTGAATGCAAGATAAAGTGGGGTGCAAAAACCTTAACTTTGCATCCTTTTTTCTACAAAGAGTTGATATGAGTGTTCGCTACAAGGAGTATAAACAATTGAACTTACCCGGTATTGCAACCGAAATGCTGTCAGAATGGGATAAGGATAAGGTATTTGAGAAAAGCATTGAGTTAAGAGAAGACAATATGCCTTTTGTTTTTTATGAAGGCCCTCCAAGTGCTAATGGCATGCCCGGCATTCATCACGTAATTTCCCGAACATTAAAAGATCTGGTATGCCGGTATAAAACTATGCAGGGCTTCCAGGTAAAGCGCAAAGGCGGTTGGGATACACATGGTTTACCGGTGGAATTAGGCGTAGAAAAACTTTTAGGCATTACAAAAGAGGATATTGGTAAAAAAATTTCTGTTGAAGAATATAATGCTACCTGTCGCAGAGAGGTTTTAAAATTTAAAGATCAGTGGGATGACCTGACAAAGAAAATGGGTTATTGGGTTGATCTTGAAAAGCCTTATGTCACGTTCGAAAATAATTACATTGAAACTTTATGGTGGTGCTTAAAAGAATTGTACAATAAAAATTTATTGTACGAAGATGTAAGCATTCAGCCTTATTCGCCTGCAGCAGGAACAGGATTAAGTTCGCATGAGCTCAACCAACCCGGCACTTATAAAGATGTAAAAGATACAAGTGCTGTAGCAATGTTTAAGGCTGTTAAAAATCAGAAGAGTTCATTCTTATTTCAAGCTGCAAATGATGCTGATATTTTCTTTTTAGCATGGACTACAACTCCCTGGACTTTACCTTCTAATCTTGGATTAACGGTGGGTTCTAAAATAGATTATGCGCTGGTAAAAACATTTAATCCTTACACTCATCTTCCTGTTAATGTAGTTATTGCACAACCCTTATTGAATAAATATTTTAAGGCAGAGTCTGACAATGAAGATTTTGATAATTATAATTCTGATTCAAAAGTTCTCCCATGGAAAGTATTAGCTGAATTTAAAGGCAAACAAATTGAAGGTTGTGTTTACGAACAATTGCTGCCTTACGAAGCAAGCTCGCTGGATAAAATTCAGGAGATCACTCCCGGTGCAGAACCATTTAAAGTTGTGTTAGGAGAATTTGTTACTACAGAAGATGGAACCGGTATTGTGCACACTTCGCCGGCTTTTGGCGCAGATGATTTTAAAGTAGGCAAAAAAAATAATCTCGGCATATTAACGCTTGTTGATAAAGAAGGAAAGTTTGTTGAGGGTATCGGCGAATTTAGCGGAAGGTTTGTAAAAGATTATAGAAATGAAAAAAATTATACTGATGTAAATATTGACATTGCAGTAAAATTAAAAAAAGAGAACAGGGCTTTTAAGGTAGAAAAATACGAGCACAGTTATCCTCATTGTTGGCGTACCGACAAGCCAATAATATATTATCCATTAGATGCATGGTTTATAAGAACTACGGCTGTAAAAGAGAGGATGATTGAATTAAATAAAACCATCAATTGGAAACCTGCATCCACGGGTACAGGACGTTTTGGAAACTGGCTGGAAAATATGGTTGACTGGAACCTTAGCCGCAGCCGCTATTGGGGAACACCGTTACCGATCTGGAGAAATGAAGATGGAACGGAAGAAAAATGTATCGGCTCTATTGAAGAATTAAATGCTGAGATAAAAAAAGCAAGTGATGTTTTAGGCGGCGATTTAAACCAACATTATCTGCATGGAGGAATCCTTGATCTTCATAAACCTTATGTTGATGAAATAATCCTGGTGAGTGAAACAGGTAAGCCAATGACAAGAGTTCCGGACCTGATAGACGTTTGGTTTGATAGCGGCGCAATGCCATACGCACAATGGCATTTTCCTTTTGAAAATAAAGAAACATTTAAACAAAATTTCCCCGCTGATTTTATTGCCGAAGGTGTAGACCAAACAAGAGGCTGGTTCTATACATTGCATGCATTAGGCGTTTTATTGTTTGATAGTGTTGCCTACAAAACTGTTGTAAGCAATGGTTTTGTGTTGGATAAAAATGGAAATAAAATGAGCAAGCGGCTGGGTAATGTAGTTGACCCTTTTGAAACACTCAGCACTTTTGGTCCGGATGCAACCCGTTGGTATCTTATCACTAATGCTTCACCATGGGATAGTTTAAAGTTTGATATTGAAGGGATAAAAGAAACCCAACGGAAATTTTTTGGAACACTTTATAATACCTATCAATTTTTTGCTTTATACGCCAATGTGGATGGCTTTGCTTATAAAGAAAAATTCATTCCTGTTGAAGAAAGGCCTGAAATCGATCGCTGGATTCTATCTTCTTTAAATAGTTCAATCAAAATCGTTGAACAAAGTTTAGATAATTATGAGCCCACGCAGGCAGGAAGAGCTATAGAAAATTTTATAGATGAACATTTAAGTAATTGGTATGTTCGTTTATGCCGCCGCCGTTTTTGGAAAGGTGAATATGAGCAGGATAAAATTTGCGCTTATCAAACCTTGTACGAATGTCTGGAAACAATAAGCGGTTTAATTGCCCCCATTACACCCTTCTTTGCAGATTGGTTATTTGGAAATCTAAATAGTATCACTAAAAAAAGTAAATACTCTTCAGTTCATCATACTGATTTTCCTAAAGTGGACAGCACAATTATAAACCCTTCGCTGGAAAAAAGAATGCAACTGGCACAGGATATTTCTTCCTTAATATTATCGCTGCGCAAAAAAGTGAATATTAAAGTAAGACAGCCTTTACAAAAAGTGCTTATACCCGCCATAGAAACAGACCTTTTACAAAATATAGTATCAGTAGAGGATATTATTAAGAGCGAAACCAATATTAAGGAAATAGAAATTCTATCATCTGATAATAATTTTATAAAGAAGAAAGCAAAAGCTAATTTTAAAACCTTGGGAAAAAAACTCGGACCTAAGATGAAATGGGGTGCCGAAAAAATACAGCAATTGGATAGCCTGGAAATTGATAAGGTACAAAAGGGCGAGTATCTTTTAAACCCTGAGTTTGAATCTGAAAAAGAGGAACCCGTATATATTACAAGTGAAGATGTTGAAATAAGCACAGATGAAATTCCCGGGTATGAGGTTACTTCAAAAGGTCCCCTCACAGTTGCTTTGGATATAACTATTACCGAAAAACTAAAAAAGGAAGGTGACGCAAGAGAGTTTGTAAACCGGATTCAAAATCTTAGAAAAGATCAACATCTTCAATTAACAGATAAAATACTCGTGAAAGTAGCTGAAAATGGAGCTTTCAAGAACTCAATTACTCAATTTAATGACTATATTTGCGCCGAAATTTTGGCAGACAAAATCGAATTTGTATCTGCCATTAATGATGGAAGTTCCATCGAAGTGAATGATTATCAATTAATAGTGAACATAATTAAAAAAGGAGGGTAGTATGGTAACAAAAAAGAAAGCGGCAAAACCTATTTCAAAAAAGCCAGCTTCAAAAAAAACTGCAGTAAAAAAAGTGGTTAGTAAAAAAGCCGTAAAAGCATCTAAACCACTTGCTAAAAAAGCATTACCTAAAAAAGTGTCTAAGTCTGTAAAGAAAACTGCCCCCGTTAAAAAACCTGTTACACCTATTAAGAAATCAGCTCCGGCAAAAAAACTTGCTAAACAGGTTGTTAAAAAAGCATTACCTAAAAAGACCTCACCTAAAAAACCGTTATCTAAAAAAGTGGCTAAACCTATCAAGAAAACTACACCTGTTAAAAAAAGTTCTATAAGAAGAGCTCCTGAAAAAAAATCAGCTACTCCTATAAATAAGAAAGCCGCCTCTGTAAAAAAGCCGGTTAAATCTTCTGGAAATTTTCATAATAAAAAAGAACAAAGTAAAAAGGTAGAATTAAAACCTTTGCCAAAAGCTAAGGATATTAAAGTTCCACCTCCTAAGCCAATAGTACTACCAAAAATTACAGCTACAAAAGCACGCAAATACGAACCAGGATTTACAAAATCTGTTTTAGACCAGGCTCCTCAGGAAAATAATGGTCCAACAATGCGTTACAGTGATTCGGAATTAACTGAGTTTAGAGAATTAATCCAGAGAAAACTGGAGACTGCTAAAAAAGAATTGGGTTATCTGCAGGGGTTAATTACCCGCAAAGATGAAATGGGCGGAGATGATACCGATAACCGCTACATGACTATGGAAGATGGCAGTCTTAGTATGGAAAGAGAGCAATTGAGCCAAATGGCAAGCCGCCAGATTACTTTTATTGACCATCTTGAAAAGGCTATGATGCGTATTGAAAATAAAACCTATGGCATTTGCAGGGTAACCGGAAAATTAATTGATAAAGCCCGTTTACGTGCAGTACCTCATGCTACGCTTTGTATTGAAGCAAAAATGGGAATAGCAAAATAATTATTTTACTTCCTGCAAATCAACAAGCCGTCTGTAAAAACCATTTTTCTCAATCAGGGAATCATGCGTTCCCCTTTCAACAATTTTACCTTGTTGTAAAACAATTATTTCATCAGCATGCCGTATGGTGCTAAGCCTGTGGGCAATTACAATGCTGGTTCGGTTTTCCATTA
>DASYOS010000020.1:0-9705 GCA_036007525.1 Chitinophagaceae bacterium | reverse complement strand
ATATCCTTATCATGCTCATCGCCCTCAGGCACTACACGTACCATCATAATTTTTACATTGTCTGCAATGCCAGCAATACCTTTATTATTTTTTACGGCCCCAATTATTCCGGCGCAATGAGTACCATGCATTTCCCAGGCTGTCTCCCCGGCCATCACATCATTGTTGCCATAATATTTGTCATTAATATTAGTTTCATCATCTTTTACAATTTCGCCACGATAATCTTTTGGTGCATTTCCTATTGATTCACTTTTTCTTATTTGTCCTTCCAGATCTTCAAGAACCTGTTTGTTAGTAATATCATTGTCGTCATTATTTCCTTTACAGGTAGCCAGATAAATTGCTTTGGCATTTCTTGCATTTACATCAGTAGGAAAATAATTTTGTAGATCAGTGCAATTAAATTCAGCTTTGTTTAATTCTTTTGCAATTATTGAATCTCCTTTTTTTAAGCTAGGAAGAATACGTTTCATAAATACTAATTCCGTAAGATCAACAGGGCCTTCATTTTTTTCTTTTGCCTTTCGATACATCTCCATCTCTGCTTTTTCTTCAGGAGTATTTGCTGAAGATGGATCAGGAAGAAGTATTCCATATTTAGCTTTAAGTTTATAATAAACTCTTGCACCCTCATCAGAATCTGTAATTACATTTCTTCCATCTTTGCCTCCAATAAAATTCCATCCATAAACATCATCAACATAACCATTGTGGTCATCATCAATACGATTGCCGGGAATTTCTTTTGGATTATGCCATAAAATATTTTTTAAATCTTTATGGGTAGTATCAATGCCTGTGTCAATTACTCCTACAATAACAGTTTTACTTTTTTTACCCTTTACAAATTGGTAAGCTTTATCAAGACTTATTCCATTATAACCTGTCTCAATCTTATCAAGCTGGTGCCAATTATCAGGGGTTTCTTTTAATGAAGTTTGTGCGAATGAAGTAAACGGAATTGTGCAAATTATAAATCCAAAAACAATAGTTTGTTTAATTGACATCATGATATTTTATTTATTATACAAAGATTTATAAATTAATTGAACTGCTATTATCATTTATAAAGATTATAACAAATCTCGAAGGTATCCAGGTACTCAGAAAAACACCTGCAAATAATTAGCGGCCGATTAAACGGTAAACTTTATTCCCTGCGCAAGTGGTAATTTATCAGTATAATTTATTGTATTGGTTTGCCTGCGCATATAAACTTTCCATGCATCACTTCCGCTTTCACGTCCGCCTCCAGTTTCTTTTTCACCCCCAAAAGCGCCGCCTATTTCAGCGCCGGAAGTGCCTATGTTTACATTGGCAATACCACAATCGCTGCCAGCTCCCGAAAGAAATTGTTCTGCTTCTCTCATATTCAAAGTAAAGATAGAGCTGGATAAGCCCTGTGGTACATTATTTTGAATTGCAATGGCTTCATCGAGTGTTTTATACTTAATTAGATAAAGGATGGGAGCAAAGGTTTCATGTTGAACAATTGCAAAATCATTATCCACTTCTGCAATACATGGCTTTACATAGCAACCGCTATTGTATCCTTTGCCGGTTAGTTCTCCTCCTTCTACTACAAATTTCCCCCCTTGTTGTTTACACTTTTTAATAGCATCTAAATACATTTTCACTGCATCTTTGTCTATCAGCGGGCCCACGTGATTTTCTTCTTTTAATGGGTCTCCAATTTTTAAATTGTTATATGCCTTCACTAATTTTTCTTTGAGGATGTCATATATATCTTCATGAATTATTAAACGTCGGGTAGTTGTACACCTTTGCCCAGCAGTACCGGCAGCGCCAAAAACGCACCCGATCAAGGCCATATCAAGATCAGCTTCTTTTGAAATTATAATTGCATTATTCCCTCCTAATTCTAATAAGCTTCTGCCAAGCCTTGCGGATACAGCAGCGCCAACTGCTTTACCCATTTTTGTTGATCCGGTTGCAGATATTAATGCAATTCTTTTATCATTACTTATCAATTCGCCAACTTCTCTCCCGCCAATGATTAAGTTATTTACGCCTTCAGGCACTTTATTTTTTTTGAATACATCGGTAACGATATTCATACAGGCAACCGCACACAAAGGCGTTTTTTCAGAAGGCTTCCAGATGCAAACATCACCGCAAACCAACGCCAGCATACTGTTCCAACTCCAAACCGCAACGGGAAAATTGAATGCAGAAATAATTCCTACGATTCCCAGTGGATGATATTGTTCATACATCCGGTGTCCGGGCCGCTCACTATGCATTGTTAATCCATAGAGTTGCCTGGATAATCCGACTGCCAGATCACATATGTCTATCATCTCCTGCACTTCGCCTAAACCCTCCTGAAGACTTTTCCCCATTTCATAACTTACCAACTTGCCCAATGGCAATTTATTTTCTCTCAGGGCTTCTCCAATTTGCCTTACTATTTCACCACGTTTTGGTGCCGGCCATAACCGCCATTGTAAAAATGCTTCTTGTGCTTTTTGTATAACTGCCTCGTAATTTTTTTTGTCAACTACATTTACTGAAGCGATCAATTTTCCATCAACAGGGGAGTAGGATTCTATTTTATCCCCATTAACCGATAACCATTTGGTACCTGTTGAAACACCGTTGTTGTTTGTTGTAATTTTTAATTGAGAAAGAAAATCCATATTAAAACTGATTTGTGCAACAAAAATACAAATCACTAATGATAAAGAGTTTCTCAGCTTATTTTGCAGGGATAGAAATAGTATATTTTGTCCAGAAGTTTTGTTCTGTATTTTTCTGAGAAGGTGGATTACCTATGCCACTATTTCCTGAACGGGTTGGCATGTTTGATGGCGGTAAACTACCTGCAGGTACTGCTCTAATTTCTGTTCGGGTGTATGAAACCGTTCTGGGTTCTATTGCTATGTCATTTAATCTCCATCCTAAACTGATTGTTTTTTGGTTTAGAGAAGTATTGTCACCAAAAAAACTTAACGGTATCCCATATTCAACATACATTATATCATTGTCATCCCAACTAAACTGAATGTTAGCTGAACTCGATAACATTAAATCCTGTTCTTTCTCCTCTCCACCTGTAAACCCGAAAAGCTGCATTGACAATAGATTGGTCCCCAAAATACGCCGTATTAGATTCATATCAGGTTTTACAATTTCCTTACCTGACTTTGTAAAAAAACTACCTCCATTTTTATTTATTGGAAATAGAATTCCTTTGCCCTCCCTCTTCTTTCCCTTAATATCTACATATAACGTCATTCCCTGGGCCATAATTTTTATTTGAGTGCGAACATCCGGGATGATCATTGCTATGTATAAATTTTTACTATCGTTATCTACAGCGTATTTAGTATTTGTTCCTTTATCCTGCTCAAATTTATTTGCAGGCCATTCAGAAGTACTGCCGTCTGTTGCATGCTTAATGATGCCTGAATCATTAATGTTTAATAAATCCTTTTTTGTAAAGTGATTGATGGGAATGAATGAAAAGGATAAGAAAGCCAGAGGCGCCAATAAAAGAAAAGATTTCATGGTAATAGTTTTATCGGTATTTACTCTGAAAGATAATTAATATTGTTCATTCTCATTAGGGAAATCTTTACTTTTTACATCTTTAATATATTTTTTTACAGCACCTGTTATCTGTTCATGCATGTTAAGATATTGACGTAAAAATCTTGGTTTAAATTCTGTATTGATGCCTAACATATCGTGCATTACTAAAACCTGTCCGTCGCAATTGCCGCCTGCACCAATACCAATAGTTGGTATTTTTAAACTCTTGGTTACCTGTCCAGCTAAAGTTGCAGGTATTTTTTCGAGCACAACTCCAAAGCAACCTGCTTCCTGTAAAAGAAGTGCGTCATTTTTTAATTTATCTGCTTCTACTTTTTCTTTTGCCCTAACAGTATATGTTCCAAATTTATAAATTGATTGTGGTGTTAATCCTAAATGTGCCATCACCGGTACGCCTGCACTAATAATCCTTTTTACAGATTCCAACACTTCCTCGCCTCCTTCTAATTTTATAGCATGTGCCCCGGTTTCTTTCATAATTCTTATCGTAGAGTTCAAAGCTTCTTTTGAATTACCCTGGTAAGCGCCGAATGGAAGATCAACAACAACAAGACATCTTTCAATGCCCCGCACTACCGATGAAGCATGATATATCATTTGATCCAGGGTAATTGGCAAAGTGGTTTCGTGCCCTGCCATTACATTGCTTGCAGAATCACCTACAAGAATTATTTCAATACCTGCAGCATCAAAAATTTTGGCAAAGGAAAAATCGTAGGCAGTTATCATAGAGATCTTTTCTCCTGCCGATTTCATTTTAAGCAAAGTATTGGTGGTGATCTTTTTTACTTCTTTATTAACTGACATGAATTTAAAAAGTTTAAAAGGTTTAACGTTTTAAAACGTTTTTTGCGAAGGGTGGGGAAGTGGCTCTGCGTTAGAATAAAACAAACCCGGTTGAGCTATCGCTATGTAAAAGTAAAATGTTTTATGGATTAAAACCTGATTATTACACCATAATATTCTGCATTTTTATTTCTTCATACAAATGTTGTATTAAACCATCTGCAAGCCCTATCCGGGGTACATAAATTTCAGTTGCTCCTGCCCACCGCATCGCATTAATATAAATTTGTAATGCAGGTACTATTACATCAGCCCTGTCTTCCTTAAGTTTATAAATATTTATACGGTCAGCTAAAGAAACATTGCTTAATTCTTTATAATAATCTCTCAAGAGTTCGAATGGTAATGGTTTGTCTTCCTTTGTTTTGCTGATAGAAAAGATTTTGTTGATGTTACCACCGGAGCCAATGGCAGTTACTTCTTTATGTCCCTTTGTTTTTATTTTAAGGTTATTTTTCATATCATCCCATAGCTCATCAGCAACCTTATTTTTTAAAAGCCGGATAGTGCCAATGTTATAAGAGTCTTTAAAAATTAATTTATAATTGCTGAAGAAAGTTAATTCAGTACTGCCGCCGCCCACATCTATGTATAAATATGAATGTTCTTTGTCTAAATTTTCTGCAATATGATTTTCATAAATAAAAGCAGCTTCATCACTACCTGAAATAATTTCAATGTCAATGCCTGTTTCCTGATTGATTTTTTTTATTATTTCTATACCATTCTTTGCATCTCTCATGGCAGAAGTAGCGCATGCTTTTAAATGCTTTACTTCATATACATTTAATAAATGCTTGTATGCTTTCATGGTTTGCAATATCATATCGATCCGATGTTCTGATATTTCGCCTTTTTCAAAAACATCAAAGCCTAAGCGCAGCGGTACACGGATAAGATCAATTTTATTGAACTTTGCAATGCCTTTATCATCCACAGTTACTTCAGATATAAGCAGTCGTGCCGCATTACTGCCGATATCAATTGCTGCCAGTCTCACCAGTATTATAATTTTTCTTTAAGAGGTAGTTATAAATTTCAATTTGTGATCTGATCTTTTTTGTATTTCTCGGATTTACATATTCATTATCGAGATCATTGTTAAGAATTCTTGCTTTCACATTATCATTTAGCTGAATATCAAGAATGTCTTTTAATTCCTGTTGAATATTTTTATCCAAAATGGGCACGGCTGTTTCTACACGGTGATCAAGATTTCTTACCATCCAATCTGCGGATGAAATAAAAGTTTTTTCTTTTCCATCATGATGAAATATTAATACTCTTGCATGTTCCAGATATTCATCTACAATACTTATTGCATTTACTTTTTTTCTAAATTTTTTATTTTCGGTGTACATACAACTGATACCTCTTATAACGAGTTTTATTTTTACCCCGCTTCTTGCAGCGTCATATAATTTCATAATGAGCTTTTCATCACTTAAGGAATTTAATTTTAATATTATTGAACTATGCTTGTCAGCTTTTGCAGCTTTTATTTCTTTATCAATCAACATCATTAGTTGCCTGCGCATAGCTACCGGGCTCGGTATTAATGTTTGGCAATCTCTTAATAGCTGAATATTCCTGGGATTTTCAAGGTAGCTAAATACCCGGTTAACATCGGCCATTATGTTTCTTTCTGATGTTAGTAAACAGTGATCGCTGTAAAGGGAAGAAGTTTTTTCGTTGAGATTTCCTGTGCTGACAAAGCCGTAATGAAACGTATGATTGTTTATTTTTTTCTTTATCAGGCAAATTTTTGCATGCACTTTCATATTAGGGATGCCAATAAAAACTTTTACTCCTGCCTCTTCCAGAATTTCTTTCCATTCAAGGTTTGCTTCTTCATCGAACCTTGCCCTTAATTCTAATATAACTGTTACCTGTTTGCCATTTCTAACTGCATTGGTTAAGGCGTTAATAATTTTAGACTGTAATGCCAACCGGTAGCAGGTAAGTTTTATGCTAATTACATCAGGTGATATAGCGGCTTCTCTAAGTAAATCAATAATAGAATCGAAAGAATGGTAAGGAAAATTCAACAGCACATCTCTTTCAAGGATAACATTTGTTACGCTGTTCACATTTTGTAATAACGGATGTATGAATGGTTTCTTTCTTGGATTTTTTGTTAGAAAAACAGCTTCAGGAAAATTCATGAAGTCTTTAAAATTGTGAATTCTACCTCCCGATTGTATATTGTCTTTTACAGAAAGCCCTAGCCGCTTTATAAGGTAAGTAAGAAGGGAAGGGTCGATGTCTTTATCAAAAATAAATCTTACGGGTTTTCCTTTTTTACGATTTTTTACTCCCTTTTCAATTTTTTGAATAAATGAAGTAGATACATCATTATCAATATCTATTTCTGCATCCCTGGTTACTTTAATAATATTGGATGAAAAAATATCATGGCCAAATAAAGCAAATATCTGCGGAAGTGAAAAGCGGATTACATCTTCCAATAAAATTATGTATTGCCCCTGCTGGTTAGAAGGTAAAATAATAAACCTTGGCAAACGATTTACAGGGACAGATACAAGCGCAAATTTTTGAGGAATGCTTCCATCGGATTTTGAAAGTTTACAAGCCAGGTAAATTGATTTATCATTCAATGTAGGGAAGGCCTGCAAAGACTCTATCATTAGCGGAACAATATTGCTTCTTACCTCATCATGAAAGTAAGCAGTTACAAATTTTTGCTGTTCCCTGTTAAGTTGTTTTTCGGTTATTAAAAATATCTTTTGCCTTTTTAATTCCCGCAATATCTCATTCCATATTCTGTTAAACTCATTTTGTTGCTCTGTTACTTTTGCATTTATCTCATCCAATATTTTTTGCGGCCCTGTTTCAAGATGTATTCGTGCCTTAGTGCCCAACTCTATCATTCGCTTTAATGTAGCTACTCTCACTCTGAAAAATTCATCCAGGTTATTAGAGAATATTCCCAGGAAACGAATGCGCTCTCTTAAAGGAACCGTTTCATCTGCAGCTTCCTGCAGCACTCTTCCATTAAAGGAAAGCCAGCTAATATCCCGGGGAATAATCCTTCGTTTCATAAATAAAAATCTAAGTGTTTATTTTATTAATAATCCCGGTGGTTGAAAATCCTTCTTCTAAAGGGATTATTTTTACTTCGCCATTATTTGCGATTACTTCTTTAGCGCCAACAATATTATCTAAAGTATAATCACCGCCTTTAACTAAAACATTTGGGCAAATAAACTTTATCAGTTCCAGCGGAGTGTCTTCTTCAAAAATTATTACTGCGTCAACCATAACGAGGGCTGATAATATCAATGCCCTTGAGGCCTCCTCGTTAACAGGCCTGCTGCTGCCTTTTAATCTTTTTACAGATGAATCAGAATTTACTCCTACCACTAAAATATCTGCATAAGTGGCAGCTTCAGATAATAATTTAATATGCCCCTGGTGCAAAATATCAAAAACCCCATTGGTAAAAACAATTTTCTTTCCCAGCAAACTCCATCTTTTAAGCTGTGGCTTTAACTCTTCAGAATTAAATAGTTTCTGCAATATTTGTTTGCTTTGCTTCATTCAATCTTTTGTTTTTATAAATTAATAATCCAAAACATATCAAGCCTCCAATAATTACAATTGCTGTGGACACACCCCATATAATCCATCCAAAGGAAACATTGTCAACATTATAAATCAAGAGCACTTCCTGAACTGCTAAAGGAAATGCACCAATTCCTCCGGGAGAAACAATCATCCCAAGGGTTGCAAGGCTAAGCACACTACAGGCTTCAACCATCCCCAGGTGTGATGTTGCAGAAAATGCTGAAAATCCGATATAGATCTCCAGTAAATACATTGACCAGATAAAAATAGTGTGAAAAATAAACCATCCCCGCTTTTTTAGATGTGCTATGGTTTTAAAGCCTTCTTTTAGCCCTATGTGAAAACCTTTTAAGCTGATAATATACCTGTGTTGTGCAAATCTTTTTACAATCCATCTTAAAAAAAGTAAGGTAATTAATATGATAATTATTACCAGCAATAGCTTGATCCAAATTAATGAACCTTTATTATTATCCGCCATTTGAGAAAATTTTTTCTTAACAAATGAGCCTATATAGTTTATCTGTATCAATATAGTTATAACAATAAAAATAAAATAACAGATAAGATCGAAAGTTCTTTCAACCAAAATAGTTCCGATGAGTTTATTGGTTGGAATTTTTTCATAACGGTTAAGCAATGTGCACTTTAAAATTTCTCCTGCCCGTGGTACAAATGTGTTTACTAAAAGCCCACACATTACAGAATAAAAGGTATTAGCTGTTGAAGGCTTATAACCCATTGGCTCTATTAATATTTTCCACCGCACTGCCCGGCTTAAATGACTTAAAAGCGCCATTATAATTACAGGAAAAAGGAGCCAATAGTTTGTATAGCGTAAGGATTCACTAAACTGTGTTTTTTGAAGCGATGTCATTTTATCAAACTGCCACCAAACTAAAAAAACCCCCAGCCCAAGAAAAAAAACATATTTTAAAACAGATAAAAACTTTCTTTTCATAAAGAGGTACAAGTTACGAATACCACATCTTAATCCTGTATTAAGATGTTATCTATTAACCTTATATCGCCGACAAAAGCAGCGGCTAATATCACAAGGTCAGTAATGCCATCCCATTCACTTACTGGGGTTAAATTTTTGGCATCCGAAATTTCCAAGTAATCAGGTGTAATTTTTTTCTTTATTAAATACTCTAGTGCTTCTTTTTTTAAATGTTGCAAAGAGCCTGGTTCTATTTTTTGTTGTACACTAATTAAGGTTTTATAAATTTCCACAGCACATTCTTTTTCCTGTTCAGTTAATCTCATATTCCTGCTGCTCATAGCTAGCCCGCTTTTTTCACGTAGAGTAGGGCAAACTATAAGTTTTGTATTAAAATTTTGTAATTCCATCAGCCTTTTTATTACCATGCATTGCTGGTAATCTTTTTGACCAACAAATAAATGAGTGGGAGCTACCAATTCCAGCAAACGATTTACAACATGAGAAACACCTTGAAAATGACCTGGCCTGAATTTTCCTTCCAAAATAGTCTCCAGATAACCCAAATCAAAATTATTTTTCAAAACAATTCCGTCAGGATACATTTTATTTGTATCTGGTAAAAATAAAATATCACATCCATTTTTTTCCAATATAAAAATATCCTGCTCCAGCGTAACAGGATATTTTTTAAAATCTTCTGTATTATTAAATTGTGTGGGATTAATATAAATACTGCTAATCGTTGT
>DASYOS010000019.1:0-18027 GCA_036007525.1 Chitinophagaceae bacterium | reverse complement strand
TGTTGCTGCCTTAACAATGTTGAGTAAATTTCAAAACAATGTAAAAAATGCGGAGAACCAGGTGGTAACTTATGCTCATAATCAAATAGGAGCCGTAAAAGTTATTTATGATCAGTTTGCTGCATTAGTTGGGCAAAGTTCTAACTACGTTATGCCCGGGCAGGAAATTGAAATTACTGCCGGCGTAGGTGCATACAGCAAAGCCGCACAACCGCAAATAAGTATTAATGGTGCCGGCGCTGCTATAAATGCGGATGGCAGAGCAGTATATAAATTCCAGGCAAATGGTGCAGGTAGCCATAATGTGCCGGTTAGTGTAACTTATACAAAGCCTGATGGTACAAAGGAATCTAAAACATTTAATGTAGAATATACAGTTGGTACACCTGGTGGTGCTGCAGTGATGCTTGATAAAATGAATGTATTTTATATTGGTGTCGATAATCCTGTTACCATCTCTTCCGGAACAGGATGGGATAAAACCAATGCATCTTTTTCGGGATCGGGTTCTATGAGTGGGTCACAGGGAAAAAGAATGGTAAGGGTTACCGGCGGTACAACTGCTACAATTAACGTTAATGCCGACGGTAAAAGTTCAACTTTTCAGTTTCGGATTAAAAGAATTCCTGATCCTACTTTTAAAGTAGGTCCAAGTTCCGGAGGCAGAATACAGTCTGTGGTTTTTAAGAACCAACAATTTTGCAGAGCAGATCTGGAAAACTTTGATTTTGATGCAAGATTTTCAGTAGTAGGAGCAACGGTATATTTTTCTGGAGCTAATTTCCCTAATGTGCAAGCGCAACCTCTTAACGGTAACAATTTAGGGTCATTGCCTCAGTTAAGTAAATGTATCCCGGGTACATCCGTAACATTTGATAATGTAAAAGTCCAGGGGCCTGATGGCGTTGTTCGTACCATTCAGGGGCCGGGATTTATACTTCAATAATTTTAAAATCTAAGCGCCATGAAAAAACTTTTTTTATATTTTTTGTTAGCCGGTTGCTTTGCATTGGTTACAAACATTTCTGATGCTCAAACAAAAAAGCGTACAGTAAAAAAACGTACTACTGCCAAAAGAACAACCAATAGCAGAACACAGGCAAATATAAATCCCAGCAGGGATACAGTGGCCAACGCTTCCGGAGCGGTGGATAGTTTACCGATACCAAATGTAAAAAAATCATTGCGCCCCAACGATGCAATTGAAAGAAACCTGGTTAAAGACAGAACACCATTGGCTTATGAGCATTTGCGTGAAGATGATGCTGTGTTTCGTGAAAAACTTTGGAGAGAAATAGACATACGGGAAAAAATGAATTTATCTTTTCGCTATGCTGCCGATGAAGATAATGGCAACCAACGATTCATTTCTATTTTGATGAAAGCTATTCAGGATGGGCCAGACAATGGGGGGGTTACTGTTTTTAGTAGTATTGATGATAGATTTACTACGCCAATGACTGTTGCTGAAGTTGCGGATAAAATTTCAGGAGGTGTAGTTTCCGTACCCCAATATGATTCTTTAGGAAATGTGACATCATACAAGAATGTTACCGCAGAAGTTAACCTTGATTCTTTTTATAAATTCAGGATCAAAGAAGAAGTAATATTTGATAAAGAAAGCTCACGTTTATTCTGGAGAATATTGGGCATTGCTCCTGTAAGAAATATTATTACATCGCAAGGCCTTAATCTTGGCGAAACTGAAATGTTCTGGGTGTATTATCCTGATATGAGACCCATATTTGCAAAATATGAAGTGTATAATCCCAAAAACCTGGGAGCAAGAATGAGTTGGGAAGAACTATTTGAAAGCAGGTTTTTTTACGGCCGGATTATTAAAAGTACTTTGGATAATCCGTATGACAGATTTTTATCAGACTATGGTGGATTGAGAGATAATAAAATACTGCAATTACTGGAAGGTGAAAATATAAAAGACAGAATATTTAATTACGAGCAAAATTTGTGGAGCTATTAAGGACTTATCCAATTGTTTTGCTGCCTTATTTTCAACAATTTACGCTTAGTAATTTTTAATGAGAAAGTTTTTTGTTTTATTCTCTACATGCTGGTCTATTAATGCAATGAAAAATAAAAGTACTTCGTCTTTGCGAGGAGGAACGACGAAGCAATCTCATATTAGAATTACAAATCCTGAATATTTCCCCACAAATCTTTCCATTCAGGGTTTATTGTTTGTATTAATGCTTCCTTATCTTTTCTGCTACCGCCTTTTATTTGCTTTTCTTTTTCAATGGCTTCTTCAATTCTTGGAAACACCTGGTACCAAACTATTTTATTGCAATTGTATTTTGCCGTAAAGCTTTTAGGATAAAATTTTGTTTTGTGCTCATGTATTCTTGCTCTTAATTCAGCAGTAACACCTGTGTATAAAACAGTATTGTATTGGTTAGCGATAATATATGTACAACCACCGTATTTCATTTTATGTAGTTTATTATGAGATTGCTTCTCCCGCTAAGGCGGGATCGCAAAGACGTGAGTTCGCTTTTTATGAATTTTCATTTGCTAAATGGGTGTTAGCATTCCCATCCTCCAAAGGATTTTTAAGTAATTGATCATTTTTTTGAAAATAATTCAAGATCAAATTAGCTTTAGAAGTTCCTACAGCTTTATTCAATTCTTCCCGGGATAATTCTTTTATCTTTTTAACTGATTTAAATTGTTTCAACAGCACATCTGCGGTTGATTTGCCAATGCCTTTTATCTGCTCCAACTCATTTACAAATGTTCCGCGGCTGCGTTGGTTGCGGTGGAAAGTAACTCCAAAGCGGTGTACTTCGTCTCTTATTCGCCTGATCAGTTTAAGACTTTCACTGTTCCATGGTAATTTTATTGATTGTTGATCGCCGGGAAAAAATATTTCTTCTTCGTTTTTTGCCAACCCAATCAAAGATGTTTTGCCCTGTTGCCCTAATTCAATAATGCTTTCTACAGCTGCATTTAATTGCCCTTTGCCACCATCAATTATTACAAGTTGTGGCAGCGGTTGGTTCTCTATAACAAGCCGTTTATATCTTCTTAAAACAACTTCCTTCATAGTAGCAAAATCATTTATCCCCTGCACTGTTTTAACATTAAATCTTCTGTAATTATTTTTATCAGGTAAACCATTTTTAAAACAAACCATTGCAGATACCGGGTAACTTCCCTGGAAGTTGGAATTATCAAAGCACTCTATGTGAAGCGGGGTAGCAGGTAGGTGCAGATCTTTTTGCAATTGTTCCAGCGCTTTTATTTTCTCGCTGTCGCTTTTACCTTCAAGTTGAAGCATTTTTTTTCTCTTCAATTCTTCTTTAAAATAGTTTACATTTTTTTCTGACAGCTCTAATAGTTTCTTTTTATCACCGGCCTTGGGAAGTGTTACCAGTATGTCCTGCTCAGGATAAATAATTTCAAAAGGCACAATTATTTCTTTTGCTTCGCTGTTAAATGTGCTTCTTAACTGAGCAATAGAAAATACCAAAACCTCCTCAGGAGTTTCATCAAGCTTTTGCTCTAATATTATTGTGTTAGTAATTACAATAGTGCCATTAGTTACCATTAAATAATTTACATAAGCACAATCCCCTTCTTTTAAAATAGAGAAAACATCAACATTGCCAATATGCCCGTTTACAACTTTTGAACGCGATTGATAATTTTGTAAATGCTCAATTTTTTTTTGAATGAAACTTGCATTTTCAAACTCCAATCTCACAACCTGCTGTTGCATTTCCTTTTTAAAGTGTTGAATAACGGGGTAAAGATTGCCCTTCATTAAATTTTTTAATTGAGATATTCCCTGCGAATAATCTTCTGCTGATTGAAACGCTTCGCAAGGGCCTTTGCAATTGCCCAAATGATATTCCAGGCAAACTTTAAATCTTTCTTTTTTAATATTTGATTCAGTAAGGTTGAGTTTACAGGTTCGCAATTGAATGTTCTGTTTTATAAATTCCAACAACTCTCTCACTTTGCCTACTGAAGTAAAAGGCCCTAAATATTGCGAGCCATCATTAATTTTTGTTCGGGTTAAAAATACACGGGGAAAAGGCTCATTCTTAATAACGATGTAAGGATAGGATTTATCATCTTTGAGATTGATGTTAAATTTTGGCTGAAATTGTTTAATGAGGGAATTCTCCAACAAAAAAGCATCCTGCTCAGAATCGACAATAGTGAATTCAATACGATGTATCCGGCGCACCAGCTCATGCGTTTTATATCCTGTAAAGGTTTTAGTGAAATATGAGCTTATTCTTTTGCGTAGGTGTTTTGCTTTTCCTACATAAAGCATTTCACTATTTTCATCAAAATATTTATAAATACCAGGCTGACTGGGAAGTGTTTTTATAATATTTTGAAAAGATTCAGCAGTCATTATGCAAATTTATCTTGTCTGAACCACGATTTGGGGAGATTAAAAAGATTTATAAGATTTTTATTTGCTTTAAAATAAACAGAGCAAGCATAGATTTTTATTTCATTGAAATCTTTTTTTAATCTATAAATCTTTTCAAATAGGGATTTATATATCATTCACTGAAATCCCATTTCATTTCTTCTACTTTAATATCAATTGGTTTTCCTTCCGGTTCGGTTATGGTAGTTATTTTGCACCATTGATTTGACTTCCAGGTAAGTTGAATAATCTGCCGTGTACCGCTTTTAATAATCTCTTTTATTATGAATATCCTTTTAATTGTATTTTTTTTAGGGTCAATATAAACATCCCATCTTCTTAATTGTAAAGTATCAGGCAGTTTATCTATAGGGTCATACGAAAATGTATATGCATCAATTGTTTGATCAAAAAAAGATTTTTCAGAAAAAAGATCATTAAAATTTGATGAATCTATTTCAGGATGGAGAAATGGCTCTGCAAATGTCCTGATATTTTCTTTTTTCAGCCATATAGAATCTTCTACTCCATTTTGAGTTGTAATTTTTACGGGTGTTACCGGTAAGGTTTCTAATTCTTTTAACTGCCCACGAATATATTCTGTTACCGGAAAAATGGCATGCGCTGCTGTAGTGTCTTTTTTTGATGGCTCAAAAATTTTAAATTTTTGTTGTGTGCAACTGGAAAATAAAATCACTAAAAAATATACAGATCGTAGAAGTTTTAATAGCATCTTCAAAGATACTCTATATACAAAAATTACAGAAGTAAGACTTAGGTAGATAAGCTCTATTTGCACATAAAATCTGCACCAAGCTTATTATATATTATTTAGGTTTGCTGATGCCTATACGGATACCATAATTGATAAGACGTTCTTTAACAGGGTAGCGGTTTGAATAAGTGGACAGTAACTGGTAACGTACCTGCGGGCCTATCTGCCAATTGAGAGAATTTGTAGTGAAGGATGCGTATGCCCCAAGGTTTGTATTCATATTCCATTTGCGAAATAGCTCCGGGCCTGTCATATAATTTTTTCTGTCAGTAGAAAGCAAATAAGCCTGACTGTAAAGAACCAACGATGGTTGTAAATTGGCGGCAGTAATGAACTTTACATTACTATTGCCTGCAAACTCATATTCTAAGCCAATTGGAAGAGATGCCTGAAGGCTATAATTTTTTAATTTTGTAAACTCGGCTCCGGCATTATTACCATATCGGGACATTGCAGAATATACATCATATTGCCCGGGTATTCCACTATTTAAAAACAATGATGCAATAATAGGATGGGTGTTGTTAGCCCGAATTTTATAGCCCGAATAATTTACCTGTAATCCTGTAGTGAATTTTAATTTTTTAATAAGATTAAAGCCCAGTGCAACTCCCGCCTCATACCCAATCATAGGTTTATGTGTAACTGAATTATTTACACCTTCATCTGATAAACTCCTATAACTAATAGAAGGAGAAACGTAATATGTCAATGTAACAGGATTATTCTTTATACGTTTAGCAATAAGTGCAGCATTAGCCTGAGGCTGCAAATCTGTATTAGTTTTATTAGCAGTATTTATTGCATTATTTGTATTTAATGGTGTTGTACTTGCAAGCTCTTGCTCATCTATTACATCAGCGGATATGTCAGTGGCCTGATTATCTGATGACGAAATTTTATTAACGGATACCGGAGGATGATTTTCATTCTTATTTCCGGAAACTGTATTGGATTTACTTTCATCGAAATTGGTAATATTGTTATCGGCATTTGAAGAGGGAAGAATAGCTGTTACAATTGATGATAAAGAATTGGTATTAGCAGAATCAGTTTCGTTAGCAGTGTTATCGTTATTTGGTAATTGTTTTGTTTCATATTTAACTAACGACTGTGAAATTTTTGCATGCTTTGATTTTTTGGGGGTATTTAAAGAGGTTATATCAAGGGGTGTATTACGTCCATTATTGGTATTTAAGTGGCCAATTATAACCAATGTAAAAATAAAAACCATGCTCATAGCAATCGATGGCCATCTTCTTCCGGGATGCAAGTCATTATATATTCCATGCCACACCTTTTTTGAAGGTGTTATTTTAAACTCATCCGCATGCCCTTTCAGGAATCTTTCAAAATTTTCAGGGTAAAATTTTCTTTCCATTTCACATATTTTCAGCAGTAATTATCAATCCGTTTGTTTGTTTTGGTATTTAATTATTAGCTCCCATTATCATTCTTCTTCTTTCTTTCGGTTGTATAATTTTCTTTTTAATTAATATATCCTCTAACATTGCTTTTGCCCTTGTATATTGGGACCTGCTGGTACTTTCTTCAATATCCAGCATTTTTGAAATTTCTTTATGGTTAAACCCTTCAATTGCATAAAGATTTAAAACCGTTCTATATCCTATTGGCAATTGCTTTACTGATTCTACAACTTCCTTTGTTTCTAATATAGAGGGAATATTATTCTCGTTTAAATACATGTTGCCTGCATGGATCAAATCTACACTATCAGTAAATTTTTTGTTCTTTTTTAATATATTAATACAAGTATGCACAATTATTCTTCTTATCCATCCTTCCAAAGCCCCCTGACTGCGGAATTGGTGTATTTGGCCAAATACCTTAATAAATCCTTCCTGCAACATATCCTCCGCATCTTCACGGTTACGGCTAAACCTGTAACACACACCTAACATACGAGGGCTAAAACGATTGTATAATGCCTCCTGTGCAGATGCGACATTATCAAGGCAGCCATAAAGCATAAGCTCTTCTGTCATACTTTTTATTTGGTAACCCTCAAGTTATGACAAATAATTATAAAATATTGCTGCTTCTAAAAGAAAAATGAATGTTTTTTGTAAGGTTTATAAGGGAATTTTGCTTATATTATTCACTTTCTCAATAAACTGTCCGATGGATAACTAGCTTTTATAGAATCCCTGAGTGATGATGACCAGGCAGCAATTGCAAGTTTTTGCTGTGAGGATAATACAGCATCCTTATGTATCCATGTAAAGGATGCCAAGGGCATTGCATTTTCTTTTACTAAATCATTTATTTCTTCCAGCTTTCTATATTGTTTGCGAATACGATATTTCGTAAATTCTGAAAAGTTCAGATCTTTTTTACCATCTACCACATGATTATTTAACCACCATGCTACTGGTTGTATTTCAGCATACCACGGATATCTGGTGTTATTACTATGGCAATCATTACAGGCAACTTTTAAAATATGTTGGATACTATCAGGCACCGCATACTTAGTTGATATATCATTAGCACTGATACTTTCTGATCTGTTTTTTGCGGGGCGAATAAATTGAATAAGAATTAATAAGATCAATAAAACGATCAGAATTATTTTTAAGATTCTTTTCATATCTAATTTTATTAACTATTAATTCGAAATAAAATTATTCGAATCTTATGAAGAGGGCTGCAATTATTACATCATTTGTAAAATAACCTTGATGATAGGTTAATTGTTATCATTTTCTCCGATCAAAATGTTTCCTGTCATTTCTTTTGGTATAGGTAAATGCATCATAGTTAAAATGGTGGGAGCAATATCCCCAAGTTTGCCCGGATTAATATTTCCTGTCCAGCTTTTATCAATAATAAACAATGGCACTAAGTTTAATGTATGAGCTGTATTTGGTGTGCCATCTTCATTTATCATATAATCTGCATTGCCATGATCTGCAGTTAAGAAAATTGTGTAGCCATTTTCCAAGGCAGCAGTAACAATTTTTTCTACGCAATTATCTACCGTTTCAGCAGCTTTTATAACGGCTTCCCAAACCCCTGTGTGCCCTACCATGTCTGTATTGGCAAAATTTAAACAAATAAAATCAGCACTTTTATTTTTTATTTCTGGAAGAAGTGCTTCTGTGAGTTCTAAAGCACTCATTTCAGGTTGCAGATCATAGGTGGCAACTTTTGGCGAAGGAATCATAATTCTTTTCTCGCCTTCAAAAGGTACTTCCCTGCCACCGCTAAAAAAGAATGTCACATGCGGATATTTTTCTGTTTCAGCAGCCCGTATTTGTTTTTTATGATGTTGTGAAAGTATATCTCCGATTGTATTTTTAAGATCATCAGTTTCAAAAATCACATTTATGTTTTCGAACGTATGATCATAACGGCTCATTGTTGTAAAATATAGTGACAGAGGATTCATGCCATAATCAGGTAGCGGTGTTTGGGTAAGCACTTGTGTTATTTCCCTGCAACGGTCTGTACGAAAATTAAAGCACAGCACTGCATCCCCATCTTTTATAGAAGCATCTGTAGTTTGATTGATGATTGGCTTTATAAATTCATCGGTAACATTCATTTGGTAAGATTGTTCTACAGCGCTGAGAATATCTGTAGTTATTCTGCCAACCCTGTTTACTAAAGCATCATACGCAATCTTAATTCTCTCCCAGCGCTTATCCCTATCCATTGCATAATATCGGCCAATCACGGTTGCTATTTGCCCTGTAGTATTTTGTAAATGCTTTTGCAGTTCTTTCAAAAAATCAATGCCACTTTTAGGATCAGTATCTCTTCCATCAGTAAATGCATGCACAAATACATTTTGTAATCCCTCTTCTTTACAAATACCTGTAATTGCTTTTAAATGTTCAATATGAGAATGTACGCCGCCATCGCTTACTAAGCCTATTAAATGTAAGGCCTTATCATTGTCCTTTGCATACCGAAGGGTTTTTAAAAGTGTTTTATTTTTTTTGAACTCGCCGGTTCTTACAGCAACATTTATCCTTTCCAACTCCTGGTAAACAATCCTTCCAGCACCGAGGTTTAAATGTCCTACTTCACTATTACCCATTTGCCCTGCCGGTAAACCTACTGCTTCTCCACAGGTAACTAACGTTGTATTTGGATATTTGGCATATAATGAGCTTACAAATGGAACATTAGCATTTTGAATTGCATCGCTTGATTTTATTTTTCCAAGCCCCCATCCATCCATTATAATCAGGATGACTTTTTTATGTTCCATAAATCAAAGCTAATTTATTCGTCAGACTTTTTTTATAAACCAAGTAATGCTAATTTTTTTCTATTATAATATGCAATTAATGGTGTTGGCACGTTTTTGGCAAAAACTACTATGCTAACCAATATAAATGAAAAACTATTTTAAATATGGATTACTGTTGTTGATGTTGTCTTCATTTGTTTCATTAAATGAAATTGTAAGTGCAATAAAGAGTGGCAATGCTTCAGAACTTTCAAAACATTTTGATAATACTATAGAAATTACGCTGACTGATAAAAAGAACACATATAGCAAAAGCCAGGCAGAATTAGTTATAAAAGATTTTTTTAAAACTAACGTTGTAACAGGATTTGAAATACTGCATAAGGATGATAAAACAAATACTCAATTTATCATTGGTAATTTGGAGACAAAAAATGGTGATTATCGTACTACTATTTACATGAAACAAAAAGGCAATAAGCAACTATTGCAGGAATTGAGATTTGAAAGGTAGGGCCATTGCTTTTTTATTATTAAAAAACGCTGCTAATTTTCTCCCGTAATTTTTTAATTTATACCTGAAATCATTGTTAGTTTTGTTGAAATGAATTACAAAGACCAACTAAATTTCCTTATAAAAAATGCCCTGGAAGAAGATATAGGCAATGGGGATCATTCCACATTATGTTGTATAAATGCTGATGCAAAAGGAAAAGCAATTTTAAAAATAAAAGAGAAAGGCATTTTGGCGGGCATAAAAGTGGCAGAAAATATTTTTAAATATATAGAGCCTGCTGTTGTTTTTATTGCTAAAAAAAATGACGGAGATACGATGCAGTTTGGTGAAATTGCTTTTGAAGTTCATGCAAAGGTTCATACCATACTTACTTGTGAGCGGCTGGTATTAAATTGTATGCAGCGTATGAGTGGGATTGCCACCTTAACACATAAATACGTTGATAAACTAAAAAATTATAAAACAAAAATTTTAGATACACGAAAAACCACTCCTAATTTTCGTTTATTAGAAAAAGAAGCGGTACGTATTGGCGGTGGAGAAAATCACCGCTTTGGTTTATATGATATGATAATGCTGAAAGATAATCACATTGATTATTGTGGTGGTATTGAAAGTGCAATTGAAAAGGCGAATAATTATTTGCAGCAAAATAACTTAGATCTAAAAATTGAAGTAGAGACAAGAAGCATCGAGGATGTAAAAACTGTTGTAAGGGTTGGAAAAGTAAACAGGATAATGCTGGATAATTTTGCCCCATTGCAAATTGAGGAAGCATTAAAGATTATTAATGGCAAATATGAAACAGAAGCCAGCGGAGGAATAAATCTTGAAAATATTGAAGAATATGCTGCAACAGGAGTGGATTATATATCGAGCGGCGCCATTATTCACCAGGCAAAAAGTTTAGACCTTAGTTTAAAAGCACAAATATTATAAAAGTATTATGTCAAAGAAAAGATCAATTCCCGGTGGGTTGGTATATTCAACAGATCCAAGTTTTAATTTGGATGAAAGCACAGATGATATAATTACCCTTGCTGCTGCACAACAAAATTTAAAGATAAGGTTAGATGCAAAGCAAAGAGCAGGTAAAACTGTTACATTGATCCAGGGATTTGAAGGGAAAGACGATGACCTGGAAGAGTTAGGTAAAAAACTTAAATCATATTGCGGCACCGGGGGCTCAGTTAAAGAAAATGAAATAATAGTGCAGGGAGATAACCGTGATAAAATAGTATCCTGGCTACTAAAGCAAGGCTACCTAAAAACCAAAAAAGTTTAATAATAGTATCTTCATAAGATTGTATTTGTTAATATATCTCAGCCACTTAAACATATAAAAGGTTACCCGTTTTTTAATTTAGCTTTACATTGTGAATAACATGGTATCAAAAATATCAGAGGGAGTAACCATAAGTGTTGAAACATTTTATCAACCTGATCAGAGCAACCCGGTTACCAGCGAATATATGTTTGCGTACCGCATTACAATTGAGAACAACAATTCTTTCCCGGTAAAATTATTGCGTAGGCACTGGTTTATTTTTGATAGTGACGGGTCACATCGTGAAGTGGAAGGCGAAGGTGTTATTGGTATTCAGCCGGATATTTATAATGGAGAAAAATACCAATACATCAGCGGATGTAATCTTCGCTCAGAATTAGGTAAAATGCATGGAACATACTTCATGGAAAATCTTAGTAACAAGAAAACATTTTACGTAAACATACCATCGTTTGAAATGACGGTTCCTTTTAAGCTAAACTGACCTGTGATTAATAGGATTTTAATATCATGATTAACCGGGTCGATATTTTGCATTGTAGAGTCTTCTATACTCTAAACTTTTAGCTCCAAAATTTAATAACATCCCAATTTCGAGATTAAAGGCTTCCAGATAATTTATTGCCTGAGCAAGCTGAGCATCATCTAAAGCAGAAGTTGCTTTTAATTCTACCGGAATCTTTTTTTCATAAAACAAATCTACTCTTCTGGCACCAACCTTTTCGTTTTTATAATATATTCCTAATTCATATTCTGACACAAAATCAAGCCCCTGTTTAGTAGATTCAATTATCATTGCTCTATGATATACAGATTCTGCAAAGCCGCATTGTAAAACACTGTGAACTTCGAAAGCTACTTTAAGTATTTTCTCCGTGATTTGTTTATACTTATATTTATCAATCATGAAAATCTCTTTTAATCTAATTAATCTCAGGTTCTGGGTTTATATTTAGATTGACTATAAATCTCTCTTGCATTTATTTCCATCAGTTCTTTTAGGGTAATTTTTTTATTTTTATTCATGTATTTTTTTACAATTTGCCAGCCGCTGAATGCACCAATATTACCCGGCGAGCCTTCTCCTAATTCCTGTGTTTTCGGGCTTTCGCCAATATAATTTTTTACAATGTTTTGGTCAGCATTATTGAGTAGATCGTTGCTTAAAAAGAAATTCCAAATTACAGCCTCATTTGCATACGAATCATTTAATTGCCTTTCGAGGTATCCGATCTTTAAGTACTCAGCAGTATTAGGTAAAAATTTATCAAGGAGATATAAACGTTTTCCTTTTTCAACCATCTGCTCTATTAAAGCTTTTCCGAGGCTTTTATCGGGATACATATCATCGATTATATTTTTTATGCAATTGACAGGGATATATTCAGGAATAAATCTTTGAGAAATATATTCAGGAAAAATATCATGGGAAACATCACTCTTATAAAAAGAAAAATTATTACCCATGTGAAGCTGCAAGCCGATAGCAAAGGCATCTGAGGTTAATATATCGCTGTAGCCATCAAACGGGCCGATAAATGTTATTATTTTATTCGGCACTTTATATTCAGGAAAATAATATTTTACAAACTGCAAACCTTTTTTAATTTCTTTTTGCTGCGATTCAAAATCACTAAAAAGCTTGTCTGAGCTATCCTTTACAAAGTGGTAATCTCTAATAAATAAATGAATATATTTTGTGAGAGAGTCCGGAGGAGTTGCATCATTAAAGCCAAGTACCCGTTCTGTAAAATCATTTATGAAAAAAGGATATTGAATCTTTAAACGCTGTATTTCCTTTAAAATATTATTGGTATCTATGGAAAAAAAATTCTTTTCGAACCGCTCAACTTTTAATTCAATCTTAATATTTGAAACATCAGGAACATTATCATAGTTGCAGGATGTAAGAAAACAAACTAATCCAATTAAATAAAAGAAATTCTTCATAGCAAATTTTTAATCACATTAATCCTGTAATCTCATAAATCATGGTTCAGACAAATAAATCATAGTTCAGACAAAATTACTATTCGTTAATTTTGCACAATGAAATTTTTTCTTGCACAGCAGAATTATCATATCGGGAATTTTGAAAGTAATACAGCTAAAATAATTGATGCAATTAATGTTGCAAAATCAGCAAGTGCTGATCTGATTGTATTCAGCGAGTTATGTATTTGTGGTTATGCACCAAAAGACTTTTTAGATTTTAAAGATTTTATTGATAAATGCTACCATGCAATTGACATTATCAAACAACACGCTGATACGATCGGGGTTTTGGTTGGAGCCCCCGATAGAAATACTGTGAAAGAAGGTAAAGATCTTTTTAACGGTGCTTTTCTTTTGTATGAGAAAGAAATTAAAGCTGTTGCTCACAAAACCTGCTTACCTAATTATGATGTGTTTGATGAGTACCGGTACTTTGAACCTGCGTACTCATGGGATGTGATGGAATTTAAAGGAAAGCGGCTGGCAGTAACTATTTGTGAAGACATCTGGAACTTGGGTGACAATCCATTGTACAGAGTTTGCCCGATGGATAAATTGATGGAGCAAAATCCTGATATAATGATCAATCTTTCTGCATCTCCTTTTGATTATACGCATGATGAAGACAGGAAGGCAACTATTAAAGCAAATGTTTTAAAGTATAAACTTCCAATGTTTTACTGTAATGCAATTGGCGCACAAACTGAAATTGTTTTTGATGGTGCATCACTGGTATTTGATAAAGATGGAAACCTCTGTAAAGAATTTCCACAGTTTAAAGAGCACATGGAAGAAATAATTTTAAATGACGACGGCTCAATTGATGCCCCGGTTATTAAACCGGCATTATCAGTAGCTGAGCAACTCTTAGCGCCAATACAATTGACCGAAACTTTAAGTATTGCACAAATACATGATGCCTTAATTCTTGGCATAAGAGACTATTTTACCAAGATGGGTTTTAGTAAAGCAATCATTGGCAGCAGTGGAGGTATTGATAGCGCTGTAACCATTGCCCTTGCCTGCACAGCATTGGGAAGTGAAAATGTAAGAGCAGTATTAATGCCTTCACCATATTCTACAACACACTCCGTAAGCGATGCAGAAAAACTCAGTAAGAATATTGGAAATCCCTATGATATTATTCCCATAAAAAATATTTATGAAGATTTTTTGAAAGAACTGAAACCGGTTTTTAAAGATCTTCCTTTTAGTGTTGCAGAAGAAAATATTCAAAGCAGGATAAGAGGAAATTTATTAATGGCGATCGCTAATAAATTTGGATATATTTTGCTTAATACTTCAAATAAAAGTGAGCTTGCTACCGGTTATGGCACTCTATATGGTGACATGGCAGGCGGACTTGGTGTTCTTGGCGATTGTTATAAGTTGCAGATATATGAGCTTGCAAAATATATCAACAGGCAGAAAGAGATCGTACCAAATAACATAATAAAAAAAGCGCCTTCAGCAGAATTGCGCCCTGATCAAAAAGACAGCGACAGCCTTCCTGAATATTCTATTCTTGATAAAATATTGTATCAATATATTGAAAGAACGCAGGGGCCTGACCAGATAAAAGCGCAGGGTTTTGATTCAGCTTTGGTTGACAGAATTTTAAAAATGGTAAATATTAATGAATACAAACGCAACCAGTTTTGCCCCATCATCCGTATTTCTCCAAAAGCATTTGGGGTAGGTAGAAGAGTGCCTATTGTTGGGAAGTATTTGAGTTGAGATATTACAAATTTCGGCTTAGTTGCGTTTTATTCTTTTAGTTTTGCTTTTCGTAATGCAAATAGTTCCTGGGTATTATAAACGAGTTTAAATCCGGTGTTTTTTAAACCGCTATAAAGCTCTTTGTCACCCGTCCATAGGTAACCACGTAAATGTTTGGTTAAAGCAACAAAGTCAATATCATCAATGTCGATGCCTGTTACAATCCGGTCACAATCCATCCATATTTTTGTTGTTATTAGTTCTTCATTAATAAAACGGATTTTAAGCAAAACTTTATAATAAGAAGTTTGTAATTGCTTATCGGAGAGCTTTGATATCTTTTTTAGTTTCTCCCAATGTTTCTGAATTTCCTGTTGCATATAGCTGCAGCTATAAAATTCAAAAGCTTTGTCAGAGTTAAAAATTAAATCGCCTATAGTGCCGTTGGAATTAAGCAAAGCGCTGAAGATGATGTTGGTGTCAACAATAATTTTCACTTGACGAAGCGATTGCGGTTTTTATTCCACCATCCCTTTTTAACCTCTTTAGCGAGTTTGTCTACATCTTCCTGTTTTGCTTTAGATTTTGAAGTTGCTTCTTTATAAGTTAAATAATCTACAAGCTGCTGCAGCCCGGTAATGTCAACGGAAGAAGGAAGCTTTATAATAATTTCTTTATTGGTTCTTTCTATGAGCATGCATCTGATTATTAACTGTATTCTCAAAGATAATGCGATTAATATGAATTGTAAAACTTTTGGTGATTCTAACAGTTATTTTCACTTAAGAAAGTCTTTAAGCGTTTGCAATTTTCTACCTGATTTTCTAACCAGCTTTACCTCATTGAGTCCTTCGCTGATACCATTTAAAATGTTTAGTTTTTTTTTAAGTTTCTGGTAATTGCTATTTAAATCTCCCCACACTTTTACAGGCACAAGTACAGAGGTCTTATGGCCATTGTTGTTAACGATATATTTTAAAGTTTCAGGCATGTGCTCTTTTTACAAATTTAATAAAAGGTTTTGAAATTTTATATTTCTCCAAAAGCATTTGGGGTAGGCAGAAGAGTGCCTATTGTTGGGAAGTATTTGAGTTGAGATTTATATTATCGATGATTTAATGCAGTAATAATTTCTCTTAATCTTCTGTTTGCTCACTTATTTATTTTACGAATTTAAAGAGAGGCTGCCTTGTTGTAAGGCCTGTTCTTGTTTCAATTTCCATGTACTATAAAAAATAATTGCTGCTTCTCCTTTAGGATGGCAGTCTTTATGAACTGGCACACCATTTTCAAGCGATGTTTGACCTCCACTTTGATGTTCTTCAAGATGATGAATTTCTAAGTTATCCCATTTTATTTCCCCGTTACAAACAGCACATTTTTTATTATCTCTGTAATAAACTATTTCTCTTTCAATTTGGCCGTAAGAACGAAGACTGTCTTTAAGAATTGGTTCAAGAGTTTTAATCATTTCTTCTGAAAAAAACTTATGTCTTTTTTGAATTGTATTTGCGATTGCTGATGCCGTCATTGTTAACGCTCCATAAGAGAACCAATAATCTCCTGATTTTGTCTTCTTGTCAATTGTAGCCTTTTGTCTAAAAAGTTCGAACGCATAAAGAAAGTTGTCTTGCCAAGATCTTGTATAGTCATCAACCAAACTATCTAACAAAAGAACAGTATGAATTGATTCATGCACTTTTAGTTTGGGACCTTTATACCCTTCAAATAAATCAACAGCTAAGTCCAATATTTTTGAAAATCTTGCTACTTGGGGTGAGTTAATATCAAAACCTAAGTTTCGATAATAATAATCATCAACTGCTTGAGTGCCTGTATCCATCCAATTTCCTTTTGTTGCATTAGCAAAAAACAACATTCCAATTTGAGCACAAAGTGTTCGTATTTCACCCCTATCCGTTATAGGATTTATAATAAGGTTTCTAAAAAAATCATGACCGGGGTATCGAGTTAATTCCCTTTTTCCGCCAAATTTTAAAGTAAACTCCGTATAACCTCCCGGCCAAGCATCTCTCTTCTCTTGTGCATTTAAAGGAAGTCCTGCTTGCAAACGAATAAAAAGATCTCTGGCTTCATCTTCATTATCAGTTGTAACCTTTACAATAAAAATTTCTGTATTGTTGAACTTCTGTTTTAAATCTTCTGATAAACCAATAAAATCGCAGCTTGACCATGGACAAGATGTACGTTTAATAAAATCCGGGAACCTTGCTATTTTATCATCTTTAATTGGGTCAAAAAGTTTTAAAGCATTTTCACCAAACTTAAATAAGGCATTAATTCGTTGTTGCCCATCAATAATCTCTAAATCTTCTCTATACATACCTGCTACCATTTTCTTTTTATGATGTAGGTAAATGAGTGGAAGCGGGTATCCTCTAAGAACACTGTCAATGAGTTTTTTTTGTTGAGGTTCTTTCCAAACAGCACCTCTTTGATACTCAGTATTAACCGTAAGCATATTGTTACGCTTCAATTCTAAAAGGTCTATAATTTTAATTTTATCTGAATTGAGTTCCATATTTTTTATAACATATTTTAGGTTATTAAAACCAAATTTACTTATTTCTCAATCCCTTTCCAACGCAAACAAAACGTATTATTCAGTGCAACATTTTTTAAATCATTAACCCTCTAATTAATTAAACATTCACCACTTGCACAGCAGTGCCATAACACAGTACCTCAGTAACCCCGCTCATTACTTCATTGGTATCATACCGGATGTTAATGATAGCATTTGCACCTCTTTCATTAGCATTTTGTATCATAAGCTGATAAGCCTCTTCTCTTGTTCTTTCGCATAACTCAACAAATAGGGATATTTTTCCACCACCAATAGTTTGAAAAACTGCACCTATGTTTGCCACTATATTTCTTGAACGTACGGTAATGCCGCGTACAATTCCTAAGTGTTTAGTGATACGGTAACCTTCAAGCTGATTGCTGGCTGTAATTAATTGATGGTCTACCATAATTTATATTTTAGCGTTAAAATTAACATAGTTTTCCTATCAGCACTTGCATGGCAGTGTTTTTGTTTATGGGTACTTCGTATTTTGCAGTCCACAGAATTTTTAAC
>DASYOS010000018.1:0-8278 GCA_036007525.1 Chitinophagaceae bacterium | reverse complement strand
CTGGATAATAAGATCAGTGAAAGCTTTTTTTTCTTTCTCCTTTAGTTTTTGATCGGAGCAGTAATAAGAAACTTCTAGTTTTCTATCATTCGGAATAACAACAACGGTATGTCTTGATTTTGTTCGCATGGGAATAATTTACTGAAGTTAGATACAAAAACATCCCCATAATTTATCAAATTCACACACTGTTGAAAAGATATTATGGCAGATATTTATCAAGTTTTGAAGGTATTAAATATAATACAGGGGTTATTATAAATATGGCAATGCTTATCCGGGGAATATAAAACGAAATAATAATGGCAATAGCATAAACTACCGGGGAAAGCAGGAATTGAAGGCGTGCTTCTTTTTTTACTTCTGCTGGCACTTGCCTGTGCATCATATGAGGTTTACTCATGCCATATAACCATTGGCAATACAAAGTGAGATTACAAAGTGAAAGATTTAAGCCGTATACCATTATGGCATACCATTCAAAAGTATCCTTTGCTAAAAGCCGGGTGCTAAAAGGTACAAGACAAACTACCATGTAAAATAACACTCCTAAAAAAATAAAGTAACGGTCAGTTCTTCCGATGTATTCAAACATAATCCGGTGGCCAAACCACATTATTCCTAAAACAATAAAGCTTATAGCATAGCACAGTAAGCCATACCATGTATGGTGCATGGCAGTGGTAAAATCATGCCATGTATTTCCCTTTACTTCAGGCAGTTCTAACTCAAGAACAAGAATTGTCATGGCTATACTAAAAATGCCATCTCCCAATGCTTCCAATCTGCCGGAGTTCATTGAAAGCTTATGATTATCACCGTTCATTTATCTAAGCTAAAAATTCTAAATGAAAAAGCCCGAAAGAATTTTAAAATTCTTTCGGGCTTAGTATCTTTTTTAAGAGGATTAATTTCCTTTTACCATAAAAACACAATCTTCAATCTTTTTAATTTGACGCACTCTATCCATGCCTTTTATGGCAGCCATAGATGGAAGCTTAATTGATTCAGAAGTTTTTATTTCTTCTAAGGCTGTGTAAATATTTTTTGATTTTATAGCGAATACAACACCATCTGCATTTGTTTCTTTACTGCTAATAATACCTATTACCTCGCCATTTTTATTTATAACAGGGCCCCCACTGTTACCGGGATTTACTGAAATACTTATCTGGTAAGAAGATGTGTCTCCTGAATAACCTGATTTAGCACTAAGATAGCCTTCTCCATATACAACCTCTTCACGGGGATAACCCAATGTAAATATCTGGTCACCCAATTCTGCTGAAGACCTGCGTATTGAATAGGGCAGGATGTTTATTTTTTTATAAGAAGTATCAGTTACTTTTAAAATTGCCAGATCTGTACTTTTGTTTACATAAACAGGCTTAGCATAAAACTGATCACCATTCTTATTTTCCACAATTAAATTTCTTGCATTATTTATTACGTGAGCATTAGTAGCGATAAACCCACTGCCATCTATTAAAAATCCGGTAGCCCTGAATTTTTCTGCAAATTTTGGCCTAACAGGAATTACCACTGCTGCATTATCAAGTTTATCTTCGATCCTATCTACTTTATCCTCTAATTTATTTATTTTATCTTTTACTAATGGTGTAAGATTGGTTGCCTGTTTATTTCCTGAATACATTGAAACTATAGTAGCAGTTGATATAGAAACAAGTGCTGCAATGCAAGCCGCTACAGCAATTGTTTTGCGATAGCGGTTCCATAAATAAATTATTTTGGACTTTGCCTTTAATTGCTTTTTAGCAATAATACCTTCGTTAACCAAAGTATTTTCAACTTCATCCAATGTATATTTATAAGACTTTCTTTCACCTAATTTTTCCAGCTCATTTAAAAAGAAAGTATGCTCCACAGCCATCACATCTATTTCAGGATTGTTTTTACGCATCTCTTCAAAAAACGTTTTTTCCTGTGAGGTCATTTCGCCTTTTCTGTATCTTTCAATAGCATCTAAAAGTAAATTTTCATCCATCTTATCCTCCATTTTTATATTGAGCAAAAAATATTTTTTTCAATCGTACCAGGCACTTATATTTTTGGGTTTTGGCATTATCTGCGTTTGTGTATCCAAAAAATTCAGCTATTTCGGGCATTGATTTCTTTTGTAAATAATAAGCTTTTAATAAACTTTTGCAAGGTTCCCCAATTTTATTCAATGCATTTTCCATTATAATAAGATCGGCATTGCGTTTTTCATGTGTATCCAATTCATCTTCTACAGATACAATCTGTTCTATGCTTTCTGTAGATGGATTAAAGCGTTGCAATTGTTGCAATCTTTTAAGCCATAAACGCCTGCATATCGAATAGAGATACGTTTTTATCTGGCAGGTTAGTTCAAACGAACCCGAAGAAACCTTTTCATAAAGAACTATCATAGCCTCTTGAAATATATCTCTGGCATCATCTGGATAACCATTATTCTTAACTATAAAAGATTGAATGGTGGTATAATTCTCTCTATATATAGTTTCAACGGCTTTTTTGTCGTTTTCCGCTAATCCTTTCAATAAAAGCTGTTCCTGCTCTGATATATTCACAAGGCTATAATTAATACATTGTTAAGGGAAAAGTAACCCAAAAGTGCGTAAAATTAACTACTTACAGGTAAGCTATCTCAATTTTTAAAGAGTAATTGCCTAATAAATAAATTTAGATTGGTAAAGTAAAAACAGTTTCCTATTTTTGAGTTTGATTATGACAATTACAAAAGTATATACCGGTTTTTATTTTAGCTACTATTTTAGAAATAGTCCGGGAGGCTTTTGTTAAAACTGAAAAAACAGACTAACATAAAAAATCCCGGCTAAATGGTCGGGATTTTTGTTTTTGTATTATGAAGAAAAAAATAGCAATACAGGGATTTGAAGGCAGCTTTCACCAGGTAGCAGCTCAACAATTTTTTACAGATGTGGAGGTGATTTATTGTTCCACCTTTAGAGAGGTTGTAAAAATTGCCGCTGATAAAAAAGAAAGTGATGGGGGAGTAATGGCTATTGAGAATTCCATCGCCGGCAGTATTCTGCCAAATTATAATTTGCTCCAAAAAAGTAATTTAAAAATTATTGGGGAGGTATTTCTCCAAATCAAACAAAACCTGTTAGCAAATCCGGGAATAAAATTAGAAGATATCCGGGAAGTTCATTCTCACCCTATGGCTTTGTTACAATGTATAGATTACCTGGAAAAATATAATTGGAAATTGATTGAGACAGAAGATACTGCATTAAGTGCAAAGCACATTCATCAGCATAGGAGCAAACACATTGCAGCCATTGCAAGCAGGTTGGCAGCGGATCTTTTTCAACTAAATGTTCTTGTCCCTAATATTCACACCCTCAAAAATAATTATACGAGATTTTTGGTATTGCAACATGCAGATAAAGTAAATCAAATTAGCGATGCCAATAAAGCATCGTTGATTTTTAATACTGATCACTCAAAAGGCAGTTTGGCAAAGGTGCTTACCAAAATTGCTGATGGGGATATTAATTTAAGTAAACTTCAGTCAATGCCCATACCTGGAAGTGATTGGAAATATTCTTTTCATGCTGATCTGGAATTCGAAAATTTAGAGCAGTTTGATAATGTAATTGAGAATATTAAGCCTTTAACTGAAGACTTGAAAGTTTATGGCATTTATAAAAATGGTAGAAAATGAAAACTGCAAAACGACTTGAAGGGATAGATGAATATTATTTTTCTCAGAAGTTGAGAGAAATTGATGAGATGAATAAAGCGGGAAAGCAAGTCATCAACCTTGGTATTGGGAGCCCTGATCTGCCGCCACACCCTGAGGTTATAAAAACTTTGCATGAAGAAGCGTTAAAGCCAGGTCAGCATGGCTATCAGAATTATAAAGGGAGCCCGGTATTGCGAAATGCAATTTCCAAGTGGTACAAAAAATGGTACGAAGTTGATTTGAATGCGGATACTGAAATACTTCCTCTAATCGGCAGTAAAGAAGGCATTATGCATATCTGCATGACATATCTTAATGAAGGTGATATTGTTTTAATCCCGAATCCAGGTTATCCAACGTACAGAAGCGCAGCAAAAATTGCAGGCGCTAATATTGTAGAATATAAATTGGAAGAAAAAAATAATTGGTTTCCTGATTTTGAAGAGTTAGAAAAGAATGATCTAAATAATGTGAGGTTAATGTTTGTGAATTATCCTCATATGCCTACCGGAAAACTCCCTACAAGAGAAATGTTTATTCAATTGATTGCATTTGCAAAAAAACACAACATCCTTATTTGTCATGATAATCCATACAGTTTTATTTTGAATGATTCTCCAATGAGTTTGTTGAGTGTTGAGGGAGCCAAAGATGTTGTAATAGAATTAAACTCCCTTAGTAAAAGTCATAATATGGCAGGATGGCGGATTGGGATGTTAGTAGGAGCAAAAGAAAGAATTGAGGATGTATTGCGTTTTAAAAGTAATATGGATAGTGGGATGTTTTTGCCTTTACAACTGGCTGCGGCAAGCGCTTTAGCGTTGGAACCGGAATGGCACGACGAAGTGAATAAAGTGTATACTAAAAGAAGAGAGAAAGTATTTGAATTACTGAAAATATTGAATTGCTCTTTTGAAGAGAATCAGGCCGGCTTATTTGTTTGGGCCTCCATTCCATCAAATTATAAAGATGGATATGAATTAAGCGATACCATTTTGCATGAATCAAATGTATTTATAACGCCGGGAGGTATTTTTGGAAGTGCAGGGAATAAATATGTTAGAGTGAGTTTGTGTACTACCGAAGAAAAAATTGAAGAAGCGATTAACAGAATAAAAATTAAAGTGAATGTTTGATAAAGTCACCATAGTGGGAGTAGGTTTAATAAGCGGATCATTTGCATTAGCAATGAAGGAAAAAGGGTTTGCTAAAAAAGTAATTGGCGTTAGCAGAACTGAAGCAAGCTTGCAAAAAGCGTTGGACTTAGGAATAATTGATGAAGCATTACCGTTAGAAAAAGCAGTACAGCAAAGTGATTTTATTTATGTTGCTATTCCTGTAGATGTTACCATCCCTGTAATGCAACAAATAATGGATATGGTAACTGATAAACAGATCATTGCAGATGCCGGATCAACCAAATATGCATTGTGTAAAGCATTAGCAGATCATCCAATGCGGAGTCGTTTTGTTGCAACACATCCTATGTGGGGTACAGAATATAGTGGGCCAGAAGCGGCCGTGAGAGGAGCTTTTGAAGGACGTGCCTGCGTTATTTGTGAAAAAGAAAAAAGCGATCAACCGGCGGTTACTACGGTTGAAGATATTTATAAAGCATTGGGTATGCACATTATTTATATGGATGCAGAAAGTCATGATACACATGCTGCTTATGTAAGTCACATATCACACATCACTTCTTTTGCGCTGGCAAATACGGTGTTGGAAAAAGAAAGAGAAGAAGATGCGATCTTTGAATTGGCCGGTGGTGGTTTTGAAAGCACTGTTCGTTTGGCCAAAAGTAATCCCGCAATGTGGGCACCTATTTTTATGCAGAATAGGGAGAATGTTTTAGATGTTTTAAATGAGCATATTTCACAGCTAAGAAAATTTAAGTCGAGTTTGGAAAAAGAAAATTTAGAATATTTAACTGAGTTGATGGAGAATGCAAATAAAATAAAAAGGATTTTAAAATGATCTTTAGAGAAGCTGAAGTAAAGGATATACCGCAAATGCAGATCGTTAGACATTCTGTAAAAGAAAATATTTTATCAGATCCGTCATTGGTTACTGATAAAGATTGCGAAGAGTTTATTACAGTTCGGGGTAAAGGATGGGTTTGTGAAGTAGGTGGTAATATAGTTGGATTTTCTATTGCTGATCTAAAAGAGAATAATATCTGGGCATTGTTTGTACAGCCTGATCAGGAAAAAAAAGGAATTGGAAAGAGGTTACATAAAGAAATGCTTGACTGGTATTTTGATCAAACAAAAGAAAAAATTTGGTTAAGCACAGCACCTGGTAGCAGGGCGGAAAAATTTTACCAAATGAACGGTTGGGTAGAAGCTGGCATACATGGAAAAGGAGAAATAAAGTTTGAAATGAATTTTGAAGATTGGATGAATAGATTACAAAAAGTTGAAGTGAGTGACACAACGATGATGCTATAAAAGATCCAAAGTTGATAACAAAAAAATTAATTTATAATGCAAACAGAAACAAAAACAATGAAAGAGTTGGTGCAGGAAAAATGGAATAAGCGTCCATTAATAATAAGCGGTCCCTGTAGCGCTGAAACAGAAGAGCAGGTAATAGAAACTGCTACACGACTTGCCAATACTGGAAAAGTTGATATGTTGCGTGCAGGAATTTGGAAGCCCCGGACCAAGCCTGGGATGTTTGAAGGCATTGGTGTAAAAGGGTTGGCATGGTTGGACAAAGCAAAAAAACTAACCGGATTGCCATTTGCTGTTGAAGTTGCAACTGCCAAACATGTAGAGGATGCCTTGCAGTTTGATGTTGATGTGTTATGGATAGGAGCCAGAACAACGGTTAATCCATTTAGTGTGCAGGCGGTTGCTGATGCATTGCGTGGTGTTGATATTCCTGTGCTGATAAAAAATCCTATTCACCCGGAACTTGATCTGTGGAGTGGTGGTATTGAACGCCTGCATAAAGTGGGTGTGAAGGACGTAGGAATGATACATCGTGGGTTTTCTAATTATGGTAATACCGAATATCGGAATGCTCCCATGTGGCATTTGCCTATCGAAATGAAACGAAGGTTTCCTGACATGTTACTAATATGTGATCCATCGCATATTTGCGGTAACAGAACTATGCTGCAGGCAGTTGCTCAAAAAAGTATTGATCTTGATTTTGGTGGATTAATGATAGAAAGTCATATTGATCCTGACAATGCCTGGAGTGATGCGAAGCAACAAATTACACCGGAACGCTTAGCTGAAATGCTTGGTGAACTTATTTGGCGTTCTGAAAAAACAGATGCAAAAGAATTTATTACAGCATTGGCAACATTTAGAGAGCAGATCAACCACATCGATGATGAACTGCTAACGTTGATTGGTCAGCGAATGAAGATTGCAGATAAAATAGGTGAATACAAAAAAGATAATAATATTACTATTTTACAAACCAATCGCTGGAATGATATTCTGGAAAGAGCGTTCAAAAAGGGTGAACATTTAGGACTTAGCAAGGAGTTTATTACTAAATATTTTGATGCTGTTCACCTGGAAAGTATCAATCACCAGAATAAAATAATGAACGATTAATCAATGCTATGAAGCAGGAAAAATTTAAGTTCTCATCCAAGTTGGTAAAATGTTATTTCGATGCAGATTTTTCTTACCTGGAAAAACTGGTTGAAAGAACTAAGGTAATTATCATCACAGATGAAAACCTTGCACTCCATTATGCCAATAAGTTTATGGATTATAAAACTATTGTTGTAAAGGCAGGCGAAGAGTATAAGCAACAATCTACTGTTGATCATGTTATTAACGAATTAATAAAGCGGAATGCTGACAGGGAAAGCATTTTAATTGGTGTTGGCGGTGGCGTTATTACAGATATCACAGGTTATGCTGCTTCGGTTTATATGCGTGGGATAAAGTTTGCATTTGTACCAACTTCAATTCTTGCAATGGTTGATGCTTGTATAGGTGGAAAGAACGGAGTTGATGTGGGCTTATATAAAAACCTGGTTGGCGTTATTAATCATCCAGAGTTTTTATTATATGATTACTCTTTTTTGAAAACATTGCCGCAGGAAGAATGGATAAATGGTTTTGCAGAAATTATAAAGCATGCCTGTATAAAAGACAAACAGATGTTTTCTTTTTTAGAGGAAGAAACACTTGAAAGATTTTAGAATTATCCAAAAGAAATAGCAAAGCTTATTAAGCAAAATGTTGAAATAAAATACAGCATTGTTTCAAAGGATGAAAATGAGACAGGCGAAAGAAAGCTTTTAAACTTTGGGCATACACTTGGCCATGCAGTAGAAAATATCTATAAGCTTTCACATGGGAATGCCGTAAGCATTGGCATGACTGCGGCCTGTAAAATATCAGTAGACATAAAAAGTTTTTCTTCTAAAGAAAAGGAAAGAGTTTTAGCTCTTTTAAAAAAATATCACCTACCGGTCGATCTTAGCTTTGATAAGGAAAAAGTTTGGGAAGTATTGCTAATGGACAAGAAAAAATCTGGTGATACAATGAATTTCATTCTGCTTAATAAAATCGGAGATGCCATTGTAAA
>DASYOS010000017.1:0-1839 GCA_036007525.1 Chitinophagaceae bacterium | reverse complement strand
ACACTTCCATTAACGGTGATATGCTTATGAGAAACCAACTGCCGTGCAGCCTGGCGGCTTGGAGAAATACCCATGCGATAAACAGTGTTATCCAAACGGGCTTCCAATAATTTGATAAGGTTTTCACCTGTTACACCACCTTTACGGGCAGCTTCAGTAAATGTATTACGGAATTGTTTTTCTAAAAGGCCATAAGTGTATTTGGCTTTTTGTTTTTCACGTAGTTGCAAGGCATATTCTCCAAGCGTTTTACGTTTGCGGGCAGCGCCATGCATGCCGGGGGGGTTACTGTTTTTTGTTAACCATTTACCGTTACCTGTAATAGGCTCTCCAAATATCCTGGAGATCTTGGTTTTAGGTCCTGTGTAGCGAGCCATTTTTTATATTGATTTTTTAGTGTCGGTACATCATCATTAAAAATCAAAAATTAATGATGTACCCGGTTATTAAATTATTATACTCTTCTTTTCTTAGGTGGTCTACATCCATTGTGAGGCAAAGGTGTTATATCCTTTATCATGGAAATTTCAAGACCTGATTGCGATAAAGCTCTTATAGCGCCTTCACGCCCTGAGCCCGGGCCTTTTACAAATACATCACAACGCTTCATACCAGCGTCCAATGCAACTTTTGCTGCATCTGAAGCTGCCATTTGTGCTGCATAAGGTGTATTCTTTTTGGAACCCTTAAAACCCATTTTACCTGCAGATGACCAGGCAACAACCTGCCCCTGCTTGTTGGTTAAACTTATAATGATGTTATTGAAACTTGCAGTAACATGTGCATCGCCGTAGTTATCTACTTTTACAACTCTTTTTTTTGATGCTGCTTTAGCGCTTGTTTTTGGATTTGTAGCTTTTGCCATAATTAATCTATAGGTAATCTTTGTTTTAAAATTGATCCCGAAATTTCGGGACTGAATCAATCCTTCTTCCGGCTTAAGAGATCTGGTATTGATTCAAAATAATAAGCCTAATTATTTTTTAGCTGCCTTCTTTTTACCGGCAACAGTTTTACGCTTTCCTTTACGTGTACGGCTATTTGTACGTGTACGCTGACCACGAACAGGTAAACCCTTACGATGCCTTAAGCCACGGTAACAGGCAATATCCAGCAAACGCTTAATGTTTAACTGCACCTCACTGCGTAAAGCCCCTTCAGTTTTAAATTCATTACTTATCGCATTTCTAATGGCAGTTTGCTCGTCATCATTCCACTCGTTTACTTTTTTATCGTGACTAACGCCAGCCTTATCTAAAATGTAACGGGCAGTTGAGCGGCCTATACCATATATATAAGTTAATCCAACTTCACCTCTTTTATTTTTTGGTATATCAATACCGGCAATACGAGCCATATTATTTATTTACGATTTTTAGATTTATGGTTACCCTTGTCTTTGCTTAAATCGAGGATTTTTTTTGTTGATAACAAATAATACCCCTTTTCTCCTCACAATTTTGCAATCAACACTTCTTTTTTTTATAGATGCTCTAACCTTCATTGTATTTTATTTTGTTTCCTTCCGATAGCTATCGGGATCGGCATTATTTATATCTAAAAATTATTCTTCCTCTTGATAAATCGTAAGGGCTCATTTCCACTCCTACCTTATCACCAGGCAAAATTCTGATATAATGCATCCTCATTTTGCCTGAAATTGTCGCCAAAATCTCATGACCATTCTCAAGTTTAACCCTGAACATTGCATTGGATAAGGCTTCCAGGATTGTCCCGTCTTGTTTAATCAATGCTTGTTTGGCCATACTGTTTTTGGGAGCGCAAAGATAAGAGTAAATAATTTAATTTTTGTAAAAAAGGGCAGCTTTCTTACTTTTT
>DASYOS010000016.1:0-2561 GCA_036007525.1 Chitinophagaceae bacterium | reverse complement strand
CATAAGCACTCTACTTAGCATTGACCTCTCCTAGCCATGACAATCCATCAATAATTAACTGGTTTTGAATTTCATTTTTAAATGTAAATGATAACTGTTTATTGGCTTTATTTTCATAATCAATATCATTATGGCCCATGTTAAGTATATCATTTTATAATTTTTATTAGTCCACACAACAGGGTAATATCCGCTATGCCATATCTCATATAACTTTGGCCCCGTGCCCAGCGGGAAACTGGAGGAATTAATTGACAAAAGGATTTTTATATCAGGATTAGTTCTTAAATCATTTGACCACCTGTGCCATTCATTAAGGGAAGATTTAAAAGTATTTGGTAAATGTTTTGTTGCCGGATGCTTTCGATCTTCAACCCGTAAAATAGCTGATGTGGGCCGCCAGGTATTACTTACATAATGTCTGCAAGAAATTACCACAGCCCATACCCATCAATAGATTCGTTGATTTTTAGTTGTTGAATAGTTATACACAGGTGCTGCGTTTATTGAGTTTCGGTTTAAGTATTGCTGGTTATTGGCAATTAATTCTGACGATATGCGCCAACGATTCGAACAACAATTAAACCTTGGAACAGTACCAATAAGTAATATAAAAATACCTGTTAAAAGCCGCGATGAAATGCCCCCTACCGTAAGGGCACTTCAATATATTTTTACAACAGAAGCCTTAAACGAAAAAGTATTTAAACTACTGGAAGAAAAAATATGTAAAGGCAAAAAGAAGACAGGTAGAAAGGGTATGGATTTGTGGCACGTCTTAGTACTGGCAGTAGTACGCCACGCCACTGGCACTAACTGGGACAGGTTACACATGATGTCAAATTACGACTTAATGGTTCGTAGCATTATGGGTGTACACTGTACCAAATTTGGTATGGAAGAAATAGAATTTGAGTATCAAAACATCTTAGATAATGTAAGCCTTATTGATGAAGATTTGTTGTATCAAATCAATCAGGTAGTGGTAGAGGCAGGTCATCAATTACTTAAAAAAAAAGAAACCGAAGTTCTTGAACTGAACTTAAAAACAGATAGCTATGCTGTAGAGACCAACGTTCATTTTCCAACCGATTTAAACTTGCTTTGGGATAGCAGCCGCAAATGCTTAGATACCATAGAAAAGCTACAGGCAATCACACCGGTAACGGGTTGGCGCAAAATAAAGTACATCCGCAAAACCCTTAAAAGCCAGTTTAGAAGCACCTCACAGCAAGTATTCAAAGGCAAAATAGAACAAGCAAAGAAGCAAAGTGTAAAACAATATTTACAATTGGCCCAGGCATTAAAGCTGAGATGTGAAGCAGTACTGGAAAGGCCATCAGTGGCTACAGATAAAGAAACGATGACAATAATTTTACTTGTTGGCTTGAGGCACTATGTAGCTTATGTAATTAAGTTTATAGATCAGATCGGGCGTCGCCTGCTAAAAGGCGAAGCAATACCTGCGGAAGAAAAAGTGTACTCCATTTTTGAGCCACATACAGAATGGATAAGCAAAGGCAAACAAAACAAAAGAGTGGAGCTAGGGCATCTCTTACTGATCACCACCGACCAGCATCAGTTTATTATAGACTACAAAATAATGAAAGGCGAAAAAGATGCAGTCCAGGTAAAGCCGCTTACAGAAAGAGTAGAGAAAAAATGTGCGGGTAAAAAAATAAACAGCCATAGTTTTGATAAAGGTTTTTGGAGCAAAGAAAACTTTGCAACCCTTAACGCCGCTCCCATAGAACAAGTTGTATTACCTAAACGGGGTAAACATACTAAAGAAGATAAAGAACGGGAAAGCAGCAAAGACTTTACAAAACTGCGCCACCAGCACAGTGCTGTAGAAAGCAATATTAATATGCTGGAGCATCATGGCCTCAACCGTTGTATGGATAAAGGCTTACATGGTTTTAAACGTTGCGTAGGATTAAGTGTGCTGGCTTATAACTTACATATTTTGGGCAATGCTTTACAGTCAATAGACCGGAAAAAACAAGAGCAATGTGAAAAACGAAAGCAGCGATACAGGCAAGCAGCTTAAACCAACTATAAAATTGACGGATACCGTTATTGCGAGGATTACTATGTGCTGCCATATCAAAAAAGCATGCAAAGAACAAAAAACTAACCCAATCAAAATAAGAAAAGCTCAACGTTTTTAAATGCTGCTTCAGAAAATGATAAAGCATGCTATTAAAAATCAATATGCTTTAAAAATGTGGCGTTTTCTTGCAGACACTAATTACCGTCTCTAAAATAAAAGGTATAACTTTAAGTACAAACCAATTCCTTTTATAAAAGTCCAAATGCACATATCACTGCCCTGTAGCCTGCATAGCCAACCATAATAATTATATGTCACCTCAAAGCCGATTCACTCTATATAACATTGATAATATTCATCAGTTTGAAGCACTGTTTAACTTTGCAACCATAGGGTTGTTGTTACAAATAATGAGGGCCAGATCATAAACTTTAATAAATATGCAGAAACGCAATTTGGTTATACCAAGGAAGAAATTCTCGGCGATATCGTAGATATACTGCTGCCC
>DASYOS010000015.1:0-5509 GCA_036007525.1 Chitinophagaceae bacterium | reverse complement strand
GACGAAGCTGCAGATATGCAGGGAGGTGAAGAAATAACAGATAACAAATTGCAACTCACAGAATTTATTTCTGTAAGTGAATTTGCAAACCTTATGGATGTAAGCTTTGCTGACGTTATCAGTAAATGTATGAGCCTGGGTATTATGGTTTCCATTAACCAGCGTTTAGAAGCTGATGTTATTGAATTGGTGGCAGGGGAATTTGGACATGAAGTTGAATTTATAGGTGTAGATGATGAAGCAGAATTAGAGGATGAAGATGATGAGGATACCGACGAAGATCTTGTACCGCGTCCACCTATAGTAACCATAATGGGTCACGTAGATCATGGTAAAACATCCTTACTGGATTATATACGCAGTGCAAATGTTATTGCAGGAGAAGCTGGAGGTATAACACAGCATATTGGTGCATACGAAGTAATGTTAAAAGATGGAAGAGCAATTACTTTTTTAGATACTCCTGGTCACGAAGCATTTACTGCAATGCGTGCCCGTGGTGCTAAGGTTACAGATATAGCTGTAATTGTTGTTGCTGCGGATGATGCCGTTATGCCACAAACCAAAGAAGCAATTTCTCATGCACAGGCAGCAAATGTGCCCATGATATTTGCTCTAAATAAAATTGACAGAGACGGAGCCAATCCTGAAAAAATAAAAGAGCAATTATCAGGGATGAATATTCTTGTAGAAAGTTGGGGTGGTAAATACCAGAGCCAGGAAATCAGTGCAAAAACAGGGTTGAATGTTGATGAATTGCTTGATAAGATTTTGTTGGAAGCAGAACTTCAGGAGCTCAAAGCCAACCCTGAAAAAAATGCCAGCGGTACTGTTATTGAAGCATCGCTTGATAAGGGACGTGGTTATGTAGCAACAATACTTGTGCAAAATGGAACATTGAGGCAAGGAGACCTTTTAGTATCCGGCCAAAATTACGGAAGGGTGAAAGCAATGTTCAATGAGCGGAATCAAAGAACCGAAGAAGCGCCACCTGCAACACCTGTATTAATTTTAGGATTGAATGGTGCTCCTCAGGCCGGTGAAACTTTTAAAGTTTACGATGATGAAAGTGAGGCAAAAGAAACTGCAAACAGAAGAGCACAAATTTTGCGTGAACAAGGTATTAGGGCTAAAAAACACATTACATTAGATGAGATAGGCCGAAGGCTTGCATTGGGTAACTTTAAACAGCTTAATCTTCTTATCCGTGCGGATGTGGATGGATCGGTGGAAGCATTAAGTGATTCATTGCAAAAATTAAGTACAGAAGAAATAGCCATTAGTGTTGTTCATAAAGGCGTAGGGCAAATTACGGAGAGTGATGTATTATTGGCTACTGCTTCGGATGCTGTTATCATTGGTTTTAATGTTCGTCCTGCATTATCTGCATCAAAACTGGCAGAAAATGAAGGCGTGGAAATAAAAACATATTCAATTATTTACGATGCCATAGACGAAGTAAAGAGCGCTATGGAAGGAATGCTTGAGCCAAAAATTCAGGAGAAAGTATTGGGCGTGGCTGAAATAAAAGAATTTTACAAATTTGATAAAGCAACGGTAGCTGGTTGTATGATACTTGATGGTAAAGTTGCCCGCAATAACCGTATTCGTTTAGTAAGAGAAGGTATTATTATCCACACGGGAGAATTAGGAAGCCTGAAAAGATTTAAAGACGACGCTAAAGAAGTTACCACCAATATGGAATGCGGTATGATCATAAAAAATTACAATGATATTAAAGCTGGTGATTTGATTGAAGCTTTTGAAGAAGTTGAAGTGAAGCGGACATTGTAAAGGAAATAGAAAGTAATATTTGTTTTATTATATCATAGCTTTTGTTAATCACAATTTGGACATATAAAAACAGGTTTTAATAAATAGCAATCCATAGGTTGTTCGTTACTTAACCAGGGCGTTGCAATATTTATTCTGGTACGATTATATTTAATTTGGGGTATACTATCATAACCTTTGCGTGTTGAATCATACGAAAACATCTTACCTGTAGTATAAATCCACAAGCCATGGCCAGAATTTTCTTTATCTGCCTCTGACAATCCAAATAAATCATCATAATAAAACACGGGTAAAACGAAAGCTTTACTCGATACTTTTTTGCCATTTATTATAGAAGGCGTCCATTTACCGTTTGTAGATATAAGAATGTTACTAATAACATTATACAGGAAAAGAGGTGTGGCTTCACTGCCTTTAATATCAACTACATTACCCGCAACATCAATATTAAAGGTAAAGGAGCACATAAAATTAAACCTGTATTTTAATAGTTCAAGCTGATGCTTATCTTTTTCTATATTAATAAAACATCGGATATCGCACGTATCGGTTTGCCAAAAAAAATTCAGCTTCGGAATAGTTTGTATTTGTTGACTTTTACAAAATGGGAAATATAAAAGTGATATAGTAAGAAAGATGATTTTCATAAAAATATTTTAGTTACACCTTCCCCTGGCGCAGATATGCAGGAAAGCTAAAGAGGCGTTGGCGTATCTGTGCCAATGAATAAGATTACCATTTTATAAAGCTATTCTTAATTTATAAATAGTTCTTTTAAAATTATAAAGTTGGAAACTCTACTTGTTTAAGTACTTTCAAAAGCACAGATACCCAGCCGCACAAAGCCATGCTGCATATCTGCGCTAGTGTGGGAAAAGCTATTTTTCTAAAAATAAATTATCATTATTGACGAATATCAAATTGATTTTTTTGTTTGTAAGTTTTACATTATCTAAAACCTGATCAATCAATCTTCTGCTTTGCTTTTCTAAAAAAAAGTTCCAAAAAATAACTATTGAATAATCATATGAATTTTTTTCTTCGTTTAAATGTACTAATTTTTTGAATTCCTGTAATTCGAACAAATTATCAACTTTTGTTTGGGTAGCAGGTGGAAATTTATTAAAAACATTATTTCTATTCCATTGCAGATTGGGAAAACCTCCGGCATTACAATTCACATGAAATGAAATTAAATTCTCGTCTGAATCAAAATATAGAGCTTGAAGGGGTTGAAGGTGATAACGTAATTGAGTAGTATCTTTGGCATAAGTTTTTTTCATCCAGAAAAGAAAAGTTGAGTCAACGGTAGCTTTTTTAAATTCTTTTAATGGAAGTTGCAAATAAAAATTATTTATTTGTTCCGGGCTTACACTCTTTTGAGGTTTAATACCATATAGGGTTTTGCAGGAGATGTAACATAAGACTATTGCAAAACATATTATAATAAAATAAATACGTTTCATTTATAAGAATTATTTTAGAACAAAGATATTGCGGTCACAAGATATTATGATGACCGCAATATCTTGAATGAGTTATTTTATTGTATAAGCTTCCAAATACACTTCGCCATTCTCTTTATCGTTTTCAAATCGCATCTTATATGCACCTTTCTTAATTATAACAGATGAGCATCCATATTTCTTAGCTAAATCGATTTGATAAATATTCTATAAGTACCTACCAACTAATAATTTGTACCTTATTGCGTGACACCCGAACCTCCTTATATTAGCAATGCAGTAATAGCGGTTAAAATGCCATAATCCTATTTAATCGAAACAAAACTTTAAATATTATTTAGGCTCGGATGAAAGATTTATATAATCTGCATCACGCTTTCCATCTTTACGAGTCATAATCGTTTGTTTTTGACGCTTCTGATACATGCGAACTTTAGGATTTTTGGGATATTTGCGCTTTGATTGAGCGCTTATTGTAAAACTAAAAAGAGTAATTATGCCAAGAAGTAAGAGTATTCTCATTTCAATATTTTTTTGTTGATCCATGAAACTATACATTTTGCTTTAACCGAATTAAATGAAGTTAACTTTTAACGTATATCTAACTATTCCGTAAATCTTATAAAATAATACCACGTATTTTTGATGCATATTATTTTTTATGAAGAAATTCTTTTTAACTGCATTATTCTCCATTGCTTTTATTTCTCTATTTGTCCTCACACAGGAGTCCTTCGGACAACAAAAAAAAGTACTTGCTGATAAAATTATAGCCACAGTAGGCGATAAGGTGGTTCTTAAAAGTGAAATTGAAAACAGCATATTAGATATGCAGCGGCAAAACATTGAATTGCCGCCAAATGCAAACTGCCTTCTTTTAGAGCAGGCGCTTGGCATTAAAGCTTTAGTGGTTCAGGCCGAAAGGGATTCACTACCTATCTCGGATGAAGAAGTAAATGCAGACATAGATAATAAACTTAGAAATGCCATTAATCAATACGGTTCAAAAGATATTGTAGAGCAAATCATCGGTAAAAGCTTTTACCAGTTTAAGGAAGACATGCGGCCCACATTTCGTGAGCAAAAATTAGCGCAGAGTATGCGTAATAAAATTGTTGAGGATGTAAAAATTACACCCACAGAAGTAAAGGCATATTTTGAGACCATTCCTAAAGATAGCTTGCCTTATTATGAGTCAGAAGTGGAAGTGGGGCAAATAATTATTTATCCCAAAGCAAGCCGTGAGCTTGAAACCTACGCAATAGACCAGTTAAAAGAATATAAACAACAGGTAGAAAGCGGTGCAAAAAAGTTTGAAACCCTAGCTAGTTTATATACAGATGATGGAGGCAGTAAGGCAACGGGTGGCAAATACGATATCAACAGAAATGAAAAATTATTTGACCCAATATTTGTTTCAAAAGCTTTTACCTTAAAAGATGGCCAGGTATCAACAGTGTTCAAAACAAAATTTGGATATCACATTATCCAAATGGTAAGCCGTGCCGGTGATGATGCCTCTATCAGGCATATTTTGAAAATCCCACAGGTATCATCTATAGAAATTAGTGAAGCAAAACATAAATTAGATTCTGTAAGATCAAATCTTATTGCCGGTACAATGAAATTTGGTGAAGCCGTTTCCAAATACAGTGATGATGAAAGCAGTAAGTTTACCGGGGGCAGAATTGCTGGTAGAGATGGAAGCACATTCTTAACCATTGATCAATTAGATAAAGATTTAGTGGTAAGATTAAAAGACCTTAGAGTAGGAGAATATTCACAGCCTACGGAATACACTGACGAGAGAGAAAAAAAGGGTGTTCGTATTGTGCAATTAATTACAAAGACTGAGCCTCATAGGGAAAATCTTACAAACGATTATAACAAGATAGCTCAAAGAGCAATTGAAGATAAAAAAAATAAAATGTTGGAAATGTGGTTTTACAAAAATATCCCCAGATTCTATATTAAGGTAGACAATGAGTATAAAGGCTGCCCCGAAATGCAAAAGTGGACAACCAATGCTACAGCAACAAAATAATACCATCCGTTAGTTTACCATCTTGAGATTATGAGAATTTCACCTTTTACAATTCACGATTGGTATCCTTACCTTTGCTCTTCTTCCAAAATAAATGAGCGACGAAATAAAACATGAATGCGGTCTTGCCTTCATTCGCTTACGTAAACCTTTTTCTTATTATCAACAGCAGCATGGTTCAGTAACGTATGGGCTTAATAAG
>DASYOS010000014.1:0-3658 GCA_036007525.1 Chitinophagaceae bacterium | reverse complement strand
TAACATTTCTAATCCATTGGCATTGTACCTGATCTCATTTAAATAACCCGGGCTAACGGTTGTAACTTTTGTGGCACAATGTATTCCCGATGCCAGGGGATTAATAGTTTTATCCCAATCAAGCAATCCCCACTTCCACCTATCCCATTCAGGCAGGTATCGTGATTTATCCCAGCTCATCCATCCCTGATACTGTGCATTATGAATTGTAAGAACAGTAGGTACCGATGAAAGATGTTTGTATGCCAGACAATTCTGAATCATGAAAGGAATTAGGGCAGCGTGATGATCATGCACATGAATTACATCAGGCCTGTGCTCCCACTTACTTATCCAGTCTACAACCGCTATTTGAAAGGCCGTGAAGCGTTCAGTATCATCATCATAGCCGTAAATTTTTTCCCGGTCAAGTAAATTAGAAATATCGATAAGATACAGATCAAATCCGAGGCGATTGGTTTGTTCTTTTATAATAGTATAATTAAACCAATAGTTTGCCATTCCAAACCCTCCTTTATGTACCACCTTAAATTCGTTTTCATACAAAAATTTAGTACGGTACATAGGCAATACAACCTTTGCAATATGCCCGGATTTAGTTTGATATTTTGGTAATGCGCCAACAACATCACCTAAACCCCCGGCTTTGGCATAAGGGTAACATTCTGCTGCAACATGTACTATTTCCATCTTCCATATTATTTGAGCCCTGTTTTATAACCCTTAGTTGCATAGTATAAAATATACAGGTAGCAAGGAATCATAATAAAATAGCCCATTTGTTTTGAATCAATCATTTTAGACACAATACCATACAATGGCGGCAAAATAGCTCCGCCTACAATACCCATAATAAGTAATGCAGCACCAATTTTTGTAAACTTACCAAGCCCGTTTATTGCCAGCGGCCAAATGGCAGGCCACATTACGGCATTTGAAAAACCAAGTAAAGCAAAACAAATAACTGCAACCATCCCTGTTGTAAAAAGAGTTAGCAACACCAACGCAATACATAAAATAGTGCTTGCAACTAAGGCTTTTTGTTGAGATATAAAACGTGGAATACAAATAATACCCAATACATAACCAAGTAACAGCCCATAACCTGTGTATGAAGCAAATTTAGAAGCTTGCTCTAACGGATAACCCAACGATTCTCCAAAAGAAGCAAATGTATCATAGCTAATAACTTCTACCCCCACATAAAAAAAGATAGCCAATGCGCCTAATATTAAATGCGGGAATTGAAAAATACTGGTACGTGTTCTTGACACAGCTGTATCAGTTTTCTCTTCTTCTTCTCTTATTTCAGGTAAGTTGATAAAATAAATAACCACAGCCAATACAGCTAAAATAATGGCAATAGTAATATAAGGTGATATTACTCTTGAGGCGAGAGCATTTAGTTCTGCTTCTTTTTCTGCAGGACTAACTACCAGTAATCGTTGTTTTAGCTCATCTGCATTTTTTAAAACTATGCCCCCTAATACAAATACTGCCAATATCCCGGCTACTTTATTACAAATACCCATAATACTTATCCGTTGTGCAGCGCTTTCTATTGGCCCTAATACAGTAACATAAGGATTTGATGCCGTCTGCAACAAAGCAAGCCCGGTACCTATTATAAAGAGCCCGGTTAGAAATAAAGGATAACTTCTGGCATTTGCTGCAGGAACAAAAAGAATGGCACCAATTGCCATAATAAATAAGCCAAGCGACATTCCTTTTTTAAATCCTGTTTTATTCAGGATCATTGAAGACGGAATTGCCATTACAAAATAGGCTGCAAAAAAAGCAGTAGCCACCAGAAATGACTGAGTATCTGTAAGCTCACAGGCTATCTTTAAATAAGGTATCAGTTGGCTATTAGCCCAGGTAACAAATCCAAATATGAAAAACAAAGCACCAATAATAGTAATTGATAATACATAGCCTTCATTTTTTGCAGGACGAATATTTTCTGTTATCATTTTATAATTTTTGTTGTAACCTAAGAAGAATTTTTGATTTATGCGCCTACTATTGCAATTTTTTATACTTTATTGAACATTTAAAAAATAATAATTTAAGAAATTAAAAACTTATTTTTCCTGAAAATTTTCCTTAATGAAAGCTTTATCCAAACAACTCGCTATCGGAATTGATATTGGTGGTACCAACACTAAATATGGTGTTGTAAACCACAGAGGAGAAATTTTGCAACAGGGAGAATTAAAAACAGAAGATTATCCTGAAATAGATTCTTTCATAAATGCTTTATATGATACGTTGAACCCGATAATTAACTCTTTAAAAAAATCAAAATTCCATGGCATTGGCATTGGTGCGCCTAACGGTAATTTTTATACAGGTAATATTGAATATGCCCCTAATTTAAAATGGAAAGGAACTATACCACTTGCAAAACTGATATCGGAAAAATTTGGATTGCCAGCTGCCCTAACTAATGATGCAAATGCAGCTGCTGTAGGAGAAATGATGTATGGCGCTGCCAAAGGAATGAAAGATTTTATTATGATAACCCTGGGAACTGGAGTTGGAAGTGGAATTGTTGCAAACGGGAAATTAATTTTAGGCCATGATGGTTTTGCAGGAGAATTAGGACATGCAATAATTATCCCCGGAGGAAGGCTGCATAAGGGAACGGGAATGTATGGCCCTCTGGAATCGTACGCTTCTGCAAGCGGCGTTGTAACAACTACTGTTGAATTACTACACCAACATCCGGATGAAAATAGTTTACTTAGAAATTATGCTGAAAATAAAATTGACAGCAAAATAATTTATGAGTGTGCAATGGAGGGAGATAAAATTGCAATACTAACATATGAGTATACAGGAAAGGTATTAGGTGAAGCATTTGCAAACTTTGTTATGTTCTCTTCTCCGGAAGCGATTATATTATTTGGCGGTGTTACCAGAGCTGGAGATTTTATCATGAAACCTGCAAAGGAACATATGGAAAAAAATCTTCTCCCTATTTTTCAAAATAAAGTAAAATTAATTTTTAGCGAATTAAATGAATCCGATGCCGCTATCCTTGGTGCAAGCGCTTTAGTTTGGGAGATCAGGTAACAACCGTAAAATATTGTTTTGCATATAACTATGCATATTAGTTTATGCCAATAAAAAAGCTGCTCAATATTAGAGCAGCTTTTTGAATTACTTAATTCGAATTACTTAATTCTTAATACAGGGCGAAGTTTATAACTGCCGGATTCTAAATTAATAGAAAGGGCTGCATCAAAATCAACTATCAGGGTTTCTAATGTAGCGCTCAATTCTTTATTTACTTTAATTTTTAATCCCGATTCGCTGCCGCTTGGTATAGTTAAAGGATAAGAAACACCTCCAACAACAACAGTGTTATTAGAACCTAAAATAAGCCTGATCTCTTTTACCATTCCGGTTGGTACAGTACCAGTTGCTAATAAGGTATCAACGCCGTTTTGAGAACATATCATTTTTGGAAATACTAATTTTTTCACCAGTTCTTTTATTTTTTGTAAATAGATTGCCAGTGGAGGTAAGAGGCTGTTGTGCAGCCATTGCATAGAATTTAGCACTATCCGTTTTAATCCAGGCAACATCAGCCCTTCTTCGTTTATTAATGCCGATAGCACCTTTATACGCAGCAATATAATTCAATGAATCT
>DASYOS010000013.1:0-21102 GCA_036007525.1 Chitinophagaceae bacterium | reverse complement strand
ACTACACTTACATAGTTATTTTGCAATGCCCACACATCTGTATCATTGCCTTTATCAAAATTTACAAATTCACCGGTGAGCCAGTAATATTTTTTGCCATGAGGATCCAGGCGTTCAGCAAAATCTTCATCATATTTTGCATATGCCTGTTTACATAGTTTTATGCCTTTTATCTCTTCAAGCGGAACAGCAGGAAAATTTACATTGAGTAAAAGATGTTTATCCATTTTGGTTTGTAAAAGGCTCTCTACTATTTTGCGAACGTAAAATTTTGCTGCCGTAAAATCTGCTTCCATCCTGTAATCAAGTAAAGAAAAACCTACACTGGGAATACTTTCAATACTGGCTTCCATAGCAGCACTCATGGTTCCGCTATAAATTACATTGATGGAATGATTGGCACCATGATTAATACCGCTTAAACAAATATCCGGTTTACGATGAAGAATTTTATCTACAGCGAGTTTTACACAATCTACAGGCGTTCCGCTGGTGTGCCAGGCTTCTACACCATCAAACATATCTTCAACTCTATAAAGCCTTAGCGGAACTCCAATTGTGATGGCATGGCCCATTCCGCTTTGTGGCTTATCAGGGGCAACAACAATTATTTCTCCCAGTCCTTTTACAGCTTCTACTAGGTTTTTAATGCCCGGGGCTGTTATACCATCATCATTTGTAATAAGTATGATGGGCAATGTTTTCTCTTCATTCATCAGTCTCAATTATCTGTCTGCTACTAATTAAACATTCTAAATAAGGGACGTGCGATAGCGTCTCTAAACGGCCATGGAATGGCAGCTAATATTAATAAAATTGCTAACCCAAAAAACAGTAAAGTTCTTTTGTGCTTTGCTGCAGGCGTTGCAGCCTTTTTTACTGACACTCTACCTACATGAACTAATATTAGTGCAATAATCATTAGTAAACCATGCTCCATTGTAAAAAAACGGTTGTTCGCATCTTTCATATTATTGCCAAGGTCCTTCAGCCTCTCGAACCATGAGTTGGTATAATATAATATCAAGCCTAATAATAATTGGATATCGCAGCTTAGCATAAAAAAGAAATTACTCCTGTCGTCGGCTTTAGTATAATTTCTTTTGTTTACTACTCCCAATATTGCTGAAATTACCGACCATAAACCAAACAATAAAACCGCCCAGCGTAAAATGTTATGGAGCATTAAAACTATTTGCATTAGATTTTTTTGTGCAAAAATAAGCCACAAAGTATAAAAGCGCAATAAGAGGTACAAAACGAATATTTCTTAGCGAGTTTTACTATAAACAGGTGTTATAAAAGGAGTTATAAACCAGTCCAATTATTGCAATTAATTATCAAATTGGCGGTAACTCATTTATCGCTTTCTTCTTTTATATTTTTCTTACCTTGTGAGCAATGCCAAACCAATATATTAACATAAGAAATTTATCATCTGTACTATATAAAATAGTAATTTTTATTCCCTCCCTGGTTCTCATCGGCTGGCAGTTTAATATTGAATCATTAAAAAGATTTTTGCCGCATCATATTGCAATGAATCCTCTTTCCTGTGTTCTGTTTATTCTTGGCGGTATCTCTCTTTTTCTTATTAACGAAGAAAAGCAACCCAAGTCAATAAAAATGGGTAAAAATATTGGCTTAACTATAGCCGTTATTGCGCTCATTAAAATGATAGATTATACCAATATGCTTGATACAGGTATTGATCAGGTATTATTTAAAAACAAATTAGCAGATAACAGTATAGCACCAAATACGGTTTTCAATTTTTTACTAACTGGCCTCGCCTTATATCTGATAGATTTTAAAAAACGTGCCAGGTATGTTCCTTCTCAAATACTTGGGCTTTTAGCTTTTGTAATAAGCCTGCTTGCAATAATTGGCTACATGTATGTGTCCAATACATTATACAAATTTTCAAGTTATAAGCCGATGGCTATTCATACTGCCATCACATTTGTTTTTTTAACAATGGGTATTCTTTTAGCCCGTTATCAATATGGTTTAATTGGTGTTATTACCAGCAAAAATACAGGTGGTGTTATAGCCCGTAAGCTTATACCTGTTGCTATTATAACTCCGATATTGGTAGGTTGGTTCCGCCTTGAAATGCAAAAATTAAATTTATTTCCCCCTGCATTTAACACAGCACTAGCTGCAGTTCTTATTATTTCAACTATGTCAGTAATAGTGTGGATAATCGCAAAGTCTTTAAATAGAATGGATGTAGTACGCAAAGAAGCTGAATTGGAATTAATAAAAGCAAAAGCTGAAGACATAATTGCCAGAAAAAAAGTTGAAGTTGCTGAGGAGATGTTGCGAATGGCAACGGACTCTGCGGAACTGGGTACCTGGTTTATTAGTTCAGACACACGTGAATTTATTCCCTCACCCAGGCTAAAGGAAATATTTGGTTATGGGGCAAATGAAGAGATGCCTTATGAGGCCGCAATTACACAAATTGTAAAGGATTATCAAAATATCGTTACAAACGCAGTTGAAGATCCAATTAGTAAAGGTGAAAAATATAGTTTAGAGTATCCCGTAGCTGGCTTTCGGAATAGCGAGGTGCGATGGGTAAAGGCTGTAGGAAAACTTAACTATGACAATGATGGCAAACCCAGTTACTTCAGCGGAGTGTTACAGGATATAACAGAACGTAAACTGGAGGAGGAGGGCCGTAAAAAGGAGCAATTAGAATTAATTAAAACTAAAAATGAGCTGGCTATAAATGAATTAAAATATCGAAATCTTATTGATAATGCCGGGGTAAGTATGTTTACGTCAACATTAAATGGCAGGTTTACATTTGTTAACAACAAGGCCTTACAGCTAACCGGGTATGATAGAGATGAGCTGATAGGTATGTCTTTTACCCATATTGTTGATGAAAAAGATATAGAAAAAGTTTTAGCGAGCTACCAAACCCAGTTACATAACGATATTGAAGAAACATATATTGAATTTAGCATCCTTACAAAAAACGGCGAAACAAAATACATTGAACAATCTGCAGTAATAATAAAGGAGAATGATACACCCGTAGGCTTCCATTGTGTAGTAAAAGATATTACACAAAAAAGGGAAATGGAAAATGTTGTAAAAAAATATGAAGATAAGCTGGTTAAAAACCAGGCGCTTTTGCAATCCATTCTTGATAATGCTACATCGTTAATTTTTGTAAAAGATCTTCAGGGTAAATACATACTTGTAAATAAACAATTTAAAGAGTATTTAAATGTTAGCGAAGAAATAATTGGTAAAACAGATTTCGACTTTACAGACGCTCAGCAGGCACAGCGCTTTAAATTTACTGATGATGAGGTAATACGATCAGGCAAATCTGTGGAGCTTGAAGAAACATTGGAAACTGCTAATGGCAAACAAAATATTCTCATACTAAAATTCCCTTTACTTGATGCAGAAAATAAGATTTATGGGATAAGTGGCATTGCTTCAGATATAACGGAAAGGGTAAAATACCAGGAGCAACTTTTACTGGCTAAAAAAATGGCAGAAGAGGCACAGAATCTTCAGGAACAATTTTTGGCAAATATGAGTCACGAGATAAGAACTCCCATGAATGGAATAAAGGGAATGACTGATCTTTTAATGGGAACGCCATTAAATGATGAGCAGAAAGATTTTACTAAAACCATACAGCGCTCTTCAGATAATTTATTAGTAATTATTAATGATATTCTTGATCTATCTAAAATACAAGCAGGTAAATTAACCATAGAAAAAATCAATTTTAGTCTTAAGGTAGTGTTGGAGGATGTGATGTTAATTTTTAAAAATACTATAGAGGAAAAGGGATTAACCTTACAGCTTGATGTAAATGCAGACGTGCCTGCCATATTAAACGGAGACCCATACAGGCTTAATCAAATTCTTGTAAATCTTATAGGCAATGCGACAAAATTTACTACTAAGGGTGGCGTTGATATTAAAGTTTCAATAGAGGAGAAAACTGCAAAAGACGTAATCCTGAATTTTGCTATTACTGATACTGGGATTGGAATTGAAAAAGATAAGGTTGATGAAATTTTTGACAGTTTTACACAGGCAAGCATGAATACTTCCCGTAAATATGGAGGAACGGGATTGGGCCTTTCCATAACAAGGCAATTACTAGAATTGCAGGGTGGTAAAATTTCAGTTGAAAGCAAACTTAACCGTGGCAGCACCTTTAAATTTTCTATTCCTTATACTTACAGCAAGGCAGATAGTTCAACACAGTTTATACATAAAGATTCTATAGAATACCGTTCATTATTAAATGGTAAAAAATTTCTTGTTGTAGAAGATAATGAAATAAACCAAAAAGTAGTACGGCATGTGTTGCAACAAGCAGGAGGTGTGGTGGAAGCTGCCAACGATGGATCAGTAGCGGTAGCATTGCTTGAAAAAAGTATAGATTACGACGCAATCATTATGGATTTGCAAATGCCGCAAATGGATGGTTATGAGACAACGGCATACATAAGAAATGTTATGAAGCTTGACATACCAATTATAGCCATGACAGCAAATGCGTTGAAGGGCGAAAGAGAAAAATGTATTGAAGTAGGAATGGACGATTATATTTCAAAGCCATTTGATTTCGCATTTTTTTACAAGCGGTTAGGTTTATTGATAACTGAAAAAGCCAAAAACCATTCTGTGGAAATAATTGAAAAAGCTCATTTTGATTGTAGTTTATATGATCTAAGCCTCCTGGAAGAAATGGATGATAAAGAATATATTATAGAAATACTCAGTATTTTTTTAAAAGAAACTCCCATTGATCTGGATGCATTAATCAAGGCATGTGCTTCTAATCAATTTTCTGAAGCGTACAATATTGCCCATAAATTAAAAAGCCTGGGCTGGCTTATAAAAGCAAATTGCCTCACAGATGTTTTGATAGAAATAGAAGAACATGCCCTGGCAAAAAAGACAGATGGCTTTGTACATCTTGCTGAGCAGGCAAAGGAAGAGTATAAAAATTTAGAAGTTCCCTTGCAGAGCCATTTAAAAAATATCCAGGGAGAATTAGAGGCAATTTTATAAAAAAAGTGTAAAAAACTTTGACAGTACTTGTAGTAGAAGATGAAATAATAATGCTTAAAACGATTGAACTCCGATTGAAAAAAGACGGTTATAATATTATTGTTTCTGAAGATGGAAGGGATGCGCTTAAAAAAATTGAAGAATTAAACCTTGACTTAATAATAACGGATATTATGATGCCTTTTGCATCGGGACTGGAAATCATTGGTGCAGCAAAAAATAAAGTTGGTAAAAAAATTCCTGTAATTGTTTTATCTGCAATGGGACAGGAAAACGTAGTGCTGGAAGCTTTTCAATTAGGTGCGGATGATTATATTACAAAGCCTTTCAGCCCAAATGAATTATCAATGCGTGTGAAAAGATATGTTCCCCAGGGTGTATAAAGCTATCCACTATTAGCAACTTAGATCAATAAAAATAAATTCTTAATAATAATTTATAAGATGAACAACTTTCAGTTTATCAATGTTTTTTATATATATCTTTTACTTCCGGTTTTATTATTTGTTATCATTTTAAGCTTAACAATTTATAAAAAAAGGATTGAGCGGCGTACAAAATTATGGCAGGAAAGTATAGCAGTGCTTATTAGCGAATCAATATTTTTCACCGAAGGAGAGGAGCCTGAAGATATTAATGATAACTACAGTAACTTGATCAATTTACCAGCATATCGGCAGTGTTTAATCAATGAGATATTAAAGATCAGGAAAAGCCTTTCGGGCATTTCTACAGTAAACCTTAAAGAGGTATATGAAGCCTTGCACTTAGATGAAGATTCTCACAAGAAATTAAAAAGTAGTAAATGGCATATCAAAGCTAAAGGAATACAGGAGTTGGCTATAATGGAGCAAGTAAAATATGTAAAGAAAATTTTTAAACTAACCAATAATCCTAATGAACTGGTACGTAGCGAGGCTCAATGTGCCTTGGTAAATTTTTACGGCTTTCCCGGGTTGCGATTTCTTAATGTAACTGTTTACCCAATTAGTCAATTACAACAGATACAGCTTCTAAACGTTTTATATTTAGTAAAAGCAGAAAATTTTGATCCTGTAAAAAAATGGCTGAATTCAACAAATAAATCGGTGGTAGCATTTGCTTTGAAACTTGCAAAGTTTTATAATTGCTTTGAAGTTTACGACGATGTTGTAAAATGCTTACAAGCTCCCAATTCACATATAAAATTAAATGCACTGGAGTATTTGAAAAATATGCCCAGGGAAGATACGCCCCATCAGGTTGTCGCTACTTATTCTTATGAAAATAAAGAATATAAACTGGCAATTTTAGAGGCGTTGCAAATTATTGGTACCGACGAGAATATTTCTTTTTTACAGGGTCGTTTGCAGGATAATGATGACGATATAAAAGCTGCTGCTGCAAAAGCTTTATCAAAATTACATCCCCAGGGAGCGGCTTATTTACTAACACAATCTTTTGCTGATTTGAATCCATGGAAAAAGATTTTTCTTCAAATTAGTAATGAACGTGCGGCGTGATCAGAAATTATTTTTTATATTCACTAGAGCCAACCTTAATTATTAAAAACATTATAAAAACTGATACATGATCCAGGATAATTTTATTAATCCCCGCAAGCTTTCTGCAGTGATACTTATAATTATTATTTTAATTCCTTTTTTTGTATTGATGGGCTGGCTCTTCAATATTGAATTATTAAAGACCATTTTACCCAATACGGTTGCTATGAATCCCACCTCAGCAACTTTATTGATTCTAAGTGGACTTTCATTGTATCTGGTTCAGGAAAAAAATTATGATAAAGCAATAAAAATTGGAAAATATATTGCCCTGGCCATTGCTGTTATTGGGATAATTAAATTCGCCGGATTTTATGACAACTTTGATATCGGCATTGATCAGATATTATTCAGCAATAAATTACAGGGTAACAGAACATCTCCAAATGCAACAATAAATTTTATACTGATTGGATTTAGTTTATTCCTTATAGATTTTAGGAAAGAGTATAAATATGTTCCATCTCAAATACTTGCACTCCTTGTATTTATAATAAGCTTGCTTGCTATTATTGGTTATTTATATTCTGCAACTTCATTATACCGGTTATCGGTGTATTTGCCAATGAGGTTTCATACTTCGATTACCTTTTTGCTTTTAGCTATTGGCATCCTATTATCCCGATATCGTTATGGCTTTGTATCCGTTATAATGCATAAAAACTTCGGTGGACACATTGCCCGCAGGCTTATTCCTATTGGTATTGCAGTCCCAATATTAGTAGGCTTTTTAAGGCTCGAAGGCCAGAAATTAAATTTATACGATCCTCAATTTGGCTCAGCATTAGGAGTTATCCTTATCATTTTTATTACTTCGTTATTAATGTGGGTGACCGCAAAGTCTTTAAACAAAACGGATGGCAAGCGCAAGGAGGCTGAGATGGATTTTATAATTATCAAAGAAAAGCTCTCAGAAAATGAAATGAAATATAGAACCCTTATTGAAAATGCGGGAGTTGTGATGTACACCTCTACATTAAATGGATTGATCACATTTGCCAGCGGTAAAGCTGTTCAATTAACTGGTTACTCCATGAACGAATTGATAGGGATGCATTTTTCTAAACTGGTAGATCCGGAATTTAAGCCACAGGTTAAAGCAAATTATGAAACCCAGGCACGGGAAAGCATTGAAGAAACATTCATGGAATTTTGTATCCGCACAAAAACAGGCGACATAAAATCCGTTGAACAGTCTGCAGTATTAGTGATGGAAAATAATTTGCCAATTGGCTTTCAATGTATAGTAAAAGATATTTCAGCAAAAAAAGAAATGGCAGAGGTGGTTAGAAAATATGAAGTGAAACTGTTTGAAAACCAGGAACGCTTACAATCCATTCTTGATAATACTACTTCATTAATTTATATAAAAGATGTTGATGGCAAATACTTGCTTGCCAATAAAAAATTTAAGGAGGCTTTAAATGTAACTGATGAAACACTTATTGGTAAAACGGACTTTGATTTTGGTGATATTGTACAAGCACAACGTTTTAAAGCTACTGATGAAGAGGTACTAAAAACACGCAAACAGGTAGAACTTGAAGAAGTTGTTGAAATGCCTGATGGAATGCATAATATCCTGATCATTAAGTTTCCGTTGATAAATTCTCAAAATGAAATTTATGGTATAAGTGGAATTGCTACAGATATTACCGAAAGAGTGAAATACCAGGAGCAGCTTTTACAAGCTAAAAAACTCGCAGAAGATGCACAAAAACTGCAAGAACAATTTCTTGCAAATATGAGTCATGAAATTAGAACACCAATGAATGGAATACGGGGGATGACAGATCTATTATTAGAAACAAAATTGGATGATGAGCAAAAAGATTTTACTAAAACTATAAAACGGTCGTCTGATAATTTACTGGTGATCATTAATGATGTTCTTGATCTATCTAAAATACAAGCAGGTAAATTAACAATTGAAAAAATTGATTTTAACCTTACAGAGGTATTAGTTAATATAAAAGCTATGTTCCATCATCGTATAGCCAAAAAGGGTTTGCTCTTACAATTTAATGTAGATTCAGCTGTTCCTGAAATGATAAAGGGAGATCCATACAGACTTAATCAAATTCTTGTAAACCTTATAGGTAACGCAATTAAATTCACCCACCAGGGAGGTGTTACTGTAAATGTTTCCATACAAAAACAATCCAAAGATTTGATAGCATTAAATTTTAAAATTACAGATACCGGTATTGGCATTGAAACAGATAAGATCAATTCAATATTTGAAAGTTTTACACAGGCAAACATAAATACATCCCGAACATATGGGGGCACAGGCTTAGGGCTTGCTATTACCAAACAATTATTAGAACTGCAGGGAGGTACAATTTTAGTTGAAAGCAAAATCAATATAGGCAGTACTTTTCAATTTACTATCCCATATAATTATAGCGATTCTAAGAATTCAATATCTTTTATCGGTAAAAATTCTAAAGAGCACCAATCACTGCTAAAGGGTAAAAAAATTCTGGTTGCTGAAGATAATGATGTAAATCAAAAAGTGATACGGCATGTATTGCAAAAAGCCGGAGGAATTGTAGATGTTGCAAACCATGGATTGGAAGCGATAGCATTTCTAAAAGAGAGCACTAAGTACGACATTATAATAATGGATTTGCAAATGGATAAAATGGATGGCTACGCAGCAACCAGGTATATAAGAAGTGTACTAAAACTTTCCATTCCTATCATAGCCATGACCGCAACTGCACTAAAAGGCGAAAAAGAAAAATGTATGGAAGCAGGGATGAACGATTACGTTTCAAAACCTTTTGATTTTCAATTTTTATATAATCGGATAAGCTTATTGCTGAATGTTAAACATATGAGCGATACTAAAGTAACAATTGAAAAATCGGGTAGTGGCAATTTATTTGATCTGAGCCTCCTGGAAGAAATGGATGATAATGAATATATCGCAGAGGTACTCACTATTTTTCTAAAAAACACTCCGGAAAGATTGGACGAATTGCGGGAAGCTTGTATTTCCAATCAATTTATTGAAGTTCACAAAACAGCCCATAAATTAAAAAGCAGTATCGGGCTTTTAAAGGCAAATGACCTATTAAATGTTATGAAAAAATTAGAAGAAAATGGCAAAGCTGAAAAAAGTGAAGGCCTTGTTGCACTTGCTGAGTTAGCTATTCATGAATATAAAAAATTAGAAACTCCATTACAGGAGAATTTAAAAAATATTCAAACTGCTATAGCATCGGCTGTATAGAAATAATATTTATTGGCAGATAAAAATTTAGGGAAGTGAGTTTCTTATTCAAATAACAATTAAACCACAGCATGACCTGGCAAAAATTATTATTTGATCTTTTCACATATGGCCTTCTGCTTTATACACTGATATTACTACTTTTTTCTTTATTCATCGGTATTTATTCAATTGGTGAGATTAGAAATTATATGCGCAAGAACAGCTTTACTGATTTCAGGATTATCGCTGCATCTGAACAACTTCCAGGCATAAGTATCCTTGCTCCGGCTTATAATGAAGGTGCCAATATAATTGCAAATGTAAGATCCATGTTATCTATTCATTATAATAAACTCGAGTTGATAATAATTAATGACGGCAGTAAGGATGATTCACTTCAAAAATTAATTTCAGCCTATGATCTTTATAAAACCAATGCTTTTGTAAATGAACAAATCGCAACAAAAAAAATAAAAGGTATTTATAAGAGTAATAACCCTGTTTTTCATAAACTATTAGTTGTTGATAAGGAAAATGGTGGAAAAGCTGACGCTTTAAATGTTGGTGTAAACATAGCACGGTTTGGCTATATAGTTTGTGTAGATGTGGATTGTATACTAGAGCAGGATGCCTTACTTAAAATGGTAAAGCCTTTTATTGAGGAAACCAAGGTTAGAGTAATTGCTTCCGGGGGGGTTATACGCATTGCTAATGATTGTCATATAGAAAATGGGCGGTTGATAAAAGTAAATGTGCCAAAAAAAATTGTACCCAGAATACAAACATTAGAATATATCCGTGCTTTTTTGTTAGGACGTATGGCATGGAGCAGGTTAAATGGATTATTAATAATATCCGGGGCCTTTGGCGCTTTCGATAAAGAGATAGTTATTAAATGCGGAGGGTATGATATTAAAACAGTTGGAGAAGATATGGAACTTATTGTACGGATGCGACGTTATATGGAAGAAAATAGACTGCCTTACAAAGTAACATTTATTCCTGACCCTTTATGCTGGACAGAAGCGCCAGCCAACTATAAAATTTTGGGAAGACAAAGAAACAGGTGGACAAGGGGTACTATAGAGACATTGCGCATGCATAAAATAATGTTTTTTAATCCGCGATACGGAATATTGGGAATGATTAGTTTTCCGTATTGGTTTTTTTTTGAATTTCTTGCACCCATAATTGAATTCATAGGAATGTTATCCTTTTTATTTTTTGTTGCTCTTGGATTAATACAATGGGCTACGTTTTTTACATTACTAGGCTGTATACTTTCATTTGGATTTTTGTATTCAATTTTTGCTATATTAATGGAGGTATTAACTTTTAATCAATATAATAATCAAAAAGATATTTTTAAATTAGGAGTAGCGGCAATTTTGGAACCTTTTGTTTTCCATCCTTTTGTAGTTTGGTCTGCAATAAAAGGCAATATTGATTATTTAAAAAAGAAAAATAGTTGGGGAGAGATGACACGAGAGGGGTTAGGAACTTCAAATTAAGCAGCTATTTTTTTCATAAAATTTTTATTTGCAATGCCCTATCTTTGCCGACCTAAAAAGGCGTGGTAGCTCAGCTGGTTAGAGCATCGGATTCATAACCCGAAGGTCGGCAGTTCAAGTCTGCTTCACGCTACTATCCAACCATTTGTATATCAAGTGGTTTGGTTTTTTTCTCTTCTCTTTTTTCATGTTTTGGAAAGTTATTTTAAAACTTCCTTCAATCCCGTTCTATCGAAGGCTATTGTCTATATTTATATCCAACAACAATTCTTAAAGGCAATGAAAGTTTTCGGGAGGGGGAAAAAAAATAACGATTTATTTGAATTACTTCCACAGGCAATTGCCAGATTGAAGAAAAATATAATTGAACCATTTCTTGGTGATAATAGGGATGATAAATACGCCGACGAAAGACCCCCGCTCAGGTCAGAGATATTTACAAGAGAGAAGCTAGCTCAGCATGCTGTTGCATTAGCTAAAAGACATGTGCCCACCTTACGGCAAACACCCGAACAGTTATTAAAACGGCTGGCAGAAAATGAACAGATCTTGCTGGAGGTTCATGCTTTACTTACTAAAACATTAAAGGAAAATAATCGTATTGCTCCTGCCGGAGAATGGCTGCTTGATAATTTTTACTTAATTGAAGAACAGATTTACACCGGTAAAAAACATTTACCCAAAGGTTATAGTAAAATTTTGCCTCAATTATTAAAAGGTGAATCTGCCGGTTTGCCCCGTGTATATGATATGGCTATGGAAATCATTTCTCATAGCGATGGCCATGTGAATATTAACAGCCTAACAGATTTTATAAATTCATATCAAACCATTAATTTTTTAAAACTGGGTGAGCTTTGGGCAATTCCCATTATGCTCAGGCTGGCATTAATAGAAAATTTAAGACGCCTTTCCATACAAATCGCTGAAGAAATAACCAATAAATCATTGGCCACACGCTGGGCAAATGAAATGATAGAAGTTGCAGAAAAAGATCCTAAAAACTTAGTACTTGTAATTGCAGATATGGCAAGGTCAGACCCTCCAATGGAAAGCACATTCGTAGCAGAACTAACAAGAAGGCTACAGGAAAAAGGAAGTATACTTACATTACCCTTAAACTGGATAGAGCAAAGACTTTTGGAAATGGGTTTTACCAGTAGTGAATTAATACAACAGGAAAATCAGGCACAGGCAGCCACACAGGTGTCCATCAGTAACAGTATTAGCAGTCTGCGTTTTTTAAATAACACCAATTGGAGAGATTTTGTTGAAGACACCAGTATTGTTGAGTCCATACTTCGCAATGATATAAATGGGGTATATGAAATAATGGATTTTTACACCAGGGATCAATACCGCCATGCCATAGAAAAAATTGCAAGACACAGCAATAAGTCTGAAAAAGATATTGCTGATATGGTTATTCAAAAAGCTAAAGAAAGTCATGCCCATAATAAAGATATCCGTTTATCACATGTTGGTTATTACCTAACAGGCAAAGGCTATTTGGCAACAGCAAAAGCAGCTAACGCAAAAGCCACGGCTTATCAAAAATGTAATCAGTTAGCAAATAAATATCCATTACTTTTCTACCTCGGGGGGATATTTATTCTCTCGTTGCTCTTTAGTTGGGGATTAATCGCAGAAGCACTAAACGAAAATCTTAAACAGAATGTTTTAATCGCAGTATGTATTGTTGCTTTTTTGGCTACTACACGCCTTGCAGTATCTATTGTTAATTGGATAAGCACCATCCTCGCCAAACCCTGCCTTTTACCACGCATGGATTATTCAAAAGGGATTCCTGTTGAATCTAGAGGAATGGTTGTTATACCAACCTTAATTACAAGCATTGTAAATATCGATCATCTTATTGAAGGCCTTGAAATTCGCTTTCTCGCTAACAGAGATGCTAATCTTTACTTCGCACTGCTTACTGATTTTAAAGATGCAAAAACAGAACATTTGCCCCAAGATGCTGCTGTCCTTCTCGCATTAAAGAACAGGATAATCGAGCTTAATAAAAAATACCAGCGACAATCAAACGATACTTTTTTTCTTTTTCACAGGCCAAGAAAATGGAATTCCTATGATAAGATATGGATGGGCTATGAAAGAAAGCGTGGCAAGCTTAGCGAATTAAATGAATTGTTGCGTGGCGGGGCAAAAGATTGTTTTTCCGAAATTATTGGAGATACTGCTATATTTAAAACTATAAAATACATCATTACTCTTGATACAGACACACAGCTTCCCCGTGATACTGCCCGTAAAATGATAGGAAGCATGGCACACCCATTGAACTATCCCGTTTATAACGATAAAAAGAAAAGGGTTACAGAGGGTTACACCATCCTTCAACCAAGAGTATCAAATAGTTTACCTGCCAACAATAGTTCATTATATGCACGCTTACATGGCAATGATCCCGGCACCGATCCTTATACTAAAGCTACATCAGATGTTTATCAGGATCTTTTTGAGGAAGGTTCTTTTATAGGTAAAGGAATTTATGATATAGATGCATTTGAATTTGCATTGAAGGGCAGGTTTCCTGAAAACCGTATTTTAAGCCACGACCTGCTTGAAGGATGTTATGCCAGGTCTGGTTTAGTAACCGATATACAACTTTATGAAGAGTATCCATTGCGATATGATATTGATATGCAGCGGAGGCATCGTTGGATTCGCGGAGATTGGCAAATAGGCAAATGGCTTTTACCATTTGTTCCGGGTATTGATAAAAAGTTGCATAAGAATCCGCTCTCTTTATTTTCAAAATGGAAAATTTTTGATAATATCAGGCGCAGCCTGGTGCCATTGGCTTTACTGTTATTGTTCTTATTTGGGTGGACAATTTCCAGTTCACCTTTGTTTTGGACATCAGTTATTTCTCTTATTATTCTTTTACCATCTGTGGTTACTTTTATTTGGGAACTCTTTAGAAAGCCCCCGGAAGTAGTATTTATGCAACAGTTAATTTATACCGGGCGGTCTGCATTTAATAATTTCATTCAGCAGCTGCTGGAGCTTACATTATTACCTTATGAAGTGTATGTAAATACCGATGCAATTATTCGTACACTTTGGAGAATGTTCATTTCTCATAAAAAATTACTAGAATGGAATCCGTTTAGCAGTACACAGCATGGGCATATTACCATTTTAAAAGTATATCGCACCATGTGGTTCCAGCCTTTTTTAGCCATCATAGTATATGCTTACATAACCATTTATAATCCGGGCACTGTTCTTTTTGCATTACCATTTCTTAGTTTTTGGATGGCGGGGCCAATGATCGCTTATGCAATAAGCCGTCCATTACTTGTGGTTAGAATAAATGTATCCAATACACAAAAGATTTACCTAAGGATGTTATCCAGAAAAATATGGAGTTTTTTTGAAAAGTTTGTAACGGCTGAACATAATTGGTTACCACCTGATAATTACCAGGAAACCCCTAATGAAAAAACAGCTAACAGAACTTCTCCAACCAATATCGGTCTTTCATTATTATCAGGGCTTACAGCATATGATTTTGGTTATATAACTTCATTGCAATTGATAGAACGCTCCGCTAATACCATTAACACCATGCAACGCATGGAAAGGTATCATGGCCATTTATATAATTGGTACGATACTATCTCTCTTGCTCCTTTATTTCCGAAATATATTTCTACTGTTGATAGCGGAAATATGGCAGGGCATCTCATCACTTTAAAACAGGGTTTTTTGTCTCTTCCTGAAAAAAAAATTATAGAAAGAAATTTTTTTGAAGGGCTTTCTGATACGATCAATATACTAATAGAATATAGTAAGCAAAAAGAACTGCTGATAAATTTCAGGAAAGAGATGCAGGAAAATTACCCGGATAAAATAAATACACTCGCCGAAGCATATCAATACCTTGAGCATCTTGAAACATCTTTTTCAGCAATCGTAACAGATCTTGACTTTATACCCGATGAAGATGATGATATATGGGCACAAAAAGTTCAACAACAAATAAGTGAGCATAAAAAAAGTATGCTTTCTTTAGCACCTTGGTTACTAATAGCTGAAACGCCTGCGAAATTCAATGATCTAATACCCCACTTATCCACTATCCCAACATTAAAGCAAATAGCTTTAATAGAACAGATCCTGTTACAAAAGATTATGCGTAATTATGTAAGTGACAATACTGTTGTAGAAAATGAATGGCTTATAAAATTTCAGGCAAATATTACTGAGGCGGCAAGGCGTGCAAAAGAGCTTTTATTAACAATTGAACAACTTGCAACAAAATGTATGAGCCTTGCCAATATTGATTACGATTTTCTGTTCGATCGGTCACAAAATTTATTATCAATTGGCTATAATGTAGAAGAGCATAGAAAGGATAGCAGTTACTATGATCTGCTTGCTTCTGAAGCCAGGCTCACAACATTTGTAGGGATAGCACAGGGAAAATTACCACAGGAAAGCTGGTTTGCCTTAGGCAGGCAACTTACCAATTCAGGCACAGCTCCTATCCTGCTTTCATGGAGTGGCTCAATGTTCGAATATCTTATGCCATTAATGGTAATGCCTACATATGAAAATACATTAATTGATCAAACCATTAAAGCGGTAGTTCAAAAACAAATTGAATATGCAAGAAAAAGAAATGTGCCGTGGGGCATATCAGAATCGGGTTATAATATGGTTGATGCTAATTTAAATTATCAATACAAAGCATTTGGTGTGCCAGGGCTTGGTTTTAAAAGGGGGTTGGGAGAAGATCTTGTTATTTCTCCGTACTCAACAATGCTTGCATTAATGGTAGCTCCGGACGAAGCCTATGAAAATTTGCAGCTATTAAAAAAAGAAGGCTTTGAAGGACGATACGGTTTTTATGAAGCAATAGATTATACAACAACACGTTTGCAACGGAAACAAAAAAAAGTTGTTGTACAATCTTTTATGGCACACCACCAGGGAATGTCAATACTTTCTCTTTCGTACCTGCTATTAAACAGGCCTATGCAACAACGGTTTGAATCAGATATTCATTTAAAATCGGCATTATTACTATTACAGGAAAGGATACCCAGGGTTACAACTTTTTATTCACCCAGTGTACATGCAGAAGATACCAGTTTTGTATCTGGCACGGATGCCTCAGTTAGAGTTATTAATACACCAAATACAATTATACCGGAGATACAATTGTTATCCAATGGAAGGTATCATGTAATGGTAACTAATTCAGGCGGAGGATATAGCCGATGGAAAAATATGGCAGTTACCAGATGGAGAGAAGATAGCACTCTTGATAACTGGGGCAGCTTTTGTTTCATACGTGATCTTGATAGCAACTTGTTTTGGTCATCTGCTTACCAACCAACATTGCAGCAGGGAGAAAATTACGAAGCAGTGTTTTCTCAGGGGCGTGCAGAATTCAGGCGTCGTGATTTTAGTCTTGAAACCCATACTGAGATAGTAGTATCGCCTGAAGATGATATTGAATTAAGGAGGGTACATATTACTAACCGTTCCCGCAAAAAGAGAATGATTGAAATAACAAGTTATGCGGAGGTTGTATTGGCTTCACCTGCTGCAGATGAGGCACATCCTGCTTTTAGTAATTTATTTGTTCAAACAAAAATCAAAGAACAACGTCATGCCATTCAATGTACACGCCGCCCAAGATCTGTTGAAGAAAAAGCTCCCTGGATGTTTCACCTGATGAAGGTTCATGATGCAGAAATTCTTAACATCACCTACGAAACCAGCAGAGAACAATTTATTGGAAGGGGCAATAGCATTCATCAGCCTGAAGTAATGAAACAAAGAGATCCTCTAAAAGGTAATAGCGGATCTGTTCTTGACCCAATCGTTTCAATACAATACCGGATTATGCTGGAGGGAAATGAATCAGTAATAGTTGATATCGTTACCGGCATGGCAGAAACAGAGGAAATATGCAATAACCTTATAGATAAATACCAGGAGAGGCATTTGTTTAACAGGGTGCTGGAATTAGCATGGACGCATAGCCAGGTTATACTGCACCAGATAAATGCTGTGGAATCAGATGCACAACTATACGCAAGGCTTGCAGGTTCTATCATTTTCTCAAATCAATTATTAAGAGCTGATGCGGGTGTAATAATTAAAAATAAACGCGGCCAATCAGGATTATGGAGTTATGGTATATCCGGAGATATACCTATTGTATTAGTACAGATAGAAGATGCGTCCAATATAGATCTTGTAAAACAAATGGTGCAGGCTCATGCATACTGGCGGCTGAAAGGATTGATTGTAGATCTGGTTATATGGAATGATGATCATGGAGGTTACAGGCAGGTATTGCATAACCAGCTGCAGGCATTTATTACACCAGGGATGGGCACTGAATTAAAAGATCAGCCTGGCGGAATCTTTATCAGGTCTGCAGAGCAGGTATCCAATGAAGACAGGATATTATTTCAGGCTGTTGCACATGTTATGATCTCGGATAATTTTGGAACATTGGAAGAACAAATAAACAGACGGGCAAAAATAAAAACAGCAATACCTTATTTCAGTCCTACAAAATTTTATCCATCTGTATATACTGAAGGTCCTCCCAGAAACGATCTGCATTTCTTTAATGGGCTTGGCGGTTTTACTGCCGATGGAAAAGAATATGTTATTACTACAACAGCATCCAATAAAACACCCGCCCCCTGGATTAATGTTTTAGCGAACCCGGGTTTTGGTAGTATTATTTCTGAAAGCGGCCAATCGTATACATGGGTAGAGAATGCACATGAGATTCGGCTAACGCCCTGGAATAACGATCCCATAACTGATCTTAAAGGAGAGGCTTTTTATTTAAAAGATGAAGAAAGCGGAAGATTCTGGTCACCGGCTCCTTTACCCTGCCGTGGTAGTTCTCCTTATATTACCAGGCATGGATTCGGATATACAGTATTTGAACATAATGAAGATGGTATCAACTCCGAAATGTTTGTGTATACTGATATTGAAGCGCCTGTAAAATATATCGTAATTAAACTCCACAATCTTTCCGGAAGGCAGCGCCGTGTTTCCGCAACAGGATATGTTGAATGGGTATTAGGAGATCTTCGGGCAAAATATTTGAAACATACTATAACTGAGCTGGATGAACGCAGCGGAGCTATTCTTGCAAGGAATGCTTATAGTACTGAGTTTAAAAATAGGGTTGCATTTTTTGATGCTGATGGAAATAATAAAACCATTACCACTGACAGAACAGAATTTCTGGGACGCAATGGAATTATAAATAATCCCGATGGATTAAACCGGGCAAGGTTATCAGGTAAAACCGGTGCTGCGCTGGATCCATGTGCAGTAATACAAATTGCTTTTGATCTTGCTGAAGAAGAAGAAAAAGAGATCATCTTTCGTTTGGGAACCGGAACAGATATGCAACATACATTGGATATTATACGAGCTGCTGAAGGCCCCGAAGTTGCAAGGGAGGCATTATATAAAGTACATAAATATTGGGAGAAAAATTTAAGTGTAGTTCAAATAAAAACTCCCGATGCCGCTTTAAATATGCTATCCAATGGATGGCTGAATTACCAAACGCTTGCCAGCCGTATCTGGGCAAGAAGCGGATTCTATCAATCTGGCGGAGCATTTGGTTTCAGGGATCAGTTGCAGGATGTACTATCATTAATGTATAACCAGCCGGAGCTGGTAAGATCACAAATTCTGTTATGTGCTTCCAGGCAATTTAAAGAGGGTGATGTACAGCATTGGTGGCATCCCCCATCGGGAAGAGGTGTGCGTACAACCTGTTCAGACGATTATTTATGGTTGCCTTTTGTTACTTCAAAATACATAAGCGCAACTGATGATAAAAAAATATTGGACGAGCACATACATTTTTTGGAAGGACGATTACTGAATGCAGGAGAAGAATCTTACTATGACCTCCCCATCAGGTCAAATACATCAGCCGGTTTGTATGAGCATTGCGTAAAAGCAATTGAACATGCATTAAAATTTGGTGAGCATGGATTACCATTCATTGGCTCCGGCGATTGGAATGATGGTATGGATAAAGTAGGTACACATGGTAAAGGAGAAAGTGTATGGCTGGCATTTTTTTTATATGATATTTTAATAAACTTTAAAGCAATAGCTTTAATAAAGAATGATGATGCCTTTGCAAATAAATGTAAAGAGCAGGCAGAAAAACTTCGAATAAATATCAGGGAAAATGCCTGGGATGGTGAATGGTATCGCCGTGCCTATTTTGATGATGGAACTCCTTTGGGCTCAAAAGAAAATGAAGAATGTAAAATTGATTCCATTGCACAAAGCTGGTCAGTATTATCAAAAGCCGGGGATGATGATCGTACACCCATCGCAATGCAATCTGCAGACAAACACCTTGTGCGTAAAGAAGATGGCTTGATACAATTATTCAATCCGCCATTTGATAAATCAGCTATGAACCCCGGTTATATAAAAGGATATGTGCCAGGTGTAAGGGAAAATGGGGGACAATATACTCATGCTGCGATATGGCTGGTTATGGCATTTGCAGCTATTGGCAATAGAAAAAGAACATGGGAATTATTACAAATGATTAATCCGCTTAACCGGGGAAATAATAATAGCAAAATTGCTGTTTACAAAACGGAGCCTTATGTAGTAGCTGCTGATGTGTATGCTGAGCCAATGCATAAGGGACGTGGAGGATGGACGTGGTATACCGGTTCTGCTGGATGGATGTACCAGTTGATAATAGGATCTTTTTTCGGGCTCAGAAAAGAAGGAAATAATTTAATCTTTACACCTTGTGTGCCGCCGGAATGGAAAGAATTTGAGATCAATTACCGCTTTGGAGAAAGCAATTATCATATACAATTTATTCAAACAATAGCAGGTGAAAAAAAAATGGAAGTAAAAGTAGACGGAATGGCACAAGAAAATAACGCTGTTCCTTTGATCAATGATGGCAATGTGCATGAAGTGATGATCGAATTATATAATAAAGAATAAAATGATAATAATCATCCTTTTACTTCTAAATATTTGTTTTGCCAGGATATTCCTTTAATGCTTTTTCCAGGCAATCCATGGCAACATTAATTGAATCTACATTAAGTACATAAGCTAACCGTACTTCATTTTTCCCTAAACCTTTAGTTCCGTAAAAACCGCTTGCAGGTGCCAGCATTACAGTTTTATTATTGTATGAGAAACTTTCTAATAACCACTGACAAAAAACATCGGCATCTTCAACTGGTAAACTCGCCATTGCATAAAATGCACCACCGGGGTTAGGGCAAAAAACACCTGGAATTCCGTTTAATCTTTTTACAATTGTATCTCTTCTTAACTGGTATTCTTTTTTTATTTTTTCAAAATAATTTTCAGGAAGATCTACTGCTGCTTCACCCAAAATTTGACCAAATCCTGGAGGGCTAAGTCTTGCTTGTGCAAACTTCATAACCGATTGTAATACTTCTTTATTTTTTGTAACCAAGGCTCCAATTCTTGCACCACAGGCGCTATATCGTTTACTTATTGTATCCATTAAAATTACGTTATCATCAACCCCCTTTAAATGCATAGCACTAAAATGTTCTCCTTCGTAACAAAATTCCCGATAGGCTTCATCAGCAAATAAGTATAAATTATGCTTTGTAATTATATCCTTTAAAATTTCCATTTCCTTTTTGCTATACAAATAACCCGTGGGATTATTAGGATTGCAAATCACTATTGCCTTGGTTTTTGAGGT
>DASYOS010000012.1:0-8820 GCA_036007525.1 Chitinophagaceae bacterium | reverse complement strand
TGAATATGAGTATAACATTAGTCAGCAGGTATATGTATCACCTGAAGCATGGAGAGTTGTAAATAATTTAAAAGAGCAAAATATTTATATAGTAAATCAATTATCGGCAACATTACCAAACCAGGCAACCGCAATGGATCTTAACAAACAAATTATCGACTATCTCATGAGCAATCCCAAATCCTCTTTACACACCATTGTTTTGGAAGCATTGAATTTTGAAGCAAAGAAAATAATGTAATCCCATCCCTACAGGAATATATATATGAATAAAAAAATTACAGATTCAGGGATTGAAATAAAAACGATCTATACACAGAATGATGTTTCGAAAATCCCCTCTATGGGAGGGGATTTAGGGGAGGCAGGAAAGTTTCCATTTACACGAGGCATACAACCAGACATGTATCGTGGCAAGCTTTGGACGATGAGGCAGTATGCAGGTTTTAGCACTGCCGAAGAAAGTAATAAACGTTATAAATATTTATTATCGCAGGGGGTTTCAGGGTTAAGTGTTGCGTTTGACCTGCCTACACAAATTGGCTATGATAGTGATCATGAGCTTGCTGAAGGCGAAGTGGGCAAAGTAGGCGTTGCAATAGATTCTTTAGAGGATATGGAAACTCTTTTTAAAGATATAAAGCTTCAGGATATTTCAACATCAATGACGATAAATGCAACAGCCTTTATTTTACTGGCATTTTATGTAGCGCTTGCTAAAAAACAAGGTGCCGATCTCTCTAAATTAACCGGCACAATTCAAAATGATATTTTAAAAGAATATGCTGCAAGAGGAACGTATATCTATCCGCCAAAACCATCTATGCGTATAATAACTGACGTGTTTGAATGGTGCAGTAAAGAACTTCCAAAATGGAATACTATTTCTATTTCGGGTTACCACATACGTGAGGCGGGCAGTACTGCTGTGCAGGAAATTGCTTTTACTTTAAGCAATGGCAAGGCATATGTAGAAGCTGCAAAGGAAAAAGGTTTGGATATAAATATTTTTGGTAAACGGCTCTCTTTCTTTTTTAATGCACACAATAATTTATTTGAAGAGGTTGCAAAATTCAGAGCTGCAAGAAGGATGTGGGCTAAGATAATGAAAGATGCCGGCGCAACTGATGAAAAAGCAATGATGCTTCGGTTTCATACACAAACAGGCGGCAGTACACTTACATCGCAGCAGCCTATGAATAACATCAGCAGGGTAACAATTCAAACTTTAGCTGCCATTATGGGGGGGACACAAAGTCTGCATACGAACGGGTACGACGAAGCATTAAATTTGCCAACTGAAGAAGCAGCAGGCATTGCATTACGCACCCAACAGATTGCTGCATTTGAAAGCGGAATCGCAGATTCAGCAGATCCTCTTGGCGGAAGCTATTTTGTTGAATCCCTCACAAATGAAGTGGAAGCAGCCGCATGGAAGTTAATTGAAAAAGTTGACGCCCTTGGAGGAAGTGTAACTGCAATTGAACAAGGATTTATTCAGAATGAGATTGCCAAAAGTGCATATGAATACCAGCGAAAAATTGAAACAGGAGAAAAAATAATTGTAGGGGTAAATAAATTTAAGAACGAGCAAAATATTTTGCCTCCTTCTTTTAAAATTGACGATAATATCAGGCAGCTGCAGATTAACAAATTAAAAATTTTGAAAGAAAAAAGAGATAACCTAAAATCCGAGGCATGTCTTAAAACAATAAAAGATAAAACTATAAGTGGCGAAAACCTTATGCCTGCTGTTATTAATGCTGTAGAAAACAATTGCACACTGGGAGAAATTTCAAATACTTTGCGGGAGGTATTTGGAGAGTACAACTAATTTTTTAATTTTGTATGCATAAAATATATGAAACATTTTCTAACTGCAATTTTATTACTTATTTCCAGTATTGTTTTTTCTCAAAAATATGCGCTTCTTGATAAGAATATTTCGCTTCCCCTCTCCTATACTAATATTGTTACATTAGAGCATAGCCATAAAAATCTTTTTCCCGTTGAAACGGCCCAGCTTAAAAAATTTATTACCGAACTGGAAAAGATTGCGGTTTATCTTACTGATAAAAGCAAGCCTAAACCCAATGCATTTGATTATAATATTGGTCAAACAAGGTTTGTTGGATTAAAAATAGCTTTGTTAAAAGAAGAGCGCTTAGATGTTGTATTATCTACCAATTGTGACGGTACAAAAATATTTATGCATATAAGTGATTCCAAAATCAGTAATGCAAGCAATGCTTACTTTATTAATACATGGATAAGATATATTAAGAGTTATATCAAATAAAGTTTGATCTAAAATTTACAGATAGCTCCTGTTATTTATTTGCCAGATCAGGGACATTCAATTTCACTTCAACAGAAAATAGTCTCTTTATAGATGGCGAACCTACGAATTCAATTTGTTTAGTATCGAACAGGTTTGTAATACCCATCCCAACGCCAACCATTTTATTTATTTTAAATCCGGCACTTAAATCGACTGTTGTAAAATTACCCAATGGACCCCAGTCAAAATTTTTAAGTAATGGCGGAAGACCCGGTCTTTCTATTTTGCCCCTGCTTCCTTTACCTGCTGCAGTACCAATCTGGCTACCGCTGTAAAAATCGTACTGCTCTACAAAACGGGCAGCTATGTTTATAAACATTTTTTGTTTACACAGGTTTTGAAAACTCAATATTGCTACGCCCCTGTTTTTGGGAGCATTCAAACTCTTTTCTTCCAAAGAAGTATAACCATCTTTATTCGCATCATTTTTATTATTGTCTTCGGTAATGTTTGAACCGAACCTTGAATATTTTACGGCCAGGCTGATGAACTTGTTGAAAGAATAGTTCAATCCAACATCAACACCATAAGCTCTTACATTGCCATAATTAAAAAAAGTGAGAAAAGATGCATTTTTCAAGGTATCATTTACCACTACACCGGCAAAAGCTGGATTATGCGTAACCTTAAACCCGTTGGCTGTTATAACCCTGCCAGGTACAGTAATTGTTGGGCTTATAAAATTTTTACTAAGCCCATTATAATAATTGATGTCGACAAAAAGATTTTTTGCGATCGTTCCCTTATATCCAAACTCCCACGTATTTACCTGTTCCGGTTTCAAAGGCAGGGTAGTTTTAAATAACGAAATGTCATTGACATTTGTTCCATTAGGTATATAAAATATGCCTTTACCATTTCCAAAAAGAAACCCGTTGATACCTGCGTATTGGTTTAAAATGCTGGGCATGGAATAAGCCCTGCCCCATGTAATTCTGAAATTGCCATCACTAATGGCTTTTACCAATGCAAACCTTGGAGCAAAAAAACTTCCGAAATTACTATGATGGTCAAAACGAGTCGAACCTATAAGCCGCATTTTCCATGGTAATGATTTTTCCAATTGCAGTACTGCTCCATATTGAGTGATTTTTATTCGCTGGAAACTATCAATCAGGGTGATACCAAAACCATTCGGTTTCTCTTCCTGGTAATTTAACCCTGTAACCAAAAACAAACCTGCTTTTTGAAAATCATAATTGTATTGTACCTCGCCGTTCAATCGATGACTTCTTTCTTTTAAGGTGTTACCCAAACGGTGGGCATACATTTCTGCAGAATCGGGAGATAATTTTCCGAAGTTATTATATAATGGGCTGGTTGGATTAGTGATAGTGCTGTGAGTACGGTTCCAAAAGTCACGAGTATAATTACCTATTAAAATTGAAGTGCCCAGGTTGCTCCAGGTATTATAGATGTTTGCAAAAAAATGTGGGTGAACAAACCTGGCTTGCAGAAAACCATAAGTAAAATCTCTTAATTGATTGCGACCTGCTGCAGTTACCTGTAAGCGGGTAAATTTGCTGCCTCCGGAGGAAAGAATAATATCTGATTTAGGTGTTACACTATAATACACATGTGCTTCGCCACGGTAGCGGCGGAAATTAAAATCGTGGATTCGTTCCGGTATAGCCACTACCGGTCCAAAACCATTTATTACCGGTCCTGCATTTCCCCCTGCATACACTGAATCGTACCATTTATAATCTTGTCCTGTTGCATGTTCACCACTTAATTTGTATGCCCATTTGTTATTGATCTTCGCAGCATGGCGAAATCGACTGCTGAACTGGGATTGGCTGCCAGCACTTACAGCTATAGTTGTGCCCGGATATTTGCGGGGATCTTTGGTGATATAGTTAAACAACGCATTATGTGCATTTGGCCCGTACAGTGCGGTCTGTGGCCCCAATACAATTTCTATTCTTTCAATATCATCTTTATTTGTACTGCCGTTATTAAACAAAGCAATGCCACCGCTTGCTGCCGCCATGCTATTACGACCATCAACCAACTGAAAAACTTTAATATTAAAAGCGCTGTTAAGTCCTCTTGCATTAAAGGTGATCTCATCCACGCCACTACGTGTATATTCAACTCCCTGTACTTTTGATACAAGTTCGCTAACATTGGAACCGGCAAATTGTTCAATTTCTTTAATTCCTATTACCTGTATTGATGCAGGAGCATTGGTAATTTTTTCAGGATGTTTGGATGCTGATACAACTATTTCATTCCCTACTTTGCTATCTAAAGACAATGCTGCATTAACAGTAGTTTTATTATCAGCAGTGATATCTGCAGTTAATTCATTAATCTCATACCCTACATAAGAGATCATCAATACGACCTTGCCGGTACTTACTTTTTCTAAAATAAAATAACCTTCATTGTTTGTTATAGTAGAAATCGAACTTTCTTTAATAGTAACAGTGGCACCAGGAAGGGCCTCATTCGTTTCCTTGTTCGTGATCTTTCCGCTTAAAGTACCTGAGGTTTGGGAAAACAAAACTGTTTGAAATAAACTCATCAGTATCAGCAATGATATTTTTCTCATAATTGATTAATTTATGATTTGATAATTTGAAAGGTTGGCATCGCTAATATTTCAGTTACCTCCAAGTTTTAAAAAATTATTTCGGTATATTTTTCCGATGGGTAATTCTTTATTAGCGATTTCAACAGTTTCGGCAGTAAAGGATTTTAATTTGCTTAATGAAACAATATAAGAACGATGTATCCGGATAAATTGCCTTTCGGATAACATTGCTTCAACGGATGCAATGGTTTGACGAGTTATTATAAAACTATTTTCTATAAATACTTTTACATAATCTTTATCGCTTTCTATATATAGTATGTCATCCAGTAAAACTTTTATCATTTTACGATCCACTCTCAGGTAGATAAACGAAGTGGCTGGTTTGGCTTCTTCATTTGCTATCGTTCCCTGCGTTTCTATCTCTTGCTGCTTTAGAGGAAATGCTTTATTCACGGCTTTCAAGAAACGATCAAACCGGATAGGTTTTAATAAATAATCAGTAACATCTAATTCAAAACCTTCATGTGCATACTCTTTATGTGCTGTTGTAAAAATGATCTTAGGCACACTGCGCAAGCTTCTTACAAATTCAGTTCCGCTTAATTGAGGCATTTTTATATCAAGAAAGATCATATCAACAGGTTGTTCCTGTAAAAATATCGTGGCTTCAATGGCATTTCCAAATTCACCTACCAATTTAAGAGTTGGAATTTTTTCTATGTACCGTCTGATAACATCCCTTGCCATGGGTTCATCATCAATAATGATGCATTTTATTTGTATGTGGCTTCCGTTAGACATAAGCAAACTCTGACCCGGTTTCTGCAAGAGCATCAGCCTGTTGTTTGTTTCCAATCTTTATTAACTCGAGCCGTAAATCAACTACAAAAACTTCTTCATCTTCTCTTATTTGCAGATCATATTTTTCTTTATATAAAAAGTCAAGCCTCTGGCGAACATTGCCAATACCGATGCCGGATTGGGCATCCACATTTTGTTTTGATGACGTCTTACCATTCATTAGTTTCATCACCAGCGTTGTGTTTTTTAATTCAATCGTAAGATTGATCCAGGGATTTTCCAGCATATTACTGGCACCATGTTTAAAACAGTTCTCCACAAACGGAAGTAATAATAATGGAGCAATATACAAATTGTCATTTTTATCAGGAATCAACATATGTACATCTAATTTGTTACCATACCGTATTTTTTCAAGATTGATATATTCAGTTATCATCAGCAGCTCCTGTTTTAAAGACACTAATGGTTTTTGCCCTTCATACAAAATATAGCGGAGCATATCTGAAAGACCCATGATCATTTTAGAACCCTTCGGCGATTCGGTTTGTGTTTGAGAAAAAATATTGTTGAGTGTATTAAACAAGAAATGCGGATGCACCTGGGCTTTTAGCAGTTGTAACTGCGCCGCTATATTCTCTTTCATAAGTTGCTGGTTGCGCATATTTTTTACATAGTAATACTTAAACATTTTAAAGCTGGCTGCAAGCGCAGCGCCTGTCAGCGAACCTTGAAACCCAGCTAAATAGGCCGTTAAGATTTTTTGTAACCCTGAAGTACCTTCAAACAACTTAACATATGGCGAAAGCCAAATAAGCCTCTGCCAGGGTATATATATTAGCAACACCCCACTGAAGAGTATACTAAGAAGTAAAAACACTATAAAAAAAAATATAGCCCTGATATATTTACCAGTGAATACATAGCGTGGAAGTATAAAATAAAGCATCGGATAAACCAGCACTACTTGAGGTAAAAGTATAAAAAAAGCCTCCCCCATAGATTTAAACAAGTTTGGCAAATGCCCGGTTTGTTTATAAAACATCGGGTTAAATTCCCGGGTCATGCCAAAATAGAAGCCCCAAAATCCCCAGAATAGTAAGTGCCTTATGATGCGATACTTTCTCTCATCAGAGAATATAAACTTATTATTTTCCAGAGTATTCATGTCTTTTCAATGCAATATTCCTCATAGAAAAAGATACTGCTTACTTCAGTCGCTTCTTTTTTCAGAGATATGAAGTTATTTAAATCCATTACACAAATATTAATCAAAATTCCCTGGATTAAAAAAGAAAGCGAAATACGAAGCCTGGAACGAGACGAATAACGTTTTTAGGACGACAAAGTTTTTTTATCGCAGATAAAATAACTTTAATCCTGGTTGCAATCAAATTAAAATATTACCACCGTTTCTATACCCTTTAATTGTGTGCTTGTCGCATTTAACCACAAATGACCTTATTCAAATAATAATTTTAGCATGATAAATTTTATTATTAATTCTAAAAAACATTATTATGAAAAAGTATTCACTTCATTTATTAACCGTTATTTTTCTTATCGCCGGCATTGCTTCCTGTAAAAAAGAACCATCCCAAGAAGATATTTCTCTTACAAAAAACTACACCTCTGATGTGGCTAATGAATGGTTTAGCTTATTAGCAAGTACAACAAGAACCAATCGTTACCCTTCTGCACCGAGTATACGCATATTGGCTTTTTCATCCATAGCCATGTACGAAACTGTTGTTACGGGTATGCCGTCGTATCAATCTATCTATAAATATTTTACAAACAACACCATTGACGTTGATCCCCAAAAAGATTATTACTGGCCAGCTGCTGCTAATGCAGCTCTTGCACGCATTTCGGAGAAATTGATAAAGAACTTTGCCGCTAACGCGGACCTAACCCCATTACAACAACTTGAAGCCCGCTTCAACACATCTTTTCAAACTGAAGTAAACCCCGACCAACTTCAGTTCTCTATTGATTTCGGTAAATATGTAGCTGATAAAATTTATGATTGGAGTACTTCCGACGGCACACTAAATCCGAATGGCACTTTGGCTCTTTGTCCCGCTTATATTCCATTAGGTACTCCGGGAACCTGGGTGCCAACACCTACAGGTTTTTTTCCGGCAGCTGGTGCTTGCCAGGGAAGTATAAGAACATTTATCCCCAACATTGTAAACAGTACATTACCACCCCCACCTATACCGTATTCAACAGATCCATCATCTGATTTTTACAAGATGGCAAACGAAGTTTACCAGACAAGTTTACTTCTAACCCCAGATGAGATTAAATTAGCCCAATCATGGCGAGACTTTACCCCAAACTTCAATAATCCATCACATGTTTTAATGTTATCATCACAAGTAATGGCAAAAGAAAAATTGAATTTGGAAGATGCAGCGGTACTTTATGCAAAACTGAACATTTCTATGTCCGATGCCATTGCATCGGTTTTTAAAGCAAAATTTAACTATGCGCTGTTAAGGCCAATAACTTATATACGTGGCGTAATGGGGTATACAACATGGAATTCAGTTACTCCCACTCCACAACATCCTGCATACCCATCTACAACCGCTGTAAATACAGCGGGTGTAAGCATACTTGAAAAATTCTTCGGTAATAATTATGCTGTTGTTGATAGTACGCAACAAGGCTGGATCGGCACATGGAGTTATTCATCTCTGGATGAGTTCGCTAAAACTGCTGCAAAAACCAAAATACTTGCAGGGCATAATTACAGATTCGCAGTTGAAGCAGGGATTACTCAGGGACGAATGGTAGCGGATATGGTTAACCTGCTGCCATTTAAGAAACCATAGCAATTATAAATAGGAATAAAAATTAAACCTAATTAACCACTCTTAAAATTAATTTTTATTAATGAAAAAGCTGCTTTTAATACCGCTGTAATTTTGTTCCTTAGCACGGGGTGTAAAAAAAGCCAAATACCTTCACCAATAGTTCCAGTGAATACTGCACAACAAGTTTTTACAGATGCGAATATCCAGGTGTTACTACCTGGATATTCCTGCTGGTTGGTTTATGTAAGAAAAATTTACGTATAAAATTTTAAAAAATCCTACAAACTAATGTGCAAAATCCATCTCAAAAT
>DASYOS010000011.1:0-14875 GCA_036007525.1 Chitinophagaceae bacterium | reverse complement strand
TGGCTACACCATAATGGTAGCAAATGGTTCGGGCACACGACCGGAAAATGATAAGTACAAAAAGTTATATACAAACCTGGTATTAAAACTTGCTCAACAAAAAATAATTTTTGATCTGCATTATAATTACGAAATATCTTCAATTCAATTACACCGTAACCGCCAAACTTTTAAAGCCGGTGTTGCATATCAAACAAAAAAATTTGCTATTGGCGCTGAAGCTTTTGATGATGAGCTAAATAATTTTGGAAGAGCTGTTCTTGTCAATAGAACTGATACATCATTGCAAAATCAACGCATATTAGGCGTATCAGTTTTTTTAAGAAACAATTGGACAAAAAAAATAAGCTCCTTTATAAGATATGATAGATATAATCCTGATGCATTATATAATTCATCAACCAAATATATTGGTACAAATAACAATTACAATGAAAGTTTTTTCACTACCGGAATAGATTTTCAACCTATAGATAAAGTGCATATCATTCCTAACATTTGGTACAATCATTACCACAATAAAAATAATCAATCAACTAATTTATTCAATGGTAACGATCTTGTTGCCCGTTGCACTGTGTATTTAATTTTTAAATAATTAAAATATTAAATCATGATTGTGTTCTTATATTGCACAGCAGGCTCAGGAAGCAGTTGTGGCGAAGCTTTAACTAGTTAGCTTTTTGTAAAACTATAATTATACAATTTCCGTAACTGAAATTATTAACACTCAATTGGCAATTCAGCAATACAATACTGCTCTTTTACTTTTTTCCCGCAGAAGCGAAGAGGAATCTCTTGCAAAAAACTTTTTACCATATGGCAGCGCTGGTAAAAATAAAGCGCTCACTCAAAAAATTATTGAACGTTCGATTTTATTAGCCAAAAATTCAGGGTTGCCATTTTTTGTCTGGGATGAAAAACTACAGCATGGAGATTGTTTTGGAGAAAGGCTTGCAAATGCTATAGCTGCTGTCTTTGAAAAAGGGTTTGAAAAAATAGTTGTTATTGGCAACGATTGTCTTACCCTCAACTCAGTTCATATTCATCAGGCAGTTGTTGCTTTGCAATCGCATGAATATGTACTGGCGCCTACAAAAAAAGGAGGCACTTATCTTATTGGATTAACCCAAAACAATTTTAATTACAAAGCATTTACATCTATACGCTGGCAAAGTTCATTTGTATATAATGATCTTCAGGAACTTTTCTTATTTTCGGTTTTTCAGCTTCCATTGCAGGATGATGTAAACAATTTTGAGGATCTCCGCAAACAGGTTTCTCTACTTATAAAAGCTGATGCTTTACGAATGTATGTGGTAAGTATTGTTGCATCAATCAAAAAGTATTTCCCTGTATTTACAAACCGCATTGCCACTTTTATCTTTAGATTTTTATTCGGCTTAAAAGCGCCGCCGGTCTTCTCCTTCCCCCTCTAGTTTAGTTTATTTTATTTATCAATTAATCATCTTTCATTATTATGAAACCTATCTTCACGTTTCTACTATTTATATCAGTACATACAACTTTTTCCCAATTATCGCTTAAAGGTATTATAAAAGATGCCGACACTAATGAAGCGCTGGCAGGTGTTACCATTAATGAAAAAGGTACAAAGAATAGCGTTGTTACCAAAAATGATGGTTCTTTCTCAATTCAGTATTCAAACAAAACTTCAACCTTTATTATTTCTTCTTCTGGTTATAATAATCAGGAATTAAAAGTAACCAGGCAATCAACCCTCAACATTTTTTTAATTCCTTTAAACACCATTTTAAAAGATGTTGTAGTTACAGCATTAGGCATCCAGAGAGATAAAAAAGAATTGGGATATGCGGTGCAAACTTTACGATCAAAAGATATTACTGATGTGCGACAAACCAATCTTGTAAATGCTCTTGCCGGAAAACTTGCAGGTGTGCAGGTTACAAATGGCTCTTCAGGAATTGGTTCATCATCAAGAATAGTTATCCGGGGAGAAAACTCTTTATCAGGAACCAACCAGCCACTTTTTGTTGTAGATGGAATTCCGATAAGCAATAATGCTGTTACCAATAATACTGAAAATAACGAAGCTGGTTTTCAGGAAGTGGATTATGGTAATGGCGCTGCAGATATTAACCCCGATGATATTGAATCTATCACTGTATTGAAAGGTGCCGGTGCCTCTGCCTTATATGGAAGCAGGGCGGGCGCAGGCGTTATTATAATTAAAACAAAAGATGGATCAGGCACAAAAGGTAAAGGCGTTAGCTACAGCAGTTCGCTAACTTTTGAAAATCCCTTGGTACTTCCTAAATACCAAAATGAATATGGCGCAGGCGCAGGTGGCTTATTTTATTATGAAGATGGTTTTGGCGCAGGTAAAAATGATGGGGGCTTAACCAGTTTTGGTCCGAGAATTATGGGGCAGTTGATAAAACAATTTAATGGGCCTTCAAAAGATAAAGACGGCAACCCTGTAAGAGGTGCAGATATTTTTGCAAGAAATGGTAACCCGATTGAGGCAACTCCTTTTTTAGCCCACCCAAATAATGTAAAAGATTTTTATAATACAGGAAGAACCTTCATCAATTCAGTTTCCTTTAATACAGGAGCAGAAAAAGCCAATCTTCGTTTGTCTTATTCAAACCTTGATAATAAAGGCATAGTGCCAAATACTGATCTTAAGAGGAATAGTTTTTCATTATCCGGCTCAGCAAAAATGAGTGATAAGATTTTCGCAAGGGCTTTTATAAATTTTATTAATTCCTCCAGCGCCAACCGCCCGGCAGTGGGGTATGGCAGTGAAAACCCCATGTACACTTTCAACTGGTCAGGAAGGCAGGTGGATTTTAAAGACCTGAAAAATTACTGGCAGGCTGGCAAAAAAGATTTCAACCAGTTTAATGCAAATTATTTATGGCTCGATAATCCATATTTTACTGCTTATGAAAACACCAATGGCTTTGCCAAGAACAGAGTTTTGGGAAATGCAGAAGTTAGTTATGCATTCACAAATAATTTTAGTATAAGATTTAGATCTGGTATTGATTTTTATAATGACCTCCGTAAATCTAAAAGAGCCTTTAGCACCAAACGATTTGCCAATGGCGCATATCGTGAAGATGAGATCACATACAATGAATTGAATACTGATCTTTTGCTCTCTTATCAAAAAGTGTTGAACAGCAATTTTAAATTCAATGCATCAGCAGGAGGCAATGTGCTAAATCAAAAAACAGATTATAAAAGCACAACAGCCAACCAGCTTTCAGTTCCCGGCATTTACAATTTTGGTAACTCAAAAGTTCCACTCGTATCATCGCAGGAACTTTCAGAAAAACGGATCAACAGCTTGTTTGCCTTTGGGGGTTTGGGATATAAAGATTTTTTATTTGCTGATCTTACATTCCGCAACGATTGGTCCAGTACTTTGCCTGCTAAAAATAATTCTTATGCATATTATTCCGGATCGATCGCTTTATTGTTATCTAAAATGATACGCCTTCCCAATGTAATCAGTTATTCAAAATTGAGATTTAGTTATGCAAAAGTAGGTAGTGATACAGATCCGTATCAACTTAATAATACTTTTGTTTTTAATCAGAATTATGGATCAACGCCGCTTTTGACCAGCAGCACCGGCTTATTAAATCCTGATCTGAAGCCTGAAAGATTGGATGCTTTGGAATTTGGAACTGAGTTATATTTTTTTAAAGACAGGCTAGGAATTGATGCCTCTGTTTATCAAAATACCAGTGCAGACCAGATCATCAATTTACCTGCATCTTCTTCCAGCGGGTACGCTACACGGTTGGTTAATGGAGGAAAGATACAAAGCCGAGGAATGGAAATTTCCTTAAAATCGGTACCTGTTTTGCGCAACAATTTCAGATGGAATACAAATGTAAATTTCTCTTTAAACAGAAGCCGGGTTACACAATTACCCACAGGGGTTGATCAATATGTAACAGGATTTGAAAGCCTGTACATTAGTTCAGATAACAGTGTATTTTTTATTGCAACACCGGCTAACAAAGGACGTGTTGGCGATATTTATGGTACTGGCCTTTTAGAAATAAATGGTAAAACGGTTTATGATGCAAAGGGTTTCCCGGCGAGGGATTCGAAACTTAGAAATTTGGGAAATTACAATCCTGATTTTATGCTAGGTTTTGGAAATGAATTCTCTTATAAAAATGTTAGCCTTAATTTTCTTTGGGATTGGAGACAAGGGGGTGTTTTTCTTTCAAGAACGTTTTCTTTGGGAAGCACTTCGGGTATTTTAGAATCAACGCTGCCGGGAAGAGAAAGCGGAATTATTGGCGATGGAATTACCAATATCGGCACTGCTGCTGCGCCTCAATATGTTCCCAATACCAAATCAATTTCTGCTGCAGATTATTATGGACAATATTATAATCGTGCAAACGAAGCAACTTCCATTTTTGATGCATCGTACGTAAAATTGCGCCAGGTAAGCCTTTCATACAATTTCCCTAAAACGATCGCTGATAAGATAAGAGCTAACAATCTTAAAATTGGCATCATTCTTAATAATGTGTTGCTTTTTACAGATAACCCTAATGTAGATCCTGAATTGAATGCAGTGCAGGGAAGAAAGTTTGTGTATGGGGTGGATGATATGTCTCTTCCATCAAGCAGATCTTATGGAATTAATCTGAATGTTAACTTTTAATCCAAAAATTTATCATGAAAAATAATGTCATCATATTTCTTTTTGCATTTTTCCTTTTATCGTCATGCAAAAAAAATCTTTCCGAAGTAAATCTAAATCCTAATGCACCAGAAAAAGTTGATCCGCAATTTTTATTAGCTAATGTTATATACCAATCAGCAAAAAATAATGCTGAAGAAGGGTGGAAAAACGGCAATCTTTTAGCACAGCATACAAGCAATATTGAATTCTTTCCTATAGACCGTTATGATGTTGGCACCAACACAGAATTATGGAATGCTACATACCGGATGTTAAATGATCTATACGCAATTGAAAACGCTGCTAATACTAATCAGGCTTATAAAGGTGTAGCACTTATTTTACGTTCAACATTAGGTTCGCTATTAACTGACCTCTGGGGTGATGTACCTTATTTTCAAGCCACCAAAGGGGCATCAGACAAGAATTTTGCCCCAGCTTATGATAAGCAGCAGGATATTTATACCGGCGAAAATGGCATTCTTGCAAACCTTGATAAAGCAATTACTGTACTTGGTTCAACAACAGATGTTATCAATGGAGATATCTTATACAAAGGCGATCTCACAAAATGGGTTCGGTTGGCTAACTCTTTAAAAGTTCGTTACCTCATCAGGATAAGTAAAAAACAAAATGTATCAACACAATTACAGGCAATTCTTTCTCAAAATAAATTATTGAGAAGTAATGCCGATAATGCTGTTATCCCTTTTTTATCATCAGCACCAAATCAATGGTTTTTAATTAATGAGCGAGAAGGAAGGTACGCTGATGTGAGAATGAGTAAGACATCTGAAAATATTTTAAATCCATTAAATGATGCCAGAACCAGTGTATTTTTTAAGCCAACAGTTTTATCCGTTTCATCCGGTATGCCGGCGTTTAAAGGATTGCCTAATGGTTTAAGTAAAGCAAGTCAAAATGCATTTAATTTTAATGATATCTCTTTAATAGGCAGGCTTTTCCGCGATGAACCGATTGGCGTAAATGCACCCATTATGACGTATGCAGAATTACAGTTTTTATTAGCGGAAGCTGCGCAAAAAAGTTTAATCCCGGCAAGTGCGACTGCTTATTATGAAGAAGGAATAAAATCCTCTCATGCTTATTATGGAATTGCGGTTCCTGCAAATTATTTAGCAAATCCGAACGTTACATTAAATGGTACTGATGATCTGAAAAAGATAATAACACAAAAATGGATCTCCAATTTTTTAAATGGTTATGAAGCCTGGTTGGATATAAGAAGAACAGGATTTCCTCAAATAACTATTCCGCAGGACAATTTAAATGGAAATAAATTCCCTGTTCGTTTTCGTTACCCTGCTACTGAACAGGCTGCAAACAAAACAAATTATGATGCTGCTGTAATGCGTATTGGCGGCGATTCTTATGACAGTAAAGGCTGGTGGGAAAATTAATCAGGAATAAAACATGAGTATATTAACCGTTCAATGGATCATCTTAATTGCATTTGGCGTGCTGTTTTTTTTTATTGCTCCAAAAGCAAAATCAATACAGCAATTTTTCAAAGCAAAGTCAGGCAAAGGGAAAGAGCCCAATGTATTTTTGCTCACGAGCAGCCTTGTTATTGCCTGGATATTTGCTAAATCCATTGCAAATGCCGCCAACCTTGGGCTGGCATATGGTTTTGTTGGAGGACTTGCGTATGCCTGTTATTATCTTTCATTTTTGATAGGAGGATTGATAATTTATAAAATGAGGCACGTAGGAAAATTCGAAAGCATTCATCATTTTTTAAGAACAAGTTTTGGAAAAAATGCAGTGACCGTTTTTTCTATTCTTATCAGCTTCCGGCTTTTTAATGAAGTATGGTCTAATACAACTGTCATCGGAAGTTATTTTGGTGCACAAGGCTCACCAGGATTTTACATGGCCGTTTTAGTATTTACTTTTTTAACGCTTGCTTACACATTGAAAGGCGGCATGCACACTTCCATCATCACAGATTCTGTACAGATGGTTTTCTTTGCAGTTTTACTTTTTATTTTGCTGATATTTATTCTTCCTAAAGGCAATGCATCCGTATCAGATTATGTTAGTTCCGGTAGCTGGACCATGGAAGGCGGGCTCAGTTTGCTGTTTGCCGTTTTTATACAAATATTCAGTTACCCTTTTCATGATCCTGTACTTACTGACAGGGGTTTTATGAGTTCTCCCGGGGTTACGAGAAAGGCTTACATCAGCGCCACAATAATTGGTTTTACCTGTATTTTATTGTTTTCATTTATCGGAATTTTTGCACGTTTTAGCGGACTGGAAGGTCAGGCTGCAGTGCAGGTTAGCAAGTTGTTAGGCACTGCAGTGATGTTACCCATGAATCTCATAATGATAACTTCTGCAGCGGCTGCCGTTGATTCTTCATTTTCATCATCATCAAAACTTGTGGTGATCGATCTTGGTAAAATATCTAAAGCAACTATATCAAAAGGAAGATTAATTATGGTTATTGTAGCAATTGTAGGAACAATACCTATTTTTTTTGGCGCTGATATTTTATCTGCAAGCACCATTAGCGGCACAATGGTAATTGGGCTTGCTCCTATATTTTTATTCTGGAAAAAAAAGATGCCTTCCCTTTCATTTCATTTGTCAGTTTGGACAGGCGTTGCAGTCGGAATTTTGTTAGCCACCGGTTTAACACCAAAAGAACTAATTTGGTTTGGAGGTAAATACGGTAGTTTATTATCCCTTAATTTATGGGGAAGTCTTTTATGTTTCTCTTTATTTTTTGCACCACTTCTGTTCATTAAAAAAACAATAGAAAAAAATATTTTAGTGAATGATGAACATGCAGGTAAAATTGAATTAGTGTGAGATTATGAATGAAGAAAAAATTATTACTCATTTAGGGAAAATAGAAGGGAAGCTATTATTCTTTGGCGGAGTATATAGTAACCTGCAGGCCTTGCAATCTTTAAAAAAATGGGCAGAAGAAAACAATTTTCTGCCACAGAATATTTTTTGTACCGGCGACATTTTAGGATACTGTGCCCAGCCCCTAGAATGTATCAGCCTTGTAAAAGATTGGGGAATCCATTCCATTGCAGGCAATGTTGAATCGCAGGTAAGAAACAACGAAGTTGATTGCGGTTGTGAATTTGAAAGCGGCGGAAGATGTGATCTCTTTTCTAAAAACTGGTACAGCTACATCCAATCTAAAATGGATCTGCCTTCTAAAATATGGTTAAACACTTTGCCACATCACATACAGTTTAATTATGGTAAGGATAAACTTACCATTGTACATGGCTCATGGTTCCACACATCGGAATTTATTTTTAATTCAACAGAATGGTCAGTCAAAAAAAACAATTTTGATGGATCTGATTCAACAATTATTATAGCGGGGCATTGCGGTTTACCTTTCATTCATCAACTAGAACAATATTCATGGTTAAATCCCGGCGTTATTGGCATGCCAGCTAACGATGGAACAAGCAAAGTTTGGTTTGCCACGGCGGAGATAAAAGATGAAAAATTCACTTGCCAGTTTCATCATCTGGAATACGATTATAAAACCGCAAAAAAATTGATGATAGAAAATAAATTACCAATTTCTTATGCTGAAACTTTAGAAACGGGAATTTGGGATAACTGTGAAATATTACCAATTGAAGAAACGAAGATGCAAGGAGAAAAAATTGGTTTATAAGAATCCCCACACTAAGATTTTATTTTTTTTCTTATTTTTCTTATGCTGAAATAGCTGGTAATAATAGTTGTAACTGCAAGAACAACATAAATCCACCACGGAAAATTTTTGCCAAAAGAAATTAGATAAATATTAGCCGCATTAAAAATTAAAAATGCAGCAATAGCAGGCGGAATTATTGAACGTTTCTTTTTGTTGTTATAAACAAGCCACCATACCGCACCGGCAAAAAGTGGAGTAGCGATGATATGAATGCCAACAAATATTATAGGATCGACGCTGTACTCCTTTCCCAGCATTGTATAATAGGTCTGTATGTTTTCCCACCAACTCATAATTAAATTCGTATTTTGTTATTAGAATATATCAATTATGAAACCAAATGATAATAATGCTAAACTTCCACCTGAACAAAGACCGTTTAGAATATTGATTATCTCAGGCTCAGACAGAAGACAATACAATTGCCCCGGTGTAGACAGCAAATCAAGGGCTTTGATGTTACGCATGGCGGAGTTGCTGCCCGAAAATTGGGAAATTGATTATGAAGATATTGGCAATGTATATGGGCGTGCAAAAATTCAAAGCTGTAATGCATGTGTCTCTACTTCCATGGCGCTTTGTGTTTGGCCCTGCAACTGTTATAGTAAAGGCAGCTGGAAAGAAAAAGATTTAATGTGGGATTTGGATATGTATGCAAGATTTGACATGGCCGATGCATGGGCTGTTATTGGTCCCATTAACTGGTACAGCGCTTCCTCAAATTTAAAATTAATGTTTGACAGAATGGTTTGCATGAATGGTGGTAATCCTGATGAAGATACCATAGCCCACAAAGATCCGGAACTGGCAATGAAGTTTGAGCATTCTGAAGAATTTAAAACGATGAGTATTAATCACCTGGAAGGAAGAACAGCAGCATTTTTTTGTTACGGTGATGAAGGAGGAGATGAATTTTGTGAAGATGGAAGACCTGAAATACTCCGGCATAAAAATTATTTTAATCCTGATGCAGAGCCTTTTAAAAATGAGAGAGATGCATACGCACCATTGGTATGGCAATGCAGGTATGGAGGAGTTGAAGTACCTGATCACTTATGGGCACATTGCACATCAGGCAAAGGAAAAAAGTATAGTGAGAACCAGGCAGAAGATCTGGTAAAAGAAAAAATATTCATGCAAAGTTTTGATGAATGGGTTAAAAATTTTAAAGAATATGTTGGGGCAAAAGGAAAAGTACAGCCCGGTAAATGGCGGGCTTTTGGTTTTAAAAAGCCATTTAATATAATAAAAGAAATAAAAACAGGCATACGTTCGTGGAAACTGCGTTTTGGAAATGCCCCAAAATATTCTTCACCCTGGGCACAACAAAAATCAGGGCTTAATAAAGATGTAACATTAAATCCTAAAAAAGGAGAAGGGGAAAAATTAAGGGAGCAGAACTAAAACGCATTTACATATTTACCCGTATCTAATTTCGGATTGTATTTTACATTCTGGGATAAATTAAAAAAAACTGAAGCCCCTTATATGATCAATTATTTAAAATTACCACTACATCTGCAGGTAACCAGCCCATTGATCAGGCAAATGCTTCTGCAACTCCCACAGTAGCTGACTTAAAGGTTTAAAAAACACAGCTCACTTCAAATAGTAAGCTCCTCTGGTAATTTGTGTTAAAAAAAAATTATTTTGCAGTTATATGAGGACGGTTGATGCAAACCAGGCTGTACAAGAATGGATCATAAAATACAGTGATGATTTTTTTAATTATATCCAATCACGGGTGATTGATAAATCTGCAGCCCGTGATATTCTGCAGGAAACTTTTATTGCCGCCTGGAAAAACAGTAGCAGCTTTAAAAAGAATGCGAATGAAAAAACATGGCTCTTTTCTATCCTGAAAAATAAGCTTGTGGATCATTACCGTATGCTGGCAAAACTAAAGACCGATCTGCCTGATAATAATTATTTTTTTGATGATGCAGAGCACTGGACAGAAAAAGCAGCTCCAAACAAATGGAGTGATGGTCTGGTATCGGTGAACAACAAAGAATTTTATGCTATTCTGGAACATTGTAAAAGCAAATTAACTGGGGTGCAGCAACTTGCTTTTATAATGAAATACATTGATGAATATGAAGCTGGTTTTATTTGTAAGGTTTTGCAAATTACCACGTCTAATTATTGGGTTATTATTCACCGTTGCAAATTGCAATTGCGAAGCTGTCTTGAAAAAAACTGGTTTTTAAATAACACAAAATAAATTTTCCTTATGAGCACATGCAGGCAAAGCACAGAATGGGTTATTAAAAAAGAAAAAAATAAGCTTTCAGTAAAAGAAAATTTGCAATTATTATCGCACATGGCTATTTGCAGCTTCTGCCGCTTATTTGCCCGCCAGAATACGCTTATTAATAAATCAATTCTTAAAAATGAAAGGATGGAAGCATTACTTCTTACATCAAAAGATAAAAAAGAATTAATTCGTTCTGTTCATAATAAGATCAGAGGATGAACAGCCATAAAAAAAATTTTTTAAATCTTTCTCTAGTTGTAAGGTTTTTTAAAATCTACCGACTAATAATGTATAAAAACAAATTATAATGCAGGTAAAACTAATTTTGATATTGATGATTGGTATAATGCCAATCTTCTTAAGTTGCAGCAAAACTTCTACCGAAAAATTAGACGAAATGGTAAGTGTTAGCAGCACCCTAAAATTTAGCGGAAACTTTATCGGATATGGATCTGAAAAAGTAAGTGGAAAGGCAAATATTTATTTTGACAATAACAAGTACACGCTTAAGTTAGAAGGCTTCAGCACCACCAATGGTCCTGATCTGAAAGTTTATCTTTCAATGGCATCTTCACCTTCAGAATTTATTTCGTTAGGTGATTTAAAATCAACCAATGGCAACCAGGTTTATGAAATAAATGGTACTCCGGATTTTACCAAACATAAATTTGTACTTATTCATTGCGAACGCTATAATCACCTGTATGGGAGTGCTGAGTTAATGAAATAAAATGCCCTATTAAACATCTTAAATGTTCCATTTTTCGTATATACTCTAAAATAAAATTTATGATACGCTTATTTATTCTTAGTACGGCTTTAGCTTTTATATTTATTTCCTGCGCCGATACCCAAACCAATAAAAAAATGGCTATGAAGGAAAACATGCCCGAAAAAAGCATGCAGGAAAAAAACATGCAGCAAACCGGTTATCCCATGCGACTAACTGATACAGAGTGGAAAGTAAGGTTAACGCCTGAACAATATAATATTTTGAGGGAAAAAGGTACAGAGCGTCCGGGCACTGGAAAGTATGATCACTTTTATGAAAAAGGGACTTATTATTCTGCGGCGTCTTTACAGCCCGTTTTTAGCTCCTCCACTAAATTTGATTCCAAAACAGGATGGCCGAGTTTTTCTGAAGCTATTAGTAAGGATGCGGTAAAAATTGTACAGGATAACAGTGACGGAATGGTTAGGGGTGAAGTGGTGGATAGTAAAAGCGGATCGCATCTTGGTCATTTATTTGATGACGGCCCTGCCCCAACAGGCAAGCGTTATTGCATGAATTCGGCTGCGCTTATATTTGTTCCGGAAGGTGGCAAGCCTCCAACCAGTTCAAAATAATTAAATGTTATAATTTTTAAAAATCAATCATGAAAAAAATAGCCTTATCATTAATATCCTTCTTAATAATTTTTAGTATGGTTTCGTGCCAGGCTCAAAAGCAAAAAAGAGTAAAACAAAAAACACAGGTAAAAGATTTATCAAAATTTAGCCAGGCCACATTTGCCTCAGGCTGCTTCTGGTGTGTGGAGGCGGTGTTTGAAAGCGTAAAAGGTGTAGTAGAAGCTGAATCGGGATATTCCGGCGGTGTTGAATCTAATCCAACTTATGAGCAGGTAAGTGCACATGGAACAAAACATGCTGAAACAGTTCAGGTATATTATGATCCTTCAATAATATCATACTCAACTTTACTTAAAGTTTATTTTGCTTCGCAAAATCCTACCCAGGTAAACGGGCAGGGGCCTGATAACGGAGAATCTTACCGGTCAATAATTTTTTACAGAAATGCAAATGAAAAAATGCAGGCTGAAAAATACATTACGGAATTACAGAAAAAATATAAACAACCTATAGCCGCTGAATTGCTGCCATTTAAAAAGTTTTGGTTAGGCGAAGATTATCACCAGAATTATGTAAATAGAAATCCAAACGTTGGTTATGTACGAGGTGAAAGTATTCCACGGATTAAGCGCTTTCAAAAACAATATCCTGAGCTTATAAAACCGGATCATAAATTTTAATGTTCTTAATAAAATTGTTAAATACTAAAAATGAAAAATATATTTCTATCTATAATCAGTGTTTTTATCACGGTGTTTTGCTTTTCACAAAAAGCACCTTCACATATGCAATGGGATAATTTACTTAAAAAGCATGTAAATGCTTCAGGCATGGTTAATTATAAGGGCTTTCAAAAAGATAAAACCGGTTTTGATGCTTATTTAAAATTACTAAGTGATAATGCTCCCCAAAGCAGCTGGAGTGAGAATGAGCAAAAAGCCTACTGGATAAATGCCTACAATGCTTTCACCGTTTCTTTAATTCTTCAAAAATATCCTGTAAAGAGTATAAAAGATATTGCCGGTAATATCTATAAGATAAATACCCCCTGGGACATTAAATTTATCAATATCGGTGGAAAAAAGTATGATCTTAATAATATTGAACATGGCATCCTGCGTAAAAAATTTGATGACCCACGGATACATTTTGCTCTTGTGTGTGCTGCAATGTCCTGCCCAAGATTACGCAACGAAGCCTATACCGACGCTAAGCTTGATGCTCAGCTTGACGATGCAGGCAAAGGATTTTTAAATGATAAATCAAAAAATAATATTACGCCAGCCAACGCCGGATTGTCAAAATATTTTTCCTGGTATAAAGGTGATTTTACTAAAAATGGTTCTCTTGCGAATTTCATTAATAAATATTCACAAACAAAAATTACCGCTAATACTAAAATAAGCTCGCTTGATTATAACTGGAGCCTCAATGAACAGAAATAATTCTAATTAAAAAGTATAAATATGATTAAAATTATACTGATATTTTCCATTGTTATTTTAAGCAGTTTCAAATTAAATGATAATGCCGGGAAAAATTTACTAAAAAAAGTAATTGCATACCACGACCCAAAGGGCAATTGGGCAAAACTTAAAGCGAAGTTCTATTTAAGCAACACCAGCAGAGATGGAAAAGAAAATAATTTTGAGTTGGAACTGGATAATAAAACCGGTTATTTCTGCCACATCAGTCATAAAGATGGTAAAGAAATTGTAAAAGGTTTTTCAAATGGAAAAGAATTCTTCTTAGTAGATAACAAAAAAGATTTTACTGAAGACGATAAAAAAAAATACAAGCTCAACAATGAAAGTGTAAAAGGCATCAGAAATTTTTACGGCTATTTATACGGGCTTCCGATGAAGCTTAAAGATGCAGGAGTGAATGTGGATGAGACTGTAAATACTGAAGAAGTGGATGGCAAAACTTACCCGACCATTCGTGTTAGCTATGATCCTGCTGTAGGAAAAGACAATTGGTTTTTTTATTGTGATCCTCAAACATCGGCTTTAAAAGCCTACAGGTTTAACCATGGTAAACCAGAAAGTGGAGAGTATATTTTACTTGACCAGGAAATAAATATAAATGGGATCAGGCTGCCTAAAATAAGAAAATGGTATTTAAACAAGGATAATAAATACCTTGGTACTGATAACTTGCTAAAAGCTGAGAAATTAATCTCTTATCGCATGTAGTTTTATAATGGGTTTTATAAAACCGATGTGACGAAATTTTATACAATGCCGAAACACATCGTTATTATCGGAAACGGAATTTCAGGTATTACCTGCGCAAGAAATATCCGTAAACAAACCAACGATAGCATTACAGTAATATCTTCAGAAACCGAACATTTTTACTCACGTACAGCGCTCATGTATATCTACATGGGGCACATGAAGTACGAACACACCAAGCCCTACGAAGATTGGTTTTGGGAGAAGAACCGCATACAACTGGTGAAAGATCATGTAACATCAATTGAAATAAAAGATAAAAAGGTTTTGTTGCAAAAAGGCGCTTCAATCAATTATGATAAGCTGGTTATTGCTACCGGTTCCGTTTCTAACAAACCGAATTTTACCGGAATAAACTTAAGCGGTGTGCAAAGTTTATATGGCATACCTGATTTGCAATTGATGAATGAAAATACCAAAGGAATTAAAAGTGCAGTGATGATCGGGGGCGGTTTAATTGGCATTGAAATGACAGAAATGTTACTCTCAAGAAATATTCATGTAACTTTTTTAATTCGTGAAAATGCTTACTGGGACAATATCTTACCGAAGGAAGAAGCAGAAATGATTTCACGCCACATTAAAGAACATCATGTGGATTTAAGAACCGC
>DASYOS010000010.1:0-3381 GCA_036007525.1 Chitinophagaceae bacterium | reverse complement strand
GTTATTACTTAACTTCCTCTTTTGTTTCAGCTCTTGAAATTGGTATGGCGTCTCCTTTATGGCAGGTATAGCATGTAATTGTTTGTATAGCTTGTTGATCTTTGGTATTTTTTTCGGTGGGAAAATATTTTATATTTATGCCATTGGTCATAAGCATCATTTTGCGAGCTATCAATTTATCCGGATTTGCATCACTTGCCATATCCCAGGTTTTCTTTTCCTCATTATGCACATGACAAAAGCCGCATTTAACACCTAGCGAGATAGAAAAATGATCCATAATGCTATCCAGCGCTATTTCTGAGATGTTTTTAGGTAAAATTTTTAAATTTTTAAATCGAGGAGGCTTATAACTTGTAGATGCTGCAGAGATTACTATAAGAGTGACAAAACAAATAATTACTGAAAATGTTTTTTTCATAATAGACGTTTAAAGATAGATAAAGATATAAAGTACAAATGACTATCTTGATGAGATAACCGGCCTCTAAAAAAGGCTTTTATAGATGACGCCATTCTTCATTACCATTTTTATATTTCTTATGTAATGAATATTTTTAGATGGGTCTCCCTGAACAATTAAAATATCTGCCAGTAAGCCTGCTGATATTCGACCCACCGTTTTATTTATTTTAAAAACATCAGCATTAACTGATGTTGCAGAACGCAGCACGTCAATAATTGGCATGCCATATTCCACCATCATTTCCATTTCACGAGCATTATCCCCATGAGTAAATACACCAACATCACCGCCCATGCAAATAGTTACACCCGCTTGCAAGGCATCGGTAAAGCTTTTCCGTTTAACTATAATTCCTGGAGGCTCGGGATTATTTTTCTTCCATCCCCTATATTGAAAGATTGCATCTCCAGCAGCAAGGGTAGGGCATAAGGCAACATTTTTTTCTTTCATTAATTTAAAAATTTCGGGCGTGCCTTCATCACCATGCTCAATAGTGGTAACCCCGGCAATAATTGCTCTTCGCATGCCTTCAATTGTTGAGGCATGAGCCACCACCGTTCTTCCTGAAGATGAGGCAACCTCTACAACTTTTTTTAATTCATCAATTGTAAAAGTTGGAGCCGCTTCATGATTAACCCCCCACCTGTAATCTGCATAAATTTTTATTACATCTGCACCTTTACCAATTTGGGTTCTAACCTCCTTAATTAAATTATCTACTCCATCCGCTTCTGCAGCACCTTTAGGAGCATCAATATCATAGCTTAATTCTTTAGAGCCATAGCTTCCTGTAGCAACTATTGCTCTTGTGGCAATTAACATTCTCGGTCCCGGAATAATTCCTTTTTCAATAGCCTGTTTTAATCCCACATCATCATATCCTGCGCCTTCAGTTCCCAGGTCTCGAACAGTTGTAAAGCCTGCCAGCAACGTATTTTTGGCATGTACCGTTGCTCTTACAATTCTCTCTGCCCTTGATTCTTTAAGCACCTGATCATTCCATGATGTTTCATTATAAGGATGCAAAAATAAATGGCTGTGCCCCTCTATCAATCCCGGTAATAATGTGCAGCCTTTCATTTCTATTACTTTTGTGTTTACACCGGTATTAGTAATGAGTCCGACCTTGCTTATTAAATTATTTTTGATCAATACCTGCCAACCTTCATGCATTTTTTCTCCATCAAAAACGCGATCGGGTTTTAAAAGTATGCTGCTATCATTTTCCTGTGCAAGGCCCTTCTGTAACAAAAATGACAGTGTACAGAGTGGAAATAAAAAAATAAAGATGAAATTTTGGCGAACCATACACATCAAACTTAGTTAATTTTAAATTTGTGTGTTATATAAATGTAAATGGCAGGAAAATTGATTTATTCAAAGAAAATTAAATTATGAGAAAGATATTTTTGTATATCATATTCGGGATAGGAATTACTTCATGCCACTCGTCTAAGAAAATTGTAACCGATAACGTGGTAGTTGAAAAAAAAGTTGCCCCCAACCTAAATGGTAGTTGGCAATTGCAGATGATATTTGCCTCTGATAATAATTGGAGCAACGTTCCTTCTATGAATATAAATTTAACCGATCGTGCTTTTTCGGGGAACAGCGGTTGTAACAACATCAAAGGGAAATTTACTCTTATTGATAGCTACCTGGGGTTTGACAAAAATATCATTTCCACTAAAATGGCTTGCGCTTCGGCAGCTGATAACCGGTATGAAAAGGCTTTTTTATCTGCCCTTTTAAAAGTAAATAAATACACAATTAATAACGATGAGTTGGATCTGGGGCAGGGCGAAATTGTTTTAATGAAGTTTAAGAGAAACTAATTTGAGTGCACAGTGGCGCTATGATCAAGTATCCCTTTCATATCTATACCGGAATGACTTTCATCGTAAACACATTCGCCACTTTTTATGATAAGTATTTGAGGAGATGCGTGGTAAACATCAAATATTTCAGCAATTTTATTAGAGATAGGCCTGTATTTTATAAGATCAAGAAAATAAAAATTTATATCAGGAGCTGTAGCCTTTTCAAGCCTGTTTTTAGCCATGCTGCTGATCGAGCAACGGGTACTGTGTTTAAAAATAACCTGGGGCTTAGTATTTGAATCTAATTTTATTTGTTGTAGCTGGTCTTCAGCGGTTAGGTTAATCCAATTCATATAGAGTGAGGTGATATTTTAGTGAATAATATTATCAGTCATAGGGCAGCCTGTACGGCCTCTCCTGCTGCTGCTGCATGATGTAAACATTGCGGAAAGAAAAGAGACGATTAAAAGGATAATCATTAATTTTTTCATTGTTATTTATTTAGTTAAAGGTATTTTGCATCCTTATTATTGCAAAGATAAAGCATCCATTTTAAGGGATTAAATTCAATTTCCACAATTATTTAAATCTATTGTTAAAAACTCATATTCATTTTATAGCCATCGGAGGTAGTGTAATGCATCAATTGGCAATTGCGCTAAAAAGGAAAGGATATGATGTAGCCGGAAGTGATGATGAAATATTTGAGCCTGCAAAATCTAATCTAAAAAGATATAACCTTTTGCCCGAAGAAATTGGCTGGTATCCAGAAAAGATAAGTAAGGATATAAATGCTGTTATCTTAGGGATGCATGCAAAATATGATAACCCGGAGTTACAAAAAGCCAAAGAATTAGATTTAAAAATATATTCATTTCCGGAATATATTTATGAGGAAAGTAAAACTAAAACAAGGGTGGCCGTAGGTGGCAGCCATGGTAAAACCAGTACTACGGCAATGGTAATGCATGTACTTAAAAATGCAGGAAAAGATCCGATGGCTATCGGATTTGACTACCTGGTGGGTGCAAGGCTTCAGGGGTTTGAGCAAAGTGTAAATATTACCAATGCACCCATTATTATTTGTGAGGCAGA
>DASYOS010000009.1:0-24316 GCA_036007525.1 Chitinophagaceae bacterium | reverse complement strand
TCGCCATCATTTTGATAATTCTTTGCTGCATTAATTCCTCCCTGTGCTGCAATGCTGTGTGCACGTCTCGGACTATCTTGAAAACAAAATGCTTTTACTTTATATCCTAACTCTCCCAAAGCAGCAGCTGCCGATGCACCTGCAAGACCGGTACCTATAACTATAACTTCCAGCTTGCGTTTGTTGGCAGGATTCACAAGTTGTACATGGCTTTTGTAATCTCTCCATTTAATTTCCAAATCACCTTCAGGAATTTTTGCATCTAAACCCATAATTTATCAAATGATAATTGTAAAAATTTATAATTGAGAATTAAGAAATCCATTTAAAATAAACCGCAATTGGCATTAGTGCGAATAAACCACATACAACAACTGTATAAAAAACTCCTACCCCATTAATGATTGGTATATATTTTTTATGTGTAATGCCGAATGTTTGAAAAGCGCTTTGAAAGCCATGCAGCAGGTGCCACGCAAGTGCAAAAACGCCAAGCAAATAAATTATCACTATCAATGGATGCTGAAAAACGATTTGCATTTCAGCATACAAATTATGTACAACCTGGCTGTTATAAACTAATAGCTTTGCTTCATTTAATTTATGTATCCCGAACCTTCCCCCAAACCGTGAGGGCGTCCAAAAATGATACAGATGTACAATAAGAAATAACAGAATAAGCGTTCCTAACAATCCCATGCTCCTGCTGTACCACTTGCCTTCTCTATATTTACTTACAGCATATTTTATCGGGCGTGATTTTTTATTTTGTGCCCATAATATTAAGCCCTGAATAATGTGCAATAGTATACCGGCAAATAGTCCGTATTCCATTGCCTTCACAATTATATTGCTTCCCATAAAATTTGCCCAGTAATTAAAGGTTTCCCCGTTATCATTATAAAATATCATACTGTTGAGGCTGCAATGAACTAGTAAAAAAGAGATGAGAAAAAAACCTGTAAAACCCATTACAAATTTTTTACCAAGAGAAGAAGTGAAAAACTGTTTCCATGTCATAAAGTGTAGCGTTGGATAAATTTCAGATGCACAAAAATACTACAGGAAGTTTAAAAAAAGTAACGAGCAGCAAGCAAATAGAGTAATGAGTAAATATGGAAGAAGGAATATGGTTAAATATCTAATCTCTTCATTAAAATATTATCCAACTGAGTAAACAAAAGGTCGGGCTTTACTGTACGCCATTGCGGAATACTCATTAATTCAATATAGTGTTGCAATCTTGCTTTTTTAAAATCATATTGCGTTTGTTCGGGCATGTTAATACATATTATCCAGCCACTTTCATCATTAACCTGCTCAAACCATTCTTCATAGTAACTATCATCACTGCTATGAAAGTTTAAAACATTCTCTGCTATCAAAATAAATTTTGTAATTCCTTCTCTCAATAGCAGGTCTATAACATCACGTTTTAAAGTCATAATATCATTTTCAATTGCATCGTTCCATTCACCTATCATTTCGATAATTACATAATTGGCCGCATAATCTGCCATTAAAACTTTTATATATAATGTTGAACTTCCAAATTCATCCCACTGTGGATGGATATAATAATTATAAACAGTTTTGGAAAAAACAAACTCACTATATTCTCTTCCATAAAATGGTGAGCGCTCATCTTCTTCAGAGGTGTAGAGATAACGCCAGCTATCGTATGGTTCAATGTTTTGCAAAAGGTTATTACTAAATGTGAATTGCTCTATTACAAACTTGAAATAATTTTTTGGACTAAAAAAATTAAATAAATCAGAATAAAAATACAAAAGCCGTCTCTTACGAAACGGCTTAAGCAATCATCAATCAAAAAACTATTCAATAACTATCTTATCAGAAAAAACAGATTTTTTATTTGCATTTACAACTTTTATCAAATATATGCCATTAGAAGGTTTGGTTTTCAATTGAATAGTTTCAACCTGGTCGGCAGACTTTATAAATACCTTTTTGCTCATTATACTTTTGCCATGAATATCGGTTAATACTATTTGATATTCCCCTGTTAGTTTATTATTAAATGTAATATTAAACTGAGAACCTATAACCGGATTAGGAAAAACAGATATAAGCTGACCACCTATTATATTTCTATTTACCAAAGCTGCTACGCCTGTTTTATTTTTCGCATCGTTTGCAAATAATAATTTTCCATTTGCGAGATCAGAAGCATTAAATATTTGCCCTGAAGTATTAAGCTTTGTAGCAGCAAGGTCCTTCATATTTACTTTAAAAAAACCTTCAAAACTATTGGCACTGCTTATTATTACATTGTCATCATTGTAAACTGCGGCTCCATTTAAGGTGTAAGCTCCGCTTAAGCCGCTTATGCTACCAAGATGCGTGGCAACTCGGGTTCTTAAATTAATTTTAAACACATTTTTACTGCCTGTAAATAAGTATAAATTACCCAAAGCATCTGCAACCAAATCACCTCCCCAGCTACCGCATACATCATGAACTGAAAGCACATTGTTTTTAGTTGCATCTACGATAACCCCCATATCTGTTATGGTAATATTTTTATCTGTATTAAACTTAATAAGATGATTTGCATCATTAGTTAATGCATATCCATTGCCATCTGCGCCGATCGTCATTCTTGTAAAACGAGTTGCATCAGCTTGCGGGTTTATCTTAGCTAACAAAGGGCTTTGAAGAGTGTAAAATTCAGGAACATCAGAATTTGATGAAAGGTCAATCCAGCGCAACTCAGCAATTGACATGGGAGTAAAAAACAGTTTCTTGCTTTTATTATCGTAGGCAGCAGCAGCCACCATTGTAGCTGTAGGATATTGCGGAGAACTAAATTCTCTTCCATTTTGAGAACCAGTCAAGATTACTTCATTTTTAGTAGCAGCATTCAGCATTTTAAATTTGGTAGCATCTTTTTCAAAAACATTTTTTGTTAAAGATCCGGTAGAAAGGTCAATCTGCCTGATGTTCATCCAGAGAAAATCTCCATTACCATTTCCTGTAATAGCAAATGTTTTATCTGCATCCTGTGCAAAAGAAAAAATAGAAAATAAAAAAATGAAAATAGAAAGTAGAAATTTACATTTCATAATTATGTTTTAGGCGTCTTAAATATTAAATTTAAGATAATAATCATGGACTAAAAAAATTATTTATAAGTCTTTGAGGCTTTTTTTACACTCCCGTGCCTAAACAATAATTCTTTGGCTTCTGAATAATTTTTAATACCGGTGTTCTCCATCAGCATCTTTACACCACGATCTACAATTTTTTCATTGGTAAGCATCATATTAACCATTTTATTATCTTCTACCCTACCTAATTGTATCATTACTGTTGTAGAAATCATATTCAACACTAACTTTTGAGCTGTGCCGCTTTTCATTCTTGTGCTGCCGGTTACAAACTCTGCACCCACTACCACTTCGATAGGAAACTCCGCGGCTGCACTTACCGGTGAACCAGGATTGCAGGAAATACTCCCGGTTATTATTCCATGCTCTTTACATTTTTCCAATGCTCCAATAACGTAAGGTGTTGTACCGCTTGCAGCAATACCAATCACAACATCTTTATCAGTTATATAATGATATTTCAAATCTTTCCATCCCTGTTCTGTATCATCTTCCGCATTCTCTACAGCTTCAGTCATTGCCTTAAGTCCTCCTGCAATAATACCAATTACCAACCCCGGGGGTACACCATAAGTAGGTGGGCATTCACTGGCATCAACAATTCCTAACCTGCCGCTTGTGCCTGCCCCAATATAAAACAAACGGCCACCCATCAGCATTTTATCAATTATTGTGTGTGTCAATGCTTCTATTGCAGGTATTACCTTTTCAATTGCATCCGGCACTTTTTTATCTTCTTTATTAATATTGGTCAGGATATCCTTTACTGACATTTTTTCTAAATGCCTGTATTCTGATGCTTCTTCTGTTATTCTTTTAAATGACATAATTTTCCCCCTCACCCTCCACGCAATCAATTTATAAGCGACAGGGCATTTTATTATTAATTATAATTTTGCTTTTTACTTTTCATCAACTAGCTCTGGCTTCCAAAGAAGTTAATAGGTATGGTATTCTATCAATCCCTGCATAGGCTTTTTAATAACCTTACCTAATTGTAACTGATAAGATTTGCATAACTCTATAAGCACATCTTTAAAACCAAAGGCAATACTACCTACAAAATTAACTGGCAATGTCCAGCTTTCCTTGTATTTATAAACATGGTTAAAAAAAAAGTCATTCAACCCATCTTCTATTATATTTTCTATCATGTAGTGTCCCCTGTTTTCTACTAAAAAAATTGCATAAGATGCCAGATAGCGATTCGGCAAAGGTTTTTTATAAACTGCATTTAAAATTTCTGTACTATTTGTAACAAATTTTGCATCAAATCTTGCACGCAGGTCTTCATCAAAAGTGTTATATAAATAATATTGAATTACTTTTTTACCCAGATAGGCTCCGCTTCCCTCATCGCCTAAAACAAATCCAAGCCCGGGGCTATTCTTTACTATTTTTTTTCCGTTGTAATAACATGAGTTTGAGCCCGTGCCTAAAATGCACGCAATACCTTTTTGATTACCACATAAGGCTTTGGCTGCTGCCATAAGATCATGATCAACAGCAACTGCTGCTTCAGGAAAAATCTTTTTAAAAACTTTAGTAACCATTTTTACATTACCAGGATTGCTGCAACCTGTACCATAATAATATACTTCATCCAGCTGCACTTTTATTTTAGGCTTTAATTCTTCTTTTAAAATATTCTCCATTTGTTCTGCAGAAAGGAAATACGGACTCATACCCTGTGTTGTAAAAATGGTTTTTTTACTGCCGTTTAAAAGGCACCATTCGGTTTTTGTTGCTCCGCTGTCAGCAATCAATTTTATAAGTGGCATATTTATCTCAGCTTATTTAGTGAAATTCGCAAAATAAAAATAGTTTAATTAGAAATAGTATGCAGAATAAAAAACTCCAGGTTTGGCAGCCCTTGCTTTTTAGTTTGGTTATGATAGGCGGAATGATAATAGGATATAAAATCAAAGGCAATATGCCGGCTATAGGGATATTCTCTACTGAAAAACGCAGGCCTGTTCAGGAAGTGCTCAACCTTATTGAAAATAAATATGTAGATAAAGAAAATTCTGACTCACTGGGAGATGCTGCCATTGAAGCTATATTGAGCAAACTTGATCCTCATTCTGTTTTTCTCCCGGCGGCTCAACTTCAAAGCGCTAAAGAAGACCTTCAGGGAGGGTTTTCAGGGATTGGCGTGGAGTATAACATTTTCAGCGATACAATTAATGTACTTAATGTTATTAAAGATGGTCCATCAGATAAAGCAGGCATTCAGCCAGGAGATAAATTGTTAAAAGTTGGTGATTCCATTGTTGCAGGTAACAAAATTAACACCGCTAAAATACAAAGTCTTTTACGGGGTAAAGGAGGTACGAAAGCAGAAATAACTATTCTTAGAGGAAATGAGCAAAAGCATTTTTCAATTATTCGGGGTATGATTCACCTATACAGTCTTGATGCGGCTTATATGGTTACTGACAGCGTAGGATATATAAGGCTAAATAAATTTGCGGAAACAACATATAAAGAATTTATGGATGCAACATTAAAGTTGCAAAAGCTGGGAATGAAAAGTATGATACTTGATCTTAGAGATAATGGGGGCGGTATATTAACCCAGGCTACAAATATTGCGGATGAATTTTTAAGCGAGAATAAACTTATTACTTATATTGAAGGTGCACATGCTCCTAAAAAAGAATATCGCTGTGAAAAAGAGGGCATTTTTGAAAAAGGAAAAGTGGTTGTTCTTGCAAATGAAGGCTCTGCTTCTGCAAGTGAAATTTTAATCGGAGCATTGCAGGATTGGGACCGTGCTGAAATAATAGGGAGAAGAACTTTTGGTAAAGGTTTGGTACAAGACCAATATGAGTTGAGCGATGGCTCGGGCTTGCGGTTAACGGTTGCAAGATATTACACTCCGCTGGGACGAAGCATACAGAAATCTTATAGCTCAGGAACTAAAGTTTACAATGAGGATATGATAAACCGAATGCATGATGGAGAGTTATTATACTTTGACTCTATAAAACATACAAATGGTAAAGCCTACAAAACCAAAACAGGTAAAATTGTTTACAGCGGAGGCGGAATTACGCCTGACATTTTTGTTGCAGTGGATACATCAGGTTTAAATGCTGAAACAAGAAAAATATATACAAAAGGTACCATAAATAAATTTGTTTATAGAAATTATCTTGCTAATAAAAATAAATTTACAGCTTATACATCTGCGATACAATTTCAAAAAAGTTATTCTGTAGATGAAGCTGCCTGGACTAGTTTTAAAGTATTTGCTGCTAAAGATTCTATCAATACTGATAAGCTTGGAAGTAAAGAAAGAGCAGCGATCTCAAAACAAATCAAAATATTAACTGCCCGGCAAGTTTGGGGTAACCAGGGTTTGTATGAGGTAAGTAATGCCGAAGATGCCATGGTAAAAAAGGCTTTGGAGGCTTTAAGAAAATAAAATAACTACCTCCACGGGATTACACGAATCTTCACAGATTATATACCTGTATTTTTAATCCGTGTTAATCCCGCAATCTGTGGCAAAAAAAATATCCTTACAAAAAATAATTATTTTCATTCAGGTTTATAAATAATTGCTATTTTTAATATCTAAACTTAACCATATGATATACTGTTCAAACTGCGGCAAAGAATTACCGGTAGATAGTAAATTTTGCCCGGCCTGCGGGGTAACTATACCTGTTGTAAATACAACTGACGAATCTCTAAGATCAGAGCCTATTAGAACGCAAACCGTGGTAACCGAACCAGTAAGGACAGAGCCAGTGATTATTGAACCTGTGAGAACGGAGCCGGTAATGGTAAAAGGAGTTGTGACAGAACCTGTAAGAACAGAAAGAGTTGTAACTCATTCTGCAGACATAAGGAAAGATTACACAACAAGGAAAACAGTTAACGAATTTTATAAAGATGCAGGATTTTGGGGTGGCTTAATACTTTTGGCAGGATTTTTTTTACCATTCTTTTCAATGAATACAGGGTCGCTGTTTGATGCTGTGAGAGCTACTGCATCATCAGACAAAATAGTTTTGCTTTGGCTTATATTTCCCGTAGCAGGATTGTTTATGCTTTTGCACAGCTTGAACGTTTTACCAGGTTTTCTTGCTATCTTTTTTACATTTTTTGCTGTAATTGCTCTAGTATACTGGGGTTATATAATGCTAACCAATAAAGCCAGGTATTTTGGGTCAGATGATCCCATGACAGTAATAAAAACTGTTGGCATTGGATTATGGGCAACATTATTAGGCACTATACTTTTGCTTTTTCACAGGCGGCATACAAAAGTTGAAGTGCATCATACGAAGTATGTAGACAGAACAGTATAATCGCAATTTTTAAAGTGTCTTAAAAGGTTTTTCTACCTTTGCCACAAATACTATTTATGTGGCTTAGCAGCATTTTAGAAACCATTGGCAACACTCCTCTTATAAAATTAAATAAGATCACTAAAGATCTTCCTTGTACTGTATTGGCGAAGGTGGAATATTTTAATCCCGGCAATTCCATTAAAGACCGCATGGCTTTAAAGATGGTTGAAGAAGCTGAGAAGTCAGGTAAATTGAACCCTGGGGGAATTATTATTGAAGGCACATCAGGCAATACGGGCATGGGTTTGGCACTAGCGGCATGCGTAAAAGGTTACAAATGTATTTTTGTAACGACTGATAAGCAATCAAAAGAAAAGGCTGATATATTAAAAGCTGTTGGCGCAGAAGTTATAATCTGCCCAACCAATGTACAACCAGAAGACCCCAGAAGTTATTACTCTGTTGCAGCAAGATTGGCAAAGGAGACGCCCAATTCATTTCATATGAATCAATATGATAATCTTGCTAATCGGGAAGCTCATTATGAAACCACGGGACCGGAAATTTGGAAACAAACTGATGGAAAAATTACGCATTTGGTAATTGCTACAGGAACGGGAGGCACCATAACAGGCACTGCAAAATTTCTTAAAGAAAAAAATCCTGCAATAAAAATATTAGCTGTTGATGTATATGGTTCCTTATTAAAAAAATATCATGAAACAGGTGAGATTGATATGAAGCAAGTTCATCCTTACATAACCGAAGGCATAGGAGAAGATTTTGTTCCCGCTAATTATGATATGAGTTTGATAGATAAGTTTGAGCTGGTGAATGATAAAGATGGGGCTGTAATGGCAAGAAGAATATCTAAAGAAGAAGGAATATTTGTAGGATACAGTTCTGGCAGTGCTTTGCAGGGTATAATGCAGTTAAAAAAAGAATTTAAAAAAGATGATGTTGTGGTTGTTGTTTTTTGTGACCATGGCAGCCGCTATGTAGCCAAAGTATATAACGACCAGTGGATGATGGAAAGAGGTTTTTTAGATGTAAAAACTTTTAAAGATCTTGTTGGCGGTCGTGGTACAAAACGTTTGGTAACAATTGAACCAAAACAAACTGTGGCAGAAGTTATTGAACTCATGAAAAAATATGATATCGAGAATATTCCCGTAATGAATGGAGAAGGAATTGTTGGCTCATTAAGTGAAAGCGGGTTATTTAGAAAAATATTATCCAACCCCGAAATAAAAAATGAACAGGTGCAAAGTGTAATGGAGAAGGCTTATCCCGTTGTACCTTTTGATACTCCGGTTGAGCGCTTAAGCAATTTAATTTCCAAAGAAACAGGCGCTGTACTAAGTAAAGATGATAGTGGCAATTATCATATCATTACAAAGTATGATATAATACAAAGCTTAGTGAAATAAGTAAACATTCTATTTCTCTCTCAATACAAATTGCAGCGTAAATAAGCTACGTATTATTTCAACTTTAGTGCATATACCATTTGTATAGGTGTAATAATTGAATTTCCCATCCGGTAAGGTTAGTCTGTATTTGTTTTCTTCAATTTTTTTAACGTCCAACATCTTTTGAAAATTTGCAGAATACACTTTAGATATCGTCTTCGGAATATCAGTATATAACAAAAGCATGTTGTACCGGATTGGGGGCAGGCTTACCAATTTTGACTTCCCATTATCTGTTAATTTATAAGATTTTCCTGAAGCAATTGTTGTTTTGGTAGTTTCATTAGAGCCCGTTTGCTTTTGATGAAATGATGAATAGACCATTACTCCTTTATCAAACCCTGCGGCTTCCGATGTTTCATCGGAGAATGCCAAAACGTATCTCGTTTTCACATCAGAGGTCATGCTTAGAAATTTTTTTTGCCCCTGGATCAGTTCTGTGAAATTTATTTTACCTATAACTTTTCCATTCCTCATCACATCATAGATAAGCTTTCTTTCCTGGGAAAGAGTGGACACCTGGAATATGCAGGTAGTAAAAAGAAAAATTAAAATATATTTTGCCAACAAAATTTTATGAAATGTTACCAATGGAGATCTTTCTTAGGAATAATTTTATAAGTGTTCTTCTTCTGCAATATCTTTTATAATACCCATAAATTTGATTTCGAATTGTTAACTTATATTGAAATAAATAATTATTTAATTATTAGCTAAGATGATCATCACTTCTGCACAACATTTTAAACACTCTCCGCAAAAAATAATTTCTTTAGTCCCTTCACAAACAGAATTGCTTTATTATTTTGGTTTGGATAAAGAAGTGATCGGCATCACAAAATTTTGTGTCCATCCGCAGGAGTGGTTTAAAAACAAAACAAGAGTGGGCGGCACAAAAAGCCTAAATATCGACCTTATAAAAAAATTACAGCCCGAACTGGTAATTGCTAACAAAGAAGAAAATGTAAAAGAGCAGATTGAGGAACTGGCCAATGAATTTAATGTCTGGGTTAGCGATGTAAATAACCTGGAGGATGCATTGTTAATGATAAAAGATGTGGGAGAACTAACGCACAAAACAACCGAAGCTAAAACACTAATTACACAAATTAAAATGAATTTCTCCCAACTACAAACCACAAACTACAAACCACAAACTACTTATCTCATCTGGCAAAAACCTTACATGACGATTGGCAGAAATACTTTTATAAATGATATGATGAAGTATTGCGGCCTGCAAAATTTTTTTGAAAATAGAACGCGTTACACTGAAATTACATTGAATGAATTGCGGGATTCAGATTACCTACTGATTTTACTTTCCTCTGAGCCCTACCCTTTTAAAAAGAAACATATTGATAAATTGAAAGAAATTCTTCCAGATAAGAAAATTATTTTAGTTGATGGAGAAATGTTCAGCTGGTATGGAAGCAGGATGCTACTTGCACCGGATTATTTTAATAATTTATTAAAATCATTACGTCAATAGGTCATTAAATCATACTGGTAAAAACAGTATCAGATATTTAAATAAATTGAAATGCAAATCCCATAATCTTTTAATCCCATAAATCATGGTTCAGACATTTTCAGTACGTTTGCACACATCTTAAAATTGTTTAGAATGGCTTCAAAAAAAATTATAGAACTTCTTGGTGATAAAGCTGATTCCTTATTAAACCATAAGTGTACAACCATCGATAAATCAACAATTACATTGCCTTCTCCTAATCATGTAACTGATATTTGGGTGAATAGCAATCGCAGTAACAGGGTATTACAAAGCTTGCAAACATTATTAGATCATGGCCGGCTTGGAGGAACAGGACATTGTTCAATATTTCCTGTTGACCAGGGAATTGAACACAGTGCAGGCGCTTCATTTGCGCCCAACCCCATCTATTTTGATCCCGAAAATATTATTAAATTGGCTGTTGAAGGCGGATGCAATGGAGTGGCTTCTACATTTGGTGTGCTTGGCATAACGAGCCGGAAGTATGCACATAAAATCCCATTTATCGTCAAAATAAATCATAACGAATTTTTAAGCTATCCAAATAAATTTGATCAAACAATGTTTGGTACTGTAAAAAGCGCCTGGAATATGGGAGCTGTTGGCGTAGGAGCAACAATTTACTGGGGCAGTGCAGAAAGCACAAGGCAATTAAAAGAAGTAGCCGAAGCTTTTGAATTGGCTCACGAATTAGGAATGTGTACCATTCTCTGGTGTTATACACGTAATAATGCCTTTAAAGTAGACGGTGTGGATTATCATACCAGTGCAGATTTAACAGGGCAGGCAAATCATTTGGGTGTTACTATTCAGGCTGATATTATTAAACAGAAAATGCCCACAAACAATGGAGGTTACCTTGTCACCAAACACGGTAAAACTTCCAAGCTTGTGTATGAAAAATTAACCAGCGATCATCCTATAGACCTTTGCAGGTACCAGGTTTTAAATTGCTATGCTGGAAGAGTTGGCCTGATAAATAGTGGTGGTGAAAGTATGGGTGAATCTGATATGCAGGAAGCTATAACAACTGCTGTTATAAATAAACGTGCAGGTGGTATGGGATTGATAATGGGAAGAAAAGCCTTTCAAAAACCAATGAAGGATGGTATTGAACTATTACATGCTACACAAGATGTATATTTAGATAAAGATATTACAGTGGCATAAACTTGTAAGTTATGAGCACAAAAAAAGAAGAAGATTTTGATGCAAACCTTGCAGGTGAAGAAGGTGAAACTGAAGAAACCAGGCGCAGGTGGTTTAGAAGGATAAAGAAAAATATTACTACTTCTACAAGAGATAAAAAAGAAGCACCTGATGGCTTATGGACTAAATGCCCTTCTTGCAAATTAATGCTAACAGTTTCAGACCTTAGAGAAAATTTATTTGTTTGCCCTAAATGCGAACATCATCATCGCATTGGAAGTGAAGAATATTTCGATATTTTATTTGACGATGATAAATACACTGAACTGTTCGCCAATATAAAGTCAAAAGATTTTTTGGGATTTGTTGATTTAAAACCTTACCAACAGCGGCTTGATGAAACCTATGCTAAGTCAAGTATTCATGATTCAATTACTGTTGCTCATGGAAAAATAAATGAGCATGATTTGGTTGTTGCCTGTATGGATTTTGAATTTATTGGAGGTAGTTTAGGCAGTGTTATGGGAGAAAAAATAGCAAGGGCATGTGACTATTCCATGGAACATAAAATTCCATTTCTGATCATTAATAAAAGTGGTGGTGCAAGAATGATGGAAAGCGCTTTTTCTTTAATGCAACTTGCAAAAACCTCGGGGAAATTATCTCAGCTGTCTGACGCAAAAATTCCATATTTCTCTTTATGTACTGACCCTACTTTTGGAGGCACTACTGCTTCATTTGCTATGTTGGGTGATATAATAATGGGCGAGCCTGAGGCATTGATTGGTTTTGCGGGGCCACGGGTTATTAAAGAAACAATTAAAAAAGATCTACCTCCGGGTTTTCAACGCAGCGAATTTATTTTAGAGCATGGCTTTTTAGATCTTATTGTGCATAGAAAAGAACTCAAAGAAAAATTAACGCAACTCTTAGTGCTGTTTAAAAATTAATTCTACAAAAGATATATAAGGTTTAAAACTTTATGTATCTGGCACACCAATGGAACTCAGCAACCGAAAAGCATATTACGAATACGCCTTTAAAGCAAAATATATTGCCGGTATGGTTTTGCAGGGAACTGAAATAAAATCCATCCGTTCAGGCAAAGTAAGTTTTAACGATAGCTATTGCATTTTTGATAAGGGAGAGTTGTATGTAAAAAGCCTGCACATCGCGGAATATAATTTTGGCAATATTAATAACCATGAGCCAATGCAGGAAAGAAAGTTATTGCTAAATAAAAAGGAATTACGAAAACTGGAAAACCAAATTAAAGAGAAAGGTTTTACAATTATACCCCTAAAAATATTTATCAGTGAAAAAGGGTTTGCAAAAATTGAAATAGGTTTAGGCAAAGGTAAAAAGATATTTGATAAAAGAGAAACCATTAAGGCAAGAGAAACAGATAGGGATGTAAAGAGAAAGTATGGAATTTAACTTAGCACTCACTTAAACTCAATGGAACATTTATTGCTAAGCCGCCATCCGCAGTTTCTTTGTATTTATTGTTCATGTCCATTGCGGTGTCCCACATGGTTTTTATTACACCATCAAGACTTACTTTAGCATAATCAGGTGCACTTTGTAAGGCAAGCTGGCTGGCAGTTATAGCTTTTATAGCTCCCATTGTATTTCTTTCAATACATGGTATTTGTACAAGGCCTTGTATGGGATCGCATGTCATACCGAGATGATGCTCCATTGCAATTTCTGCTGCCATCAAAGCCTGTCGCTGTGTTCCGCCCATACACTCAGTTAATGCAGCAGCAGCCATAGAAGAAGAAACGCCGATCTCTGCCTGGCACCCTCCCATTGCTGCAGAAATAGTTGCTCCTTTTTTAAATATACTTCCTACCTCAGCTGCAGTTAATAAAAATTGTATCACTTTGTCTTCTTTATCCTGATCGGCTAAAACATTAAAAATTATATAGTAAGCTAACACTGCAGGGATAACGCCTGCAGCGCCATTGGTAGGCGCTGTTACAACCCTTCCAAAGGCTGCATTTTCTTCATTAACGGCTAAGGCAAAACAACTAACCCAATCCAGAATGTACTGAAAGTTATTTCCACCTTCTTTAATTTGCTTTACCCACGAATCAAAATCTTCGTAAGTTTTTTCTTTCAGAAGTTTTTTATTTAATGCCGCTGCTCTGCGTTTTACATTTAGCCCGCCGGGTAAAATACCTTCCGTATGGCAACCCCGGTAAATACAATCTTTCATTACTTGCCAAATGCTAAGCAATCCTTTTTTGGTTTCAGCTTCACTCCGCCAGGTATTTTCATTTTCAACTACTACTTCGCTAATATTCAACCCGGTTTTCATACACCAATGCAATAGTTCGTCAGCATCATTAATAGGAAAAGGAAGAATTATTTCAGGCGGAGCACTGCCATCTGCCCATTCTGTATTATTAGCAGTTTCTTTCTCTTTGGTTACAAATCCACCGCCGATGGAATAAAAAGTTTCAGCAATATGTTCTCCATTTTTTAATGCTGCCAAAAAAGTTAATGCATTAGGATGATAAGGAAGCGTTTCACTAAAAAGAAATTCTATGTCTTCATTGGGATCAAAGTCAATTTCATGTTTTCCATTTAGCAATATTTTTTTCATAGCTTTAATATCATTGACTTTTGCATTGATATTATTAACATCAAAAGTAACCGGATCGTAACCGCTTAACCCAAGTTGTACAGCAATATCAGTACCATGACCAACACCTGTTTTTGCAAGAGAGCCGTATAGTAACACTTCAATGCTTTGCACATCAGATAACGAATTTTTATTTTGAAGTGATTGTAAAAACATACCTGCAGCCCGCCATGGGCCTAAAGTATGGCTGCTGGAAGGGCCAATACCTATCTTAAACATATCGAATACTGATATTGCTTCGTGACTCATGTAAAGCAAAGTTACATGAAAGCAAATAGTCTCACTGGAAAACGAATTTATAAAAAGAATTATGAAACCCCTATGAGTTCAATATCAAATATCAATATTGAATTAGCAGGTATAGTTCCTGTTGGTGAGCTACCATACCCAAGTGATGGAGGGATGTATAATGTGATCTTTCCACCTGAGCTTATCAAAGGAATTCCTTTTTGCCACCCCACAATTAATTGGCCCAGCGTGAAGTTTGCTGATGCTCCGGCAGCAGTTTGATCAAACACGGTTCCGTTGGTTAATTTGCCGGTATACTTTATATTAATTTTTGAACAAAGATTTACAACCGATTGACCAGAACCAGTCTGGGTTATTTTGTAAAAAAATCCTGATGAATGTTGCGTAGCAATTATACTATTTGCAGTAAGATAAGCCTGAACATTGGCAACTTCACTTGCAGGTGCTACCACATTTGAGTCGTTGAAATTACATGCGTCATCTTTTTTTGAACATGAAACACTGAAAGCAGAAAGGAAAATAACGCATAGAAGAATGTTTTTCATTTATTAAAGTTTTTTGCAAAATAAGAAATTAAAATTTACATCCCGGATAGCTCAGGTTTAGTTTGCTTAAACTTTAACTCTTTATATCTCTGTTCATTTTCTTCCCATTTAAATTTCATACGAAAGAGTGCAAAAAACACCGCTATGCCCAGAACAGTAATTAAAATTATAATGATTTGTGAAGACGAAATAAATACCATACGCTTGTACCAATCGTGAAATATTACAGTTAGCAAAACAGGTAATGCAAAAATAAGCCCCACCGGCAAACCAATTGCAAGCCGATAAAATGCTTTCTTTTGTTTATCCTTGTTCAATTCCCAATAACTAATAAAAAGCTGTTCCTGATCAGTGATCATCTTGCAAAAATACGAACTCATCTTATTGTTCCTTAATCATCAAGTGTATAGTTTAATGAGTTTTGCTAATTGACCAATTATAGGTAGGTTTGCCACCTTTAAATATTCTATTGTGAAAATTGAGCAGGTTCTGGTTCATCAGTTGTATAATAAAAAGAAAATTACATTACAAGGCATAGGTAGTTTTAACCTTGATAGTTCTGTTTCACTGCCTGTAGATGCTGATAAAGGAATGATAATCCCTGAGAATGCTCTTTCCTTTGAGTATGATCCCAGAGCAGTAGAAGATGAAGGACTTATAGACGCAATAGTACAAAATACTAAAAAAATAAAACCACTGGCTTCGTCTGACCTCGATTCTTTTTTAATGTTGGGAAGACAATTTTTAAATATTGGAAAACCTTTTACTATTGAAGGTTTAGGAACATTAGACAAAGCACAATCGGGGGAATTATTTTTTATTCCGGGACAATTCACTACACCAAAAATAGAAGCACCAAAGGCTTTAAAAGCTAATGAAAGCGAAGAAAAATCCGGCTTATTTCCAGATTATAATGCGGAAACAAAAAATAACTACACAAAGCCTGTATTAATAATTGTTACCATTTTACTACTTGCCCTTGGAGCATGGGCGGCATACTATTTCTTTTATCAGAAAAAAAATACGGAACAGGTTAATAAACCCCAGCCTGTTCAAAACAATACAGATTCTGTTGCTCTAAATAAAGAAACCACAATAGCGCCTGCAATAACGAACGATAACTACACTTTTAAAATCGTTTTTAAAAAGACTGCCGATAAAAGAGCTGCTCTAAGAGCATATAACAGAATGAAAGAATATGGACATACAGTTATTATGTACACTACCGACTCTGTAATATATAAAGTCGCAGAGCCTTTTACGCTTCCGCTTTCAGATACGGCACACATAAAAGATTCGCTTAATAAATATTATTACTTAGGCAAGGGACGTGTGGAGTTAAAGTAATTATTAATGGCTCCTTATTTGTTGACTATGTAGTCAACTTTTTCAGGACGAGACAGTGTCAAAATAAAAACCCTCTGTTACAGAGGGTTTTTATTATAATCAATCATCTTATTAGTATCCCATATCACCCATTCCGCCGCCGCCCATTGGAGCGTGGCTGTGAGCATCTTCTTTTTTAGGTTTATCAGAGATAACACACTCAGTAGTTAATAACATACCTGCAATTGAAGCGGCATTTTCCAGCGCAATTCTTGCCACTTTAGTTGGATCAATTACACCTGCTGCAAAAAGATTTTCATAAACTTCAGTACGTGCATTAAAGCCAAAATCTTTTTTACCGTCTTTTATTTTTTGAACAACTATGCTACCTTCAATACCACTATTTACCACTATTTGGCGAAGAGGTTCTTCAACTGCTCTTCTTACAATTTGAACACCGGTAGTTTCATCATCATTCAAACCTTTAAGACCTTCAAGACTGTCGATTGCACGTATATAAGCAACACCACCACCCGGTACAATACCTTCTTCAACAGCAGCTCTTGTTGCATGTAAGGCATCATCAACCCTGTCTTTCTTTTCTTTCATTTCAATTTCTGTTGCAGCACCAATATACAAAACAGCCACACCCCCACTTAATTTAGCAAGGCGCTCCTGTAATTTTTCTTTATCATAATCAGAAGTTGTTGTTTCAATCTGCGCTTTTATTTGATTTACTCTTGCAGTAATATCTTTCTTATCGCCTTTACCCCCAACAACTGTTGTATTATCTTTATCAATAGTTACTGAAGATGCTTCACCTAAATAAGTAAGATCAGCATTCTCTAATTTGTAACCTTGTTCTTCACTGATAACAATGCCTTTTGTAAGTACAGCAATATCCTGCAGCATTTCTTTTCTGCGATCACCAAAGCCCGGTGCCTTTACAGCAGCAACTTTAAGCGTACCACGTAATTTATTTACAACTAATGTTGCCAGAGCTTCACCATCAAGATCTTCAGCCATAATTAATAAAGGCCGGCTGCTTTGAGCAACTTTCTCAAGAATATGAAGAATATCTTTCATTGATGATATCTTCTTATCATAAATTAAAATGTAGGGATTTTGCAACTCAACTTCCATCTTTTCGCTGTTGGTTACAAAGTATGGAGAAATATATCCTCTGTCGAATTGCATACCTTCTACAACTTCAACTGTAGTATCAGTTCCTTTTGCTTCTTCAACGGTGATAACGCCTTCTTTGCCTACTTTTTTCATTGCTTCGGCAATTAATTTACCAATTGTTGCATCGTTATTTGCTGAGATAGATGCAACCTGTTCAATCTTTTCATTGTTATCTCCAACTTTTTGAGATTGCTTTTTAAGATGATTTACTACAGCAATAACTGCCTTATCAATACCACGCTTAAGATCCATAGGATTTGCACCTGCTGCAACATTCTTTAAACCTTCTCCAATTATTGATTGAGCAAGAACAGTTGCAGTAGTTGTACCATCACCTGCAATATCCGCAGTTTTAGATGCAACTTCTTTCACCATTTGAGCACCAATATTTTCAATTGGGTCTTCCAGTTCAATTTCTTTGGCAACTGTAACTCCATCTTTGGTTATTCCTGGAGCACCAAATTTTTTCTCTATAACAACGTTACGGCCTTTTGGCCCAAGGGTTACCTTTACGGCATTCGCCAATGTATCAACACCCTTTTTCATTTTATTTCGGGCATCAATATCAAAGAATATTTGTTTTGACATAATTTATTTTGATTAGAAATCCCGAAATATCGGGACAGGTTAAAAATTAATTAGTTTACTTTCATTAAAATATCTGAAGCTCTCATTATAAGATAGTCTACACCATCAAGATTTATTTCAGTTCCACCGTATTTACCATACATAACAACATCTCCTGCTTTTATTTGCAATGGAATTAAGTTTCCGGTTTGTTCAGCATGCTTACCTTTACCTACTGCTATTACCTTGCCTTTCTGAGGTTTTTCTTTCGCAGTATCCGGGATGATGATACCACCAGAAGATTTTTCTTCAGCTTCATTAGGTTTTACAAGAACCCTGTCATCAAAGAGTTCAAAATTTTTATTAGCCATAATTTAATTTTTAATTTTTTATTGGGTTGCAAATGTACACGAATTTTTATACCAAAGCCGTTAATTCAGATTAGATGACAGGAATCTGCGCCAGTTGGCAGTTCTATATCGTTAGTATGCGACAATTTTTCATTTTAACAGTTAAAGCTTTGAAAGCTATCTTTGCGCCTACTAAAGTTCTTTAGGTAATGATTAGCAGAAGAAATATCAGGGTAAAAGTTATGCAAACGCTTTATTCCATTGAATCAATGGATAATGAAACTAAACCCGGCGAACCATTAAAGATTTTAGAGAAAAATCTGGAACATTCCAGGCAATTATTTACTTTCCTGGTATTCTTTATTACAGAAGTTGCCCGATATGCTGAGATGGATGCATCACAAAAAGCCAATAAACACCTACCTACAAAAGGTGATTTAAATATTAATACAAAAATTGCAGGCAATGAATTAGTATGGTCTATACTTGGAGACAGCACATTTAAACAAGCAGTGTCCGATTATAAAATCGCCAGTCTTACAGATAAGGAAGTAATAAAAAAGACATACCAGGCTTTAACAGAATCAGAAACATATAAAACTTACACTTCAATACAAGGCAGAGATAAAAAATCTGAAAAGAAAATGCTGGAATTTATTTTCAGTACCTTAATGCTGCCCGACGAGGACTTTATAAGTCATATTGAAGAAAATTTTATTCACTGGGATGATGATGCCGATATGATGGTTACGCTAATGGACAATTTTTTTCAAAAACCTTCGGCATTCAATTTTGGTGAAATGCTGACAAAAGAAAAATCGGATTTTGCCAAAGATCTTTTAAACAGTGTTCTGGATAAAAAAGGATATTGCCTGGAGATCATTAAACCTAAACTTAAGAACTGGGATGTGGAGAGAATTGCAGCTTTAGACATGATACTGATGCAAATGGGTGTGTGTGAGCTCCTGTTTTTTGAAACTATTCCTCCAAAAGTTACCATAAACGAATATATTGACCTTGCTAAGGAATACAGCACTCCTCAAAGCGGGCATTTTGTAAATGGGATTCTTGATAATATTCATAAAGAACTTTTATCTCAGAATAAAATTCAAAAGAAGAATTTCAGAAACAGTACTTTATAAATATCTTTGGCAAAAATTTTTAATAAATGAGTAAATTTTTGATGCTCCTGGTTATCTCAAGTGGTTTGTTTTCTTGCGATATAAGAAGAAATAATAACACTAAAACAGATGTTCAGGCAGTTGATCCTTCTGTTCAAACTTTTAAGGATTCAACAACCGTCCAAATTTTAGATCCTGTATACAATTTCGGCAAAGTTACCGATGGAGAAAAGGTTGAATACAGCTTTCGATTTACCAATACAGGTAAAAACCCTTTGATAGTAACAAGTGCTACTGCGAGCTGTGGTTGTACTGTGCCTGAAAAACCAGAAGCCCCTATAAAGCCCGGAGAAACAGGATTTATCAAAGTAGTTTTTAACAGCCAGGGCCGTGTCGGTACCACACATAAAGAAATAAATGTTACCTCAAATGCATTTCCGGCTTTTCCACCATTGGAGATACGGGGAGAAGTACTTGCAGCAAAGAAATAATTTTCATATAATATAAAACACACATGATGAATTTAGCTATGGTTTTTTTAATGATGGGACAAGGTGATAAAGGCGGTGGAGGATTCCAATTTATTTTTTTAGGATTAATGATGCTTGTTTTTTGGATGTTCATGATTCGTCCGCAGGCAAAAAAAGCAAAACTTCAAAAAAACTTTTTACTAAATCTGCAAAAGGGAGATAAAGTGGTTACGATTGCCGGCATACATGGCACTGTGAATAAGGTAAATGATGATGGCACCATGCAGCTGGAAATAAATCCCGGAAGCTATATTAAGATTGAAAAAGCCGCTGTTAGCATGGAATGGACGGCAAATATTAATAAGCCGGTGGCAGAGGTTAAGAAATAGGATTTTTATTTACGATGTTAGATGTGGGATGTACGATGTAGGTGCCTAAATTTATACTTAGAACTAAATGATTTAGCAGATTTATAGATTCCATATGTAAATTCACCAGTTTAACATCGTACTTCTTGCATCGTATATCTTACATCAAATGTTACGTATCGGTTTAACAGGCGGCCTAGGCAGTGGCAAAAGCACTATAGCGCACATTTTTGAAGTGCTCGGTATTCCTGTTTACTATGCTGATGCGTCTTCTAAAAAATTAATGAATGAGGATGGAAAAGTAAAAGCTGCGGTAAAGAATGCTTTTGGCAAAGAAGTTTATCCTGAAGGCAAACTGGATAGAAAATATCTTGCAGAAATTGTATTTAAAGATGAAAAAAAACTTGAGCTATTAAATTCAATTGTACACCCTGCAACTTTGCATGATGCTGCTGAATGGATGAAACAACAAACCTCGCCTTATGCAATTAAAGAAGCTGCACTAATATTTGAAAGTGGTGCTGATAAATCGCTTGACTATGTAATTGGCGTAAAGTCTCCGTTGGAGCTTCGGCTACAAAGAACACTAAAAAGAGATAATATTTCAAAAGATCAGGCAATGGCAAGAATAAACCAACAAATGGATGAAGAAGCAAAAATAAACCTATGCAATTTTGTAATTATGAATGATGAGAAACAAATGGTAATTCCCCAGGTGTTGGAAATACATCACAAAATTCTTGATCTTTGTAAAGTTCAAAATTAAATATGGATGTCATAAATATTGCAGAAAAATTTTCATTGTTCTCAGATTATTTTAGTCCAAGAATTATAGGTGAATTAAACGGGCAGCAGGTAAAGGCAGGAAAGTTAAAAGGAGAATTTATTTGGCATTCACATGATAATGAGGATGAATTATTTCTTGTTATAAAAGGCTTGCTAAAAATTGAATTCAGAGATAAAACAGTTACAATAAAAGAAGGTGAATTTATAATTGTCCCTAAAGGAGTAGAACATAAACCCGTAGCGGACGATGAAGTACATGTTTTGCTTTTTGAACCTGCATCTACATTAAACACAGGAAATATTGATAATGAATTAACAAAATCAGCATTGCAAAAACTCTGATCATTTCAACTTCTCCAGTCCGTCTTTTATCCTCCTAAATCCTTCTTCTATATTTTCCATACTATTAGCAAATGATACCCGGATGCACTTTGGCTCTCCGAATGCTTTACCTGTAACAGTGGAAACATTGGCCTCATTTAAAAGATACATACACAAGTCATCAGCGTCTTTAATAACCTGCTCATTATATTTTTTACCAAAATATTTATCTACCTCAGGAAAAACATAAAATGCACCATCGGGCTCAATACATTTTATCATAGGAATATCTTTTAATAGTTCCATCACCCTTTGCTTTCTAAGTTTAAATTGCTTTACCATTTCTTCTGTGGGTTCTAATGAAGAATTTAACGCAGCAATTGCTGCCCTTTGTGTAACTGCATTAGCACCACTTGTAAATTGTCCCTGTACTTTATCACATGCTTTTGCAATCTCCAATGAGGAAGCACTATAACCAAGCCTGTAACCCGTCATTGCAAAGCCTTTGCTTAAACCATTTATTATAATTATCCTATCTCTTAAAGATTCAAATTGTGCAATACTTTCATGTTTGCCAACAAAATTTATATACTCATAAATTTCATCACTGATAATAAAAATGCGTGGAAATTTTTCAAATACATCTGCCAATTTTTTTAATTCTTCTCTTGTATAAACAACACCCGTAGGATTGCATGGAGATGAAAAGATGAAAAGCTTTGTCTTATAAGTAATAGCAGATTCTAATTCTTCAGGAGTTATTTTATAACCATTTTCCGCCGTTGTATTTACAAACTTTACAGCGCCCTTTGCTAAGCCGGCAATAGCTGAATAACTAACCCAGTATGGGGTTGGAATAATTACTTCATCCCCGTCATCCACAATGCTTAAAACTGTATTGGCAATGCATTGCTTTGCGCCCGTTCCTACAACAATTTGTTCTGGCGTGTAATTAAGATCATTATCTCTTTTTAATTTATTACATATTGCCTCACGTACCTCAAGATAACCGGCAACAGGCGGATAATGACTCCAATTTTCATCAATAGCTTTTTTAGCAGCATCTTTAATATGCTGAGGCGTATCAAAATCAGGCTCGCCCAAACTAAGACCAATAATATTAATCCCTTTCGCTGTTAACTCCCTACCCAACTTTGCCATCTTCAGCGTTTCAGGTTCTGAGAATCTTGATAAGAGTGATGAAAGAAGCATGTAAAAAATTTATCGGCAAAAATAGTTTTTTTGTCTGACGGTCTCAGTCTGACAAATAAAATTAAAGCGAGTCAGCCCGGGAAGGTCAGACTCTTATTTATCATACACAATTTTAAATTGAGAAAGATCAGGAGCATAAGATCGTCTTCTACCAGCTTCATAATCATAAATTACCTTACCTAAATTTTTCATGAAAGGATAGCCAATGGTTTCATAATCATATTTGTCATCATTCATAACACCATCTTTATTGCAATAGATTTCAGCAGATAAAAAGAACTCTATTTTTTTATCAAAGTCAACAATGTATGCTACATCCAACATATGGCCATAAGCGTCTCCTATCTTATTAAAGATTCTAATATTTTTTGGCAGGCTACCTTTTTGTGCTCCATACAATAAAAATTTTCCATAAGCCTCTTGGTAACTGGCGGTATCATAAGAAGGAAAAACTGTTTCCGGCGGATACTGCGACATATATTGATATAAAAATTTTAAATCATCAGGCGTTAGGTTAAAACGCTGATCTGGAGAAACTGAATATGGAAATATTACGCTACGCAGAATATTGTGAAGAGATTCCAGGCTTATTCTATTTTTTTTTGCAAAATTCATGGGCGCAACTATTAACTCGTTGCCTTTGTAATAAGTGTTTCCCAATGAATCATTTCTTACCGCATATTGGGTTTGATTAAATGCTAACGGTTGCTGGTATAAAATTTTATTATTAGCATCCAAAAATTTGATCGGATTCGTATGCCTGTTCTCATCTTCGCTTAATGCAATTTGCAACCTGTGCAGAATTTGGACCTCTTTATATCCTTTATTATGCAATTGTCCGTTCAAATATTCCTGTCCTAAAAATTCATATAGCCTGTTTTGTGCATCATTATCACTCACTAAAAATATTTTCTTTATATAACTTGCAATATTTGGCCTGCCATCAATTGTGGTGGGATCGTTATAAACCGGTGTTTGGCCGCTGTATGCATTTTCAGTTACCATTGTAGTATTCCTGTTAATGCCGGTAGCCTTTAATTCATTTAGCCGCTGTAAAGCAAGTATGGCAGTAGGCAGCTTTACCGTAGATGCCGGGTAAAAATATTTAGCAGGGTTTACATTAAAATAATAATTAGTAAGCTTTGCCAAATTATTTTTATCCCTGTCTATTTGGGTATAAATGATCTGCACATTCCATGCTTTTCTGTTTGCAAGTACACTATCAAAATATTTCGGATATTTTTTTAAAATATTCTCTAAAAAAGCATTCGTTTTTGCTCCGTCAGCTAAAACTATCGTGGGAGTTTTAGGGGTTTCCTGAATTATGTTTGTAGTTTGCATTTTTTTTACAGGATTGCATGAGATTAGGCATGTTAAGAGCAGAAACGTATAGAACTTTGCAATATTATATTTCATGAGGTCAAAAATATACAAAAGCAACTCCCAAAAATCAATTTTGTAATCTAGTAATGATTCCAAAACTTCTAAAATGACTATCAACATTCAGCCTCAAAACCTTATCTTTGCCAACTTCTAAAATTTAATACATGAGACTTAAAGGCTTGGTTTGGTTTTTTGCCATTGTTTTGATACT
>DASYOS010000008.1:0-4311 GCA_036007525.1 Chitinophagaceae bacterium | reverse complement strand
CGCATTTGATGAACTAAGTGGCTTTATTCATGCTTATTCATTAATGAGGCCTAATGGGTATGAAGGTATGGATGTAAAGGGAGTAAAAAAACGATTAAAAGATAAAGCATTTGCTGCTGGCGTTTCCCGTGATGATCTTAACGACGCAGCCAACCGCTGCGGTATTCCATTGGAGGAGTTAATTGAATTTGCTGTTGAGCATCAAGGCAAGTTTACCATTTAAAAATAATTTCGTTTCAACTCATATGTATTCAATATAATAGTAACACGGATCTAACAAACAAAAAAAGGCTGCCTTATCAAGACAACCTTTTTTATAATTGAAAATTATTCTTACTTCACCAGATTTCCATCTGCATCTAACTCTACAACTTCATATCCCATTTTTTGCAAACCAGGTAATATTAGTTTTTTATCTCCCACCAATAAGATGTTCATTTTATCAGGATTTAAATATTGTTTTGCAAAAGCTTGCATTTGCGCTTTTGTCATTCCTTTTAAAATATTATTCTGAACGTCTACATAATTAGCAGGTAAATTGTAATCTAAAATTCTGCGGATGAATTGTGCTTTTTGTGGCCCGGTTTCATAACGCAAGGCATCACTTTGCCCAATTGCACTTCTCATGAATGTAAGTTCATCATCTTTTGGCCCTGTCTGCAAATAGCCTTTCATTTCTCTAATCACCTCTGCCAAGGCACTATCGGTTGCACTTGCTCTTATGCCTGAACTGAATTCATATCCTCCGGAATATTCATCTCCGCTAAAACTACTTCTTGCTCCATACGTCCAACCTTTATCTTCACGCAAATTTAAATTTAACCGGCTGTTAAAGCTTCCTCCTAAAGGCCAGTTCATTAAATATGATTTGTAATAATCTCCTGTTGCATCATATTTTAAACCTGTTGCATAACCTACACGAAACTCAGTTTGTGCTGCTTTAGGTACGTTAACCAGATAAATTTTTGTTTTATCGATGGCCGGGGAAGCAGTAACTTTTGCAAGCATGATCTTTTTGTTAGGCAGCCTATCCAAAAATGACAACTTTGGTAAAACCTCCATTTGTGTAATGTCGCCAACTATCACAACTTTAGCATCCTGAGATGTCATATAGTTGTTATAATAATTCTCAATATCCGCTAGCGTTATATTTTTTACTGTTGCTTCTGTTCCTCCTTCATCAATTCCTAAAATATGATTTGGGCCATAATTTAGTTTGGCAAATACAATATCTGCTACGGTAGCAGGCTGAGACTTTTGCTGTTTGAAAGATTGTAAGGTCTGTTTTTTAATGCGGTCAAAAGAACTTTCACTAAACTTTGGATTGAATAAACGCTCATGAAGTAAAACCAACGTCTTATCAAAATTTTTCTTTAAACTATTTACTGTATATACTATTCCATCCGTACTGCTTGATACATTAATTGAACTACCTAATTTCTGTAATTCAAGCGCTATTTGTTCTGCTGTATAATTCTTGGTGTCTTCCGTCATCATATTTGCAAACAGGTTAGCCAATCCAATTTTTTGCATATCATTTGCCTGTGCTAAATGGCCGCCTGGGATAGTTAGTGAAAAAGTAACGGAAGGTATTTCTGTATTTTGAGCACCTATTACTTTTGCACCGTTTGCTAAAGTTTGTTTCCAGAATTTAGGTACTTTAACTGCAGGATTTACTCCATTGCCAGGAAGTTTAGATCGGTTAAAATTATCTTTTGCTTTTACATATTTCAACCCATCATAACCATAATTAGGAGGAGTATAATTTTTCGTATCAATTTTATAATTATCGTTAGAAACGATATTATCTTCCTGATCTTTTGTAACTACACTTAAAATGACAGCTGGTTTATCTTTGATGTATTTGTTGTAAGCATTCATCACATCTTCCTTAGATACAGAAGCATACATTTTTAATAGCTCCGATATTTTATTAGGATTACCGGTAAATGTTTGAAATGCGGCTAATTGTGATACCTTGCCTGCCACGCTTTGTAAGCCATTAATCTGTTGTGCTTCAACACCTCCTTTAAATTTAATTATATCATCATCAGTCACTCCTCTTTTTTCAAAAGTGCTTAAAGCTGTTCTAAATAATTTTTCCATATCTGATAAAGAATTACCGGGAGATGGAACAATCTGAAAGTTAAACTCTCCTGCTAATTCACTTAATTGGCTACTGGCGCTTGCCTGCAATGCTAATTGTGGTTTAACCAGATTTTGAAATAATATTGAATTTCGTCCCTGCCCTAAAATTTGTGCAAGGCATTGTAATGCTGCCATATCTTTATTGTAATTAGGCACTGTAGGGTAAACAATTGATAACAAAGGCAATTTGGCATAATTATCAACATAAGAAGAGTATCTTGTTGATGTTAATTGCACCGGGGCTACCTGCACATTTTCCACTTTTGGTCCACGGGGAATTGATCCAAAATATTTATCAACCAGTTTTAATACATCAGCAGGTTTTACATCACCACCAACTGTTACTGTTGCATTATTTGGCCCATACCAGCGCATAAAAAAGTTTTTAAGATCATCAACATTACTGCGGTTAAGATCTTCTAAATAACCAATGGTAAGCCATGAATACGGATGGCCGTAAGGGTAAAGGTTTTTGCTTAAATTTTCAAACACCAACCCATAAGGACGGTTATCATAGTTCTGCCCTCTTTCATTCTTAACAGTGGCTCGTTGAACTTCAAATTTCTTTTGGGTTACTGCATCTAATAAAAAGCCCATGCGGTCAGCCTCCAGCCACAAAGCTTTTTCTAATTGGTTGCTTGGTAATGTTTCATAATAGTTTGTGCGGTCACGGTTGGTGCTACCATTTAATGTACCGCCGGCCTCTGTTACAATTTTAAAATGCTGCTCATCAGCAACATTATCACTTCCCTGAAACATCATATGCTCAAAAAAATGAGCAAAGCCTGATTTTTCGATTTGCTCCCTTGCTGAACCCACATGATACGTAACATCAACATGCGCCACAGGATCGCTATGATCTTCATGTATAATAACTGTAAGGCCATTGGGCAATACATATTTTTCATATGGGATTACAATTTCATTTCCCTTTTTAGTAATTTTTTCCACAAGCCTGGCTTGTGAAAATATAAATCCCGGAATGCAAAGCAGCATAATCACAGGCAGCATTAATTTTTTTATCATATTCGTTGTTTTATGTGGGTATGCAATTTAAGTACATTTAAAAAAAGATAATAAAATTTGTTATAAATGGTATATCTGAATTAATCTTGCAAAAGTTATGATATTAGTAACCGGAGGCTCGGGGCTTGTGGGCCAAGAATTAATTTTTCAATTACTTGAACAGGGAAATAAAGTAAAGGCCATTTACAACAGTACCTCCCTCACGATTCAGCATAAGGATGTAACTCCTATTAAATGTAATATACTTGATACTGATGGTTTGGAAGAAGTAATGCAAGGGGTTACTCAACTCTATCATTGTGCGGCCATAGTTTCATTCAGCCCCAAAAATAAAGACCAATTATTAAAGATAAACGTGGAGGGCACTGCGAATGTTGTAAATGCAGCTTTGGATGCCGGGGTAAAAAAAATGGTTCATGTAAGCTCAATTGCTGCTTTGGGCCGGATAAGGGAGAACCAAAATGTTACGGAAGAAATGAACTGGACAGAGGAAAGTAGTAATAGCATATACGGAAAATCAAAATATTTAGGAGAATTGGAAGTGTGGCGGGGAATAGGTGAAGGATTGGAAGCAGTAATTGTAAACCCCTCCCTTGTATTTGGCGGTGGCGACTGGAACAAAGGATCATCAGAAATTTTCAAATCAGTTTACAATGAATTTCCATGGTATACGGAAGGTGTTACCGGTGTTGTTGATGTAAAAGATGTTGTACGTGCAATGATCCTGTTAATGAATAGTGAAATAAGCAGGGAACGATTTATCTTAAATGCTGAAAATTTATCTTACAAAGAAATATTTAACTGTATTGCAAATTGTTTTGGCAAAAAAATTCCGCATAAAAAAGTTACGCCATTTATAGCCTCAGTTGTGTGGAGATGGGAAGCACTTAAATCAATGTTCTCAGGAAAGAATGCTTTGGTAACAAAGGAAACGACACGTACAGCGCTTGCTAAAGTTTATTTTGATAATTCAAAGATCTTAAATGCGCTGCCAGGTTTTCAATTTACGTCAATTAACGAAACCATTAAAAACACCTGTGCAACTTTAAAACAAATAAACCATCTATAATAATACGTTAACTAAATTTCATGAATAGGATCTTTTTACTTTTTACTTTTTGCTTTTTAGCAACCTCT
>DASYOS010000007.1:0-2239 GCA_036007525.1 Chitinophagaceae bacterium | reverse complement strand
GCGCAAGCCAATACCCGATTAAAATAATAATGCTGATGATATAAACTTTTTTGGCAGAAAAGTAATGAATAAGCAATGACGCAAAAAAGTAACACAATGCAATGCGCTGTAATACTCCCAGGATACGGGTTTCGTGTATGGGTGCACTAATGATATTGCCATTTACATCTTGCCTGAAAAAGGGGAACCAATACATAAGGTAGCCTAACAAAAATAAAATAACCGTTCGCCTGATAACTTTGATAAGCAACGCCTGGTTGCCGCTTTGCCTGTACTTGTCCATCGAAAAACTCATAGCATTACCCACAGCAAATAAGAATGATGGGAATACAAGATCGGTTGGTGTAAACCCATGCCAGGTGGCATGATGCAAGGGTGCAAAGGGTGATGCGCCACTACCGGGTGTGTTAACAATTATCATAAAGCACACCGTTATTCCACGAAACACATCAAGGGATAAAAAACGTTCGCGTATTTTATTCATATAATTTTTTATTGTTCTGTTATTGCAGAACTTATGATTTCATTTCTTTCAGATGTAAATATTACCAAGCCTTTTTTCTTTTGCATTGTGTTTGCAGAATCTTTATAAACAAAATACAATGTATATTGTATAGGATGCCTGAAATTAGTGTCGGGCCAGTTTTGCAGAGTATCTTCTCTAAAAGAAATAATATCGAAAGAACCAGGTTTTCCTGTTTTTTTTCTTACTTCATTTATAGCTAATATTTGTCTTTTATCACTGTTGAATCGGTTTGTTTCGCAACAGCTAAAAGTAGCTGCCAAAAAAAATACAATTACGCATTTATAAGAATGGCTTTTTGATTTATGTAATTTCATAGCTTTCGGTTTGTGGGTTTTTTACTTCAATAGGTTGCTTTTGTTAAATAATTTCATTCGCAGTTTCCTTTGATTGTGGACTGTCATCCTTAGATTGTGCTTCTAAGTTTTCTTCCTCAACCATTATTTCTTTACTGCTTTAAAATTCCCATTCGGTTGAATGAATGTGAGATCGGTCACTTTGTTTTTATCATCCACTGAAAATTGAATAAAATATCCTGCTATTACTTTTAGCCCGAACTTATCTTTATCAACAGGCACCAGCTCATACTCCGGCTGGCCGGGAACAAGGGCATAAAGTGTTTTATCATTCTTAATATACAATTTTACTGTAGCGCCATTCAACTCATAGTCTCCTGTATATTTTTTAAGGTCTTCCTTTTTTATATCTTTTGCTTTAAGTTGCCTGCTAAATACAATTGGCTTTAAGCCCACTTCAAAGGGAACAGAAAGGCTTTCAATATCACCCGAAGTATTCATTTGAAACTGGAACTTAAAAGATGCTGGGCCATCAGTAGTATCAATTCCTTCTTTTGCATCTTTAAAAAAAATATCAAAAACATCGTAATGATAATGGCGCAACCAAATTACTTTGTTACCGCCCTTTGCAAATAAAGAATCTTTATTGAGTGAAACTTCAAAGTTTCCATAACCAGGGTTATAGTAAATACCCTCATATTCTTTTAAAGTGTGTGAAGGAAGCGTGTTCATCTTTCGGGTGGAGACTACAGTTTTTTTGGCTTCTGCCTGGGATAATTTTGCTTTATCTGTACTTTTCTTTATATCACTGTTCCAGTCAAAATATTTTAGCCCCAGCATTTTATCTGCAACTAAATTTCTTACAATACCGGGAACAGTGGAACCATTTTGATTGGAAAGAACAATTATACCTATACTGTCGGTAGGGAAAAAAGTAGTGCTTGCTGAAAATCCATCAATATTGCCTCCATGCTCTACACGATAATGTCCTTTATAAGAAGACATGCCCCAGCCAAATCCATAGGTTGAAAAGAACAAATCAGGTCTTTCTTTAGTGGGTAAACCTGCACTGATTATAGCTTGTGGAGAGATAGCCTGTGTAACAAAAGATGACGGAATAATTTCTTTGCCATTAAATTTTCCGCCATTGATCCATGTAATTACCCAATTTGCCATTTCGTGTACACTGCTGTTAATTGCGCCTGCAGGCCCCATTGCTGCAATGTTGTAGTAGTCAAGTTTTTTTATCATGCTATCCTTTTTTACTCCATAGCCAAGAGAAGCCTCATTATATGCTTCCCATTCTTTTATTGTAAAGTTTGAATTGTTCATACCAAGCGGTTTAAAAAATTTTTCTCTCACATTATCTTCCCAGCTTTTACCCGTAAGTTTTTCAACAACAGCGCCTTGTGCCTCAAAC
>DASYOS010000006.1:0-2567 GCA_036007525.1 Chitinophagaceae bacterium | reverse complement strand
ATCACTCAAATGGCTTAGATCGCGGCATATAAAAGAGAGCTGTACTTTTTTAGGATCTACATTTTTTATTTTACAAATTCTTTCAATTGCCTTTGGGTGGTGAATATCACAACCCAACCCGTAAATAGTATCGGTAGGATAAATAATGATGCCGCCGGTAGTAAGGCAATCAGCAATTTGCTTTAGCAACCTGGGTTGCGGATTATCAGGATGTAATTGTAAAAGCATGCTGTAAAGTTGCAGAAATTTATAATTGAAATCGGGGAAAGTAAAAACAAGCTAATCAGTTACATTTGCAAAACTTTTATTTCCAATTAATTAATCAAAATTATATATGTCAATAATTTCACTTGGCTCAATGGTACTTGATGCTATTGAAACCCCCTTTGATAAGATAGATAAAATTGTAGGCGGCTCTGCTACTTACGTGGCATACGCAGCCAGCCATCTTTATAAGCCAATTCAACAAATTTCAATTGTGGGTGGCGATTTTCCTGAAGAAGAATTGATGGAACTTAAAAGCCGCGGTGTGGAATTAGATGGTGTAGAAGTGGTACCCGATAAAAAAACATTTTTCTGGAGCGGAAAATATCATCTTGATATGAATACAAGAGATACGCTAATCACCGACCTTAATGTACTCGCAGATTTTAATCCAAAAATTCCTGAAAGTTATCAGGGTGCAGATTTTTTAATGTTGGGTAATTTAATGCCAAAGATACAAAAGAGTGTTATCAATCAATTGAGAGAAAGGCCGAAATTAATTGTGTTAGATACAATGAACTTTTGGATGGACACAGCATTGGATGATCTGTTGAAAGTTATTAAGATGGTTGATGTATTGCTGATTAATGATACTGAAGCAAGGCAATTAAGCGGCGAATTTTCTTTAGTTAAGGCAGCAAAAAAAGTGTTGGAAATGGGACCAAAATATCTCATTATAAAAAAGGGAGAGCATGGTGCTCTTTTATTTCATGACAATCATGTTTTCTTTGCACCGGCTTTACCATTGGAAGAAGTCTTTGATCCCACAGGTGCAGGCGACAGTTTTGCTGGAGGCTTTATTGGTCACCTTGCAAGAACAAAAGACATTAGTTTTGGGAATATGAAAACCGCCATCATTGTTGGTTCTGCAATGGCAAGCTTTTGTGTTGAAAAATTTGGACCGCAACGCTTAAAAGAAATAACTAAAGCCGATATTGATGTAAGGCTTGAGGAATTTGTGCAGCTGGTGAATTTTGATATTGATCTTGTTTAATCTTTTTTTATGCTCGAGATCATCGCACTTTTTTTTCTTACAAAAGAAATAGGAAAAATTGCAAAAGCCAAAGGATTGAAGCCAGGGAGATGGCAGCTATATACGGTATTGGCTTGGCTTGCAGGGGAAATCGTTGGTGGGATAGTTGGTATATTAATATTTGGTGGCAATAATTTAGTGAGTGTAGCTTTGGTGGCAATTGGCGGTGCTTTTGCAGGTTATCATATTTTAAAAGCTAATCTTTCTAAAAGACCCGACGCATTGGAAGATGATATAAACCAATAAGAAGGCCAGTAGATCAGGAGGTTTCATAACTTCCATAATTTTGCGTTACCATTTTCTTGGTTTATTTTTACTTCATATTAGGCGGATTTGTTTATTGTTCAGCCATATCGAACTAATAAACGCAAAGAAACTTACCTCCTGTTTCCCACACGTTTTATAGTTTAAGTATCTTCTGAACCTAATCTTTTCTACCTCATAAATTTATTATTATGAAAACAATTCATGATCGGTTAAAAGAGAAGATATTGATAATTGATGGTGCAATGGGCACTATGATACAGCGTCATAAGCTGGAAGAAAAAGATTATCGAGGGGAAAGATTTAAAGACTGGCATAAAGATGTAAAAGGCAATAATGATCTTTTAAGCATTACACAACCACAAATTATTGAAGAAATTCATCTGCAATATTTAAAAGCAGGTGCTGATATTATTGAAACCAATACTTTCAGCAGCACAACCATTGCAATGGCAGATTACGATATGCAAACTCTGGCATATGAATTAAATGTAGCAGCCGCAAAATGTGCAAGAAATGCAGTTAAGAAGTTTACAGTCGACAGTCGACAGTTGACCCCAAATTTGTTGCCGGCGCAATTGGCCCTCTTAACAAAACACTAAGCTTATCTCCTGATGTAAATAATCCGGGCTATCGTGCAGTAACGTTTGATGAAGTTGCAGATGCTTATTATGAGCAGGTAAAAGGCTTGGTGGATGGCGGTGTAGATATTCTTTTGATAGAAACCATTTTTGATACATTGAATGCAAAAGCTGCCATCTATGCAATAAAAAAATATTTTCGAGATACAAAGCAGAAGGAACTTCCCATAATGATTAGCGGAACAATTACTGATGCCAGCGGACGTACATTAAGCGGACAAACATTGGAAGCATTTTACATTTCTGTTTCACATGCAAAGCCATTAAGCATTGGATTAAATTGTGCTTTGGGAGCTAATGAAATGCGCCCCCACATTGAGGAGTTAAGCCAGCTGGCAAGTTGTTATACTTCCGCATATCCCAAT
>DASYOS010000005.1:0-9369 GCA_036007525.1 Chitinophagaceae bacterium | reverse complement strand
GTAAGATCATTAGGCAGATCACTTTTAGCTTTATCAATTGCATCTTTTACTTTTAATTTAGCCAGCTCGGTTTTTACATCAGTATCAAATTCAATTACGATCAAACTGAAATCTGTTTGAGATGTACTTGTAATTTTATTAACCTTAGCGCCACTAATACCCTTTAATTGTTTTTCAATCGGCCTTGTTACAAGGTTTTCAATATCTTTTGGAGAATTACCAACATACACAGTTGTTACACTGATAGTTGGTACAACAATATCAGGAAATTGTTCCCTGGGCAGTGTATTAAATTTATATAAGCCAAATAGTGTAATCAATATCGCAATTATGTAAATAGCGGTACGATTATCTACAGACCAGGAGGTGGGTCCGAACTCTTTGAATTTCTTTTTTCCTTCTTCAATTAAATTCATAAAAATATTTTTGTAGTCAAGAGCCTCGTCCTCCATCTCCTTCTCCCAAAGAGAAGGAGCGGCACTTCAGAATAAAGCCAAACATTATCTCTTCCGCATCATCAAAGAATAATATTACCAAGACATACTACTCTTTTAAAAATAAGATACTCAGTATTTAGAGGGCGCTTGTGCTTATCGCTTGCCCTTCGTATAAACTTTGATATCCCTCACTTATCAATTGCTCACCTGCTATTAATCCGGTTTTAATTTCTACGTTGTCTCCATATACTTCACCAATAACTATTTTCTTCTTTTTAGCTACCATTTTACCATTGCTTAATTTTTCAAGAATATAAACATATTTGCTGCTCTCATCAGTTTGAACAAGGTTTACTGGTATTACAATTCCATTAGCATTTGAATAATCTAATATTTTAACCACAGCAGATTGCCCGGGTTTTAAGGAAACATCATAAGGGATTCTTGCTTCGGCAGTAAAACCTCGTGATGTAGAACTTACTGACTGGCTTATTAAGGATATAGAGGAAGGGTACGATCTGTTTATATCAGCAACTACAACCTGAACCGAAGTTCCTCTTTTTATGCGGCTTAAATAATTTTCAGGAACATCTGTAACCACTTTAAGGCTGCTGGTATTTATTATTTTAATACCAGCCATCGGCGAGCCTGTAAATGTTTCACCAACATGAATATTCACTTCTTCAGCAACTCCGAAAACATTACTATACACATTGCTCAAATTCAATTGCTCCTGTGCAATTTTTACATTTTCCTGCATCGTCCTGATCTGATTTTCTAAACTTTTTACATTAGTTGCTGCCTGCAGCAATTGCACTTCGGTACCAATATTTTGATTCCAAAGGTTTTTTTGGCGCTGATAAACAGAGCGTGCAAGATCCAATTGCGTTTTAACTGAGCCCATGCTTTGACGCATTGCCACCACATTCTGGCGGGCAATTGCATCATCCAGTTTTAAAAGCAATTGACCTTTTTTTACATAATCTCCTTTCCTTACAAAAATTTGCCTCACCTGGCCGCCCATACCTCTCGGGCTTATGTAAGAAATATTCTCTGCATCAATTCTGCCCTGGAGGTCAATATAGTGCTGAAAATTTTGAGCACTAACGGGGATAACGCTGACTAATTTTACGTTTTCAATTTTAGCTGCACCAGTGTCAAGTTTTGCGATCTCTGCTTCCAGTGCTTTTATTTTTTCTTCCGTTTTTGTTTTATCATTCTTTAATTTCTGCAGCTCAACTTTTTTATCAGTAACAACCGATACTCTTTCTTTTTTACTGCTGCAGGATACGGATAAGAACATCAATACAATTATCCAGCATGTAAGTTTTAATATTTGCATATACTATTAATTTTAATACTCTATAATTTACCCGCAGCTTTTAAGTAATCAACTTTTGCATTTATGGCATCATATAATGAGCTGTAATAATTATTCTGCGCCACTTTTAGTTCTGTTTGTGCGTTATATATTTCCTGGTTACTGCCAAGTCCCTGCTCATATTTTAGTTTGGTAGTTCTATATACCTGTTCGGCCAACAGAATATTTCTTTTCTGGCTTTCCATTGTGGCAAGGGCACTCTTCATTTTTAACCTTGCCTGCTCCACATCATTATCAATGGATAGTTTTAATTGTTCAATATTATTCCCGATTTTTTGAAATTCAAGCTTTGCTTTTTCTATTCTGGCATTTCTTGCTCCTCCATCAAAAATGGGAACACTCATCCGCAGTCCAATAAATGAAGAAGTGAAGTAATTCCCTTGAAAAAAATCAAACTTTTGACGCTGGGCACTTTTACTATAATTTCCTGAGAGTGCTATTGTGGGTAGCTTGCTAAGCTTATACCTCCTGATATTATACCCATTTAATTTTTCAAGGATGGCAAGTTGCTGATATTCTTTCCTATCTGCATAATTATACGTTTCTTCAAGTATATTGGCTTTTAATTCTTCTTCAGATAGCGAATCAGTTAATATTAATTTATCTTTTTGGGGCATGCTTAATAAAAACTTTAAGCCTGCATATCCACCCTCTATTAGATTTTCTGCTTTTAACTTTTCGGTTCTTAAATTATTAAGCTGAACTTCTACTTTATCAACATCTAATTTTTCTGCAAACCCATTCTTAAATATCTCCCGTGTATCGTGTAATAATTTTTCAAACCTTTCTATATTATCATCAATACTTTTAATTTGTTTTCTGCCCACTACAAGCTGGTAATATATTTTGTAAACATTTGCTTTTATCTGTTCTGATGTAACTTCAGCAAGTTTTGTTGAAAATTCAATAGCAATTTTTCTTACCTGTAATCCAACAAATACCTGTCCGTCAAAAAGCAGTTGGTTTACATCAAGTCCTGCACCTGCAGTGTATTTGGAGCCAAATTGGGCTTCAATAATACCAAAGTTGGCAGGCATCTGAATGGGATTACCATTGCCATCCTTTATTCCTTCTTTCAATAATACTCCGTAAGTACCGGCAGCAATAAAATTTGGAAATGTTTGAACGGCTACATTAGGAAAATGATTTACGTACATATTACCGTTGATCTGTGGAAAAGCTGCAGCTGTGATTTCTTTATTTGTTTGTTTTTGTACTTGTATATCAATGAGGGCATTTTTTACCTGGGCAGAATTTTTTAAAGCATAATCAACTGCCTGCTTTGCCGAAAATTCATTTACCTGTTGTGCAATACTTTGTGTGTATAGAAAAACTGAGAGTATGGGCAGTATATTTTTAATTGCTGAAAATGTTTTCATCTTATAAAGCTTTTTTACTTTGCTGCTGATATTTTAAAATGAGCTTATAACCTTTCATAGTTGAAACGCCAAACAAATAATGCTCTATTAACTGCCGCTCAAGATCAACCAGGTTAAATTTATTTTTGGGAAATATTTCTTGGTTAAAAGGAAGCATCATCGTTTCCAGCCTTATTTTGGCAATAACTTCGGTATTTATATCTGCACGGTATAATTCTTCTTTTTTACCCCTTTCAATATTGTCTTTTAATACCTGGAAGAGGAATTTGTGTTTATGTTGAAGAAATTTTTGAAATGTAACAGGATGATTTCTTTCCATATCATATAAAATTACCGGGTTCATATTCTCAAACATTTGTTGTATCATTTCCATTGCGAGAAATACCTCATGAATAGCATCAGTCGCTTTTGCCCTGTCCCTGTTACAACAGGATTGATTAAATGAAAGCAGTTCGCCAATAACCTCATCAACCAGCTCATCTTTATCTGCAAATGACTGGTAAATTGTTTTTTTAGATACACCAAGGCGTGTTGCTATCTCGTCCATAGTAACAGACTTTATTCCGTAACTCCTGAATAATTCATCTGCTTTTTGCTTTATGCGCTCTTTCATTTCCATATCAGGATGCAAAACTATGGAAACTATTTGTGTTACCAAAGTTTCCTTAATATTATTTTTACGTTAAGAGTAGAAGATTTCTAAATTGCTGTATCAGTTACCTTTATAAAAATTAAACAATAAGGCTTGAAAAAATCATTGCTTATTTTCCTCTTTGTTTTTGGCTTTAAGCAATCTTTTTGCTGGGGGTTCTTCGCTCATAAGAAAATAAATTCCTACGCTGTTTTTTTATTGCCTCCTCAAATGCTGGTTTTATATAAACCCAATATTGATTTTATTACTACGCATGCCGTTGACCCTGATATGAGAAGAAATGTTGTAGCCGGAGAAGCACCGCGGCATTATATTGATATTGATAATTATGGCATATACCCTTATACAGAGCTTCCCCGAAAATGGAGCGATGCTGTTATAAAGTATGGAGAAGACACCTTATTAGCTAACGGTATTGTTCCATGGCATGTGCAAACAATGTTGTATAGATTAACAGAGGCTTTTAAAGCAAAAAATTTTTCATCCATAATGAAGAATAGTGCTGACATAGGGCACTACATTGCAGATGCTCATGTTCCTTTGCATATAAGCAGCAATCATAATGGGCAGTTAACCAATCAAAAAGGTATACATGGTTTTTGGGAAAGCCGTGTACCTGAACTCTTGGCCGATAAAGAATTTGATTTTTTTATCGGCAAAGCTCAATATATAAAAAATCCGGGAGAATATATTTGGTCCAGAGTATTAGAAAGCGCCCAGGCAGCGGATTCTGTTTTAGTATTTGAAAAGGAATTAACTGAACAATTCCCTCCTGATAAAAAATATGCCTTTGAAAAAAGAAATAATGTGATAGTAAGACAATATTCATCAGCTTTTACAATAGCTTATAATAAAAAATTAGATGGCATGATTGAGCGAAGAATGCGTATGGCAATCTATTCTATTGCCTCTTTTTGGTACACAGCATGGGTTAATGCAGGCCAACCGGATTTGAAAGAACTGACCAAACAAAAATTTTCAGAAGCCGATATAAAAGAATTTGATAAGTTGAATGAAGCATGGAAAAATGGCAAGGCGAAAGGAAGAGAACATGAACCCCCAACCCCCTAAAGGGGGGCTTTAATTTCCTACATTTGCGGCAAAATAAAATAAATGAACAATGATAATTCCCCCTTCAGGGGGGCAGGGGGTGTGATCCACAATTTTAATGCTGGCCCATCTATTTTACCAAAAGAAGTTTTTGAAGAAGCTTCGCATGCCGTTTTAAATTATAATGCTACCGGTTTATCTATTTTAGAAATTGGTCATCGCACTCCATTATTTCAAAATATAATGGACGAAGCAAGAGCATTGGTAAAAGAGTTGATGCAGTTAGATGATGAACATGAAGTGCTTTTTTTACATGGAGGCGCCTCCACGCAGTTTATGCAGGTGCCTATGAATTTGCTGAATGAAAAAGAAACAGCAGCTTATGCTGATACTGGCGTTTGGAGTTCCAAAGCTATTAAAGAAGCGAAACTTTTTGGTAATGTAGATGTTGTTTGCACTTCAAAAGAAGCAGGTTATAATTTTATCCCTAATGATTTCGCTGTGCCCAATGATGCAAAATATTTTCACATTACTACCAACAATACTATTTATGGTACCCAGTGGCAAAAGATTCCAAAAGTAAGCATACCTATGGTGGCCGATATGAGCAGCGATATTTTAAGCAGGCAAATAAATTTTAATTTGTTCGATCTTATTTATGCAGGAGCTCAAAAAAATATGGGCGCAGCGGGTGTAAACCTGGTGGTGGTAAATAAAAATATTTTAGGTAAAGTAAGGCGGACCATCCCCACCATTATGGATTATCGTAATCATATTAAAGAAGGGAGCATGCTTAATACGCCGCCTGTTTTTGCTGTATATGTTTCAATGCTTACCCTCCGTTGGTTGAAGAATATGGGTGGTGTAGCTGCAATAGAAAAGGTAAATAACCAAAAAGCTGAACTGCTTTATAATGAGATAGATAATAACCCTTTTTTTACAGGAACAGTCGCCAAAGACGACCGTAGCAAAATGAATGTATGTTTTGGAATTAATAATAAAAATCTTGAAGAGAAATTCTTAGATTTTGTAAAACAGCAAAACATCGTTGGCATAAAAGGACATAGGACCACAGGTGGTTTCAGGGCTTCGTTATACAATGCTTTACCATTATCAAGTGTACAGGTTTTGGTTGATGCTATGAAAGTGGTTGGCAATAAAATTATTTAGCAACAATTCCACTATTGCTTGCTTTTACTTTGGCTATATTTGTAGCCCTAATTATGATCACAATAACACCGTTTACAGCCTTAAGACCGGAAGCACAATATGCAAAACTCGTTGCATCAAAACCTTATGATGTTTTAAGCAGCAAGGAAGCTAAAATAGAAGCAGAAGGAAACCCTTATTCTTTTTTACACATTACTAAAAGTGAGATCGATCTTCCGGAAGAGATGGACCCTTATTCGCAAAAGGTATACGAAAAGGCTAAGGAAAATTTAGATGCTTTTATCAGCAGAAATGTTTTGTTCAAAGAAAATAAGGCTTGCTATTATATATATCAGCTTGTAATGCCTGGTAAACCAAATATTGGTAATGATCACATTCAAACCGGGCTTGTATGCTGCAGCTCACTTGATGATTATCAAAATAATCTAATAAAAAAACATGAGTTTACCCGCCCGGAAAAAGAACAGGATCGCATTAATCATATAAAGACAACAGGCGCACAAACAGGTAATGTTTTTTTGGCCTATAAAAATGTACATGAAATAGATGAGATTGTTGATAAATGGAAAAAAGAGCGGAGCGCCGTGTATATTTTTGTTTCGGATGATATTATACAACATGCTATATGGATAATTAATGACGCAGAAACTATTGCTAAAATATCTTCTTTATTTAAAGAGAAAGTGCCCTGCACCTATATTGCAGATGGGCATCACAGAGCAGCTTCGGCAGCTAAGGCAAAGTCTTTTTTTGCAGAAAATAATTCCCACGGAGAAGGAAATGTTTCTGCCAACAGCTTTTTAACTACACTCTTCCCTGCCAACCAATTAAAAATAATGGAATACAATCGTGTGGTTAAAGATCTGAATAAACTTACAGACATCGAATTTCTTGAACAGATAGCTGAAAATTTTTTGGTGGAAAAAAAAGATACAGCTTTTTTACCCGAAGAGCCTAACACTTTTGGTATGTACATGAATTACCAGTGGTATAAGCTTACATCAAACATAAGCTTGAATAATAATGATCCGATCCAAAAATTAGATATTAGTATTCTTCATAATTATTTATTTCAACCCATATTAGGCATTCAAGACCAGCGAACTGATAAGAAAATAGATTTTATTGGCGGCATACGTGGTTTAGTTGAACTGGAAAATAGGGTTAATACAGGTGAAATGGTAGTTGCATTCAGCTTATACCCGGTAAGTGTTCAGCAATTATTTGATATTGCCGATAGTGGAAATGTGATGCCCCCTAAAAGCACATGGTTTGAGCCTAAGTTAAGAGATGGATTATTAACACATTTGATAGATTGATAACAATTACTATCGCTTGTTATTTTAGTAAATTTGCATGAAAGACACTTACAGTGTCTTTTTTTATCATTAAAGAATGAAAAAATTTCTCTTATTTTTTGTACTTATATCGGGTACCTCCGGTATTGCAAACGCTCAAGATTCTACTAAAGAATTGCAGGGAAATGCAAGGGTATATATGGGAAAAGGGGATTATAACAATGCTGCTTTATTATTAATTAAAGCATTGGAGCAGTCACCATCCGATCTTAGTATTGCAAAAGACCTTTCTCTTAATTATTTTTTTCAAAAAGAAAATACAAAAGCACTGGAAACTATCAAACCATTGCTTGACCGGCCGGATGCTGATGATCAGAGTTTTCAAATAGCAGGTAATATCTATAAAGCGCTTAATCAACCAAAAGAAGCGGATGCGCTTTATAAAAGAGCTATAAAAAAATTCCCCGAAAGCGGAGTAATTTATAATGATTATGGAGAGCTTTTATCTTCTCAGCAAAATGCGTCTGCCATAAATCAATGGGAAAAAGGAATTCAAATGGACCCGGGATATTCGGGTAATTATTATAACGCAGCAAGGCATTATTATTTTACTGCTGATAAAATCTGGGGTGTTATTTATGCTGAAACCTTTATCAGTATTGAGCCTTCATCACCCCGTACAGCTGAAGTAAAAAGTGTTTTACTCGACAGTTATAAAAAATTATTCTCAGATGATTTGAAAAATTTTGTAGGGAAGAATAGTTTTGAAAAGGCTTTTGTTCAGTCTATGAATAAAGCAAATGTTATTGTAGAGAACGGCATTAATGCTGAATCACTTACCATGATCAGGACGCGTTTTGTTTTAGACTGGTTTGAAAAAAGCGCAGCTAAATTCCCATTCAGACTTTTTGAATATCATCAGCAACTGTTACGGGAAGGGATATTTCCGGCTTACAATCAATGGATATTTGGGGCTACCCAAAACCTACTGGCATATCAAAACTGGACCAATACTCATCCCGCAGAACAGACTGATTTTAAAAATTTTCAAACAGGGAGAATTTTTAAATTGCCAACGGGTCAGTATTATCATAAATAATAAATTATAATTTGCAGCAGCCCCGAAATCACGGGTTTTTTTTGTTTATACTATTTAGTTTATTTTGTCTAACCAATATCCGTAGGCTTTTTTTTGAATTCATCTTCTTCCGTATATAATTTACAGTGTATGACCGAGCCAAAAAGATTATTTGATTACCTCGAATATCAACTTCAAAGATCTCCCTTGGAAGATATGCTTGCAGGCAAAGAAAATGGTGTTTGGAAGAAATACAGTACGGATATGGTAGTAGATATTGTAAACAAGCTTGGCGCAGGATTACTTGACCTTGGTATAAGCTTCAATGACATGTCTGCCGAAAGAAGAGATAAGATTGCCATCGTTTCCAAAAACAGGCCCGAATGGTTAATGGTGGATTTGGCAGTGCAAAAAATTGGGGCTGTTCTTACTCCAATTTATCCTACCATAAATGTAAATGAGCTTGAATTTATTTTACAGGATGCAGAGATAAAAATCATATTTATAAATGATGAAGCGCTTTATGAAAAAGTGCATAGCATAAAAAATAAGCTGCCACATTTAAAAGAAATATTTTCGTTTGAAAAAATACCTGGTGTAAAACACTGGAAAGAAGTATTGAATGAAGATCCTGCTCTTTTAAGCCAGGTACAATCTATTTCCCAAACAATTACTACAGAAGATATTGCCACAATAATTTATACTTCAGGCACCACGGGAAGGCCGAAAGGAGTTATGCTGTCTCATAAAAATATTGTTAGCAATGTACTGGCGAGCACACCATGTATGCCTACTAATAAAAATATGAAGGCGCTTAGTTTTTTACCATTGAATCATATTTTTGAAAAAATGATTAGTTACCTCTATTTGTTTTCGGGTACTTCGATTTATTATGCAGAAAGTATTGAAACCGTTGGAGACAAC
>DASYOS010000004.1:0-2423 GCA_036007525.1 Chitinophagaceae bacterium | reverse complement strand
ATTTGATGATATTAATAAGAGTATGAACAGTACAGAAATGGCAAGAAGAAAATTTCGCGATATTGCAACGATTGGAGGATTGATATTCCAGGGATATCCCGGTGAACAAAAAAAAGCCAGGCACCTGCAGGCGTCAGCATCACTATTGTTTAATGTATTTGCAGAATATGATCCCCATAACCTCTTATTAAAGCAGGCATACAATGAAGTGATGGAACAACAAATGGAAGAAGCAAGATTAAGGAGTATGTTGGAACGTATTCAAAAAAATAAGATCATTATTACTTTCCCAAAATGGTTAACTCCCTTTTGCTTCCCCATTAAAGTGGATAGCATGAGAGAAGATCTTTCTTCAGAAAAACTGGAAGACAGGGTAAAGAAAATGCAAATGCAATTAGAAAAATAAAGCCCCCTCTAAATCTCCCCCTTTAGGGGAGACTTTTAGCAACCCTTTATTGATTCAGATGTTTTATAATTTAGCTGAAAAAGAATATTGTATGCTAATTACAAACTTTAAACTACAGACTACAAACTGAAGATGCCTTCTCCATATAAATTTATACTTAATGATCAAACACTCTGGCTTTCCCCGGAACGTTGTATTTTTTGGGAACAAGAAAAAGCATTGATCTTATCTGATCTTCACCTGGGCAAAACAGGGCACTTCAGAAAATCAGGAATCGGCGTACCGCAAAATATTTTTAAAGAAGATCTGCAGAGATTGTTTGCCCAAATACAGTATTTTAAACCAACGCAATTACTCATCGTTGGTGATCTTTTCCACAGCCATGCAAATAAAGAAATGGAAATGTTTCTTAAATGGAGAAATGATCTGCCTCATCTTCAAATGCGCCTTATCCGGGGTAATCATGATATTCTTACAAAAAAATATTATAAAGACGCTAATATTGAAGTAACAAAACAAAAACTATCTGTAAACAATTTCTGTTTTACCCATGATATAAATGAAAAATGTGAAGAAGAGGCATCAAATACAAATTTCACTTTTTCGGGCCATGTGCATCCGGGTATTCGTATGAGTGGAGCTGGAAAGCAGCAATTATATTTTCCCTGTTTTTATTTCACTAAAAAATATGCGGTATTGCCTGCCTTCAGCCGCTTTACAGGAATTTTTCAGATCAATCCTAAAAAAAATGACAGCGTATTTGTGTTGGTAGAGAACAAAGTTGTGAAGCTACAGTAGTGAGTTGTGAGATGTCAGTTGTGAGTTACGCTCTGAACTTTCTCATTCCTTATTTCTCATTCCTTATTTCTTATTCCCAGCCCTTCTCTTCAATTCTTTTTTAATCAACTGTAATTCCCTTCCCGTTTGTCCGCTAACGGATGAGTTTTCCTGGGCTCTTCTCATTAAATATGGGATTACATCTTTAAGTGGGCCAAATGGCAAATACTTACTAACAGAGCAACCCGCTTTGGCAAGATTAAAAGTAATGTTGTCACTCATGCCAAGTAATTGTGAAAAATGTACATGAGAATGATTAAGCGGCAGGTTATTTTGTTGAAGAAGTTGTGCAGCGTATAAATTACTATGCTCATTATGAGATGCCACAATCAAAAATAATTTATCAAGGTTTTCAAAACAAAAATCTATGGATGCATTATAATCTTTATCAGTGCTTTGCTTATCAGGTTGAATGGGTGATGAATAATTCAATGCAGCTGCTCTTCTTCTTTCTTTTTCCATGTATGCACCTCTCACTAATTTAACTCCCAGGATAAAATTCTTATTTGTAGCTTCTGCTAAACTATTTTTTAAAAACTGCAGGCGATCATGCCTATAAAGCTGGATGGTATTATACACAACAACTTTACCAGAATTGTATTTTTCCATCATTTGCATGGTAATTGCATCTAGGGGATCTTGTATCCATGTTTCTTCAGCATCTACCAAAACGCCAACATTGTTTCTTTGAGCTGCTTCGCATATCTTTTGTAACCGACTTATCACTCTTTGCCATTCTTCTTTTTCATCAGCGTCTAAAATATTTACATTTATTCTTCCTTTCTCCCGATAGCTATCGGGACCACTGCTGTTATCTGCTGCCGCATCCAGTTTTTCCAAAAGTGCAAACCGGGCAAAACCTGTTACCTTAATGCTCATAAAAGGGATGTTGGGCTGTGTTGCTGCGTATTGAATAACTTTTATAAATTCATCAGTGGCATTGTCAAAATTTTCTTCACCTTCTTTTCCTTCAACACCATAATCTAAAATTACCTGCACGTTGTATTGAGCTAACTTATCTGCAACGTTTGCTGTTTGCTGCAATGTTTCCCCTCCTACAAACTGTTTAAAAATTGTATTACGAATAAGCCCATTTATCGGTAGATGAGCTTTAATGGCCCATGGCGTTATCCTCGTTCCTAATTTTACAAGCCACCCAATACCCATTGAAGAAAAAAGA
>DASYOS010000003.1:0-5247 GCA_036007525.1 Chitinophagaceae bacterium | reverse complement strand
TGCAAAAGTTTGCGCTTTTGATCCTGAAGCGATGGAGAATGTAAAAAATAAATTAGGCGATAAAATAGAGTATGCCAAAAACCAATATGAAGCATTAAAAAATGCTGATGCCTTGGTTATTGCTACCGAGTGGAGTGAATTTAGAACCCCTGACTTTATTAGAATTGCCTTACTGTTAAATAACAAAGCCATATTCGACGGAAGAAATCTTTTTGATCTTAAACAAATGGAGGAGTGGGGGTTTCATTATGAAAGCATCGGAAGAATGATTATCACAAATAAAAAATGAGAATGGTATAAATAATACACAATGTATAAGGATTTAATTGAAAAGAAAAAAAAATTAGCAGTTATTGGCCTAGGCTATGTTGGATTACCAATTGCATTGGAATTTGCCAAAAAACTTTCTGTAATTGGCTTTGATATAAATGAAGATCGAATTAAGCTTATGAAGAAAGGAATTGATCCAAGTAACGAGTTAGATAAAGAAGCTTTTGAAAATTGTGATATTAATTTCACTTGCGATTTAGAGGTTGTAAAAACAGCAGATTTTTATATTGTTGCTGTACCTACTCCGGTTGATGAGCATAATGTACCTGATCTTTATTCGGTAAAAAAAGCCAGTGAAACAATCGGAAAGGTTATCAAAAAAGGGGATTATGTTGTATTTGAATCTACTGTCTATCCCGGGTGTACAGAAGAAGACTGCCTGCCAATTATTGAAAATTTATCAGGATTAAAAAATATTATCGATTTTAAACTTGGCTATTCACCCGAAAGAATTAACCCCGGTGATAAAGAGCACACATTAACTAATATAGTAAAAGTAGTTAGTGGTTGCGATACAGAAAGCCTGGAAGTAATAGCCAAAGTGTATGAGCTGGTGGTTGATGCAGGCGTTCATAGAGCATCTTCAATAAAGGTTGCAGAAGCTGCAAAAATTATTGAAAACACACAGCGTGATTTAAACATTGCATTGATGAACGAGCTTTCTATCATCTTTGATAAAATGGGAATAAACACATACGAAGTATTAGAAGCAGCCGGTACAAAATGGAATTTTTTAAAATTTCAGCCCGGGTTGGCTGGCGGGCATTGCATTGGGGTTGATCCATATTATCTTACTTATAAATCAAAAGAACTGGGATATGATCCACAGGTAATACTTGCCGGCAGAGCCATTAATGATGGGATGTGCAGCTATATAGCAAAAAAAATTTTTCAGCATATTATGCACCATAATGGCAACGCAAAAGATGCAAAAATTTTGGTAATGGGGGCTACTTTTAAAGAGAACGTAAGTGATATTCGTAACTCAAAAATTGCAGATGTGGTAAAAGAATTGCAATCCTATTCACTAAATGTTCATGTTACTGATCCACATGCATCGGGCGAACAGCTCATGCATGAATATGGATTCGGATTAACACAGGAGCTTGGCAACGATTATGATGCAGTCATCATAACAGTACCGCACAATGATTATAAAAAATTAAATGATGCGGAATTTGCAGCAGTAACAAAGCCACATGCAATCATTGCTGACCTTAAAGGGATTTATCGTGGAAAAATAACCAGCAGAACATACTGGAGTTTATAATTAGTATTTTTTTTGAATAAGCTTAAATAAACGGAATGCCTTTTATTAAAACAGAATTTCCCGGATTATTAATTTTTCAGCCAGAAATTTGGGAGGATAGCCGTGGATATTTCTTTGAAAGCTATAATCAAAAAGTTTTTGAAGAAGAAGAGATTAAAATACAATTTGTGCAAGATAATCAGGCAAGGTCAACATACGGAGTTATCAGGGGATTGCATTATCAATTAGATCCTTATGCTCAAACAAAACTTATAAGAGTGTTAAGCGGGAATATTTTGGATGCAGTTGTTGACATTAGAAAAAATTCACCTACATACGGCAAAGCATTTACCATTGAACTATCTGCTGAAAATAAAAAGCAATTATTGGTGCCAAAGGGTTTTGCTCATGGGTATTCAGTAATAAGTGATACTGCAGAAGTTTTTTATAAGTGTGATGAATTCTATAATAAAGATAGTGAGAGTGGTATAGCTTATAATGACACAGCATTAAATATAGATTGGGGTGTTAAGAAACATGAAGCCATAGTTTCCAAAAAAGATATCACGTATCCCGGAGTATATGAGTGTAACAGCAATTTTGTGTATAAAGGATGAAGCAAATTAATATGAACGATTCTTTTTCTTTTGAAAAAACTATTTTAGTTACTGGCTCCGGCGGTCAATTGGGTATGGAACTAAGTAACTTATCAAAACAATATCCCAATTACAAGTTTTTATTTACTTCAAAAGAAGATTTGCCCATTGATGATTTTAAACTCATAAAAAAATATTTTGAGCAACAGCAAATTGATTATTGTATTAATTGTGCCGGATATACAGCTGTTGATAAAGCAGAGTCAGAAAAAGAAAAAGCTTTTGATATAAACGCAGATGCTGTCGGTAATCTATCTGCTATGTGTAAAGCACATCAGGCACAGCTTATTCATATTTCTTCTGATTATGTTTTTGACGGAACATCAGCTATACCTTACAAAGAAGATGACAGAGTTTCTCCTATAAATGTTTATGGATCATCCAAGCTAAAAGGAGAGGAGCTTGTTTTAAATAATAATTCTTCTGCCATAATCATCCGCACTTCATGGGTTTATTCGTCTTTCGGAAATAATTTTGTGAAGACAATGCTTAGGCTGTTGAAAGAAAAAGAAACTATCAATGTTGTAAGTGATCAATATGGTTGCCCTACTTATGCGGCAGACCTTGCCGCCGCCATTATGACGATTGTTGACAAAGAAGAGGGCGGTAATCCTACAACAGGGATTTTTAATTTTTGCAATGAAGGAACTACCACATGGTATGATTTTGCCAAAGCTATAAAAAAGTTTGCCAAGAGCTCTTGCACCATAAACCCAATACCGTCATCAGAATACCCTATGCCTGCAAAGCGACCACAATACTCAGTATTAGATACCACAAAAATTAAGGATACATTTGATATAACTATACCAAAATGGAAAGAGAGTTTACATAAATGTTTGGAAATTCTTAATTAGGGTTTTTTATAAACTCAGCTTATTTCTATTCCGGTATCCTTGTATATTGCACTATTATCTTGATATGAAAATCCTGGACTGGTATATACTTAAAAAATATTTTCTCACTTTTTTATTTTTTCTGCTTGCACTCACAGCCATTGCAGTAATTATAGATCTCAGCGAAAGAACTGACGATTTTGCAAAAACCAAACTTCCTGCCCTAACAATTCTTACCCAATATTATTTTGGATTTATACCCAGAATAGATGCGTTGCTTTTCCCTTTGTTTGTGTTTCTTTCAGTGATATTTTTTACTTCAGGGTTGGCCAACCGATCAGAAATAATTGCTATACTTGGCAATGGCATAAGCTTTCCCCGTTTTTTGCGCCCTTATTTTATAGGCGGAATTATTTTATCAGCTTTTCTCTGGTGGTGTAATCAAAGCCTGTTGCCAAAAGCAAATGCAAAATGGGCAAATTTTTCTGCCAAGTATATTGATGAGTCATATGCAGGTGTGCGTAACCAATCTTTCATCAATAATTATTATTTCAGATTAGATTCATTTTCTTACGCAGGCATTCGGTATTACGATACCGTCAGCCGAACCGGTAATAGTTTTTTTGTACAAACATTTCGAAATAACCAATTGGTATATAATCTAAGATCGGAAACAATAACCTGGGATACACTAACGAATAAATGGCGACTTACGGGTGTAATGGAAAGATATATTGATGGAATAGAAGAAAATCTGAAGCCACATCCTGTTATGCAAATGGAATATAATTTTAAACCCATGGATCTGCAGCGGGATGAATACATGAAGGATAAGCTATCAACACAGGAGTTAGTAGATTATATAAGGCTTGAAAAAATAAGAGGCTCAGAAACTGTAAATTCATTAAGCCTGGAAAAAAATACCAGGGATGCAGGGCCGCCATCTGTATTAATATTAACCATGATAGGCGCTATTGTGGCTTCAAAAAAGATAAGAGGTGGTAGTGGCATTCATCTCGCCACGGGCATTGTAATAAGCGTTTTGTATATTTTAATTAGCAGATTTTCTTCTGTTTTTGCTATGAAAGGAAATTTTAATCCTGTATTGGCAGCCTGGTTACCCAACATCTTTTTCGCTATTTTGGCTTATTATTTATATCGGAGAGCACCTAAATAAAAACGTGAAACTTGAAAAGGTAAACGTTAAATTTTTTTAGTGTCTTGCTTTTCACGTTTGACCTTTCACGATAGAAATATTCAGCATTCATTGTTAACTTTACATTGTTGCGTTAAATAAAATAAATACTATGGGTGTTATCAAAGATAAATTCAAAGAAAAGGCAGAACAAATGTCTGCAGAAGTAAAGGAAATTTTAAAGCAGCATGGTGATAAAAAAATAGGAGAGGTCACTTTATCACAGGTTTACCAGGGTATGCGTGGCATTACCGGCCTCGTTACAGAAACATCTTTGTTAGATGCGCAGGATGGAATTCGTTTTCGCGGATATTCAATTCCTGAACTACAACAAAAATTACCAAAAGCTTCAGGCGGCTCCGAGCCGTTGCCTGAAGGGTTATTTTACCTGATGTTAGTGGGTGAATTACCGGATGATGATGATGTGCAACATCTTACCAGTGTATGGCAACGTCGCAGCCATGTTCCTAATCATGTATTTGCTACCATTGAAGCCCTGCCGGTTACTACACATCCTATGACACAGTTTGTTGTAGCAATTATGGCATTGCAAACCGAGAGTCAGTTTGCAAAAAAATATGCAGCCGGTCTTAGTAAAAAAGATTATTGGGAGGCAGTGTTTGATGATTCAATGGATCTTATAGCACGGCTGCCAAGAGTTGCAGCATATATCTATCGTCGTAAATATAAAAATGGCGATCATATTCAACCCAACGGGCTACTGGATTGGGCAGGCAATTTTGCTCATATGATGGGGTATGAAGATGAGGGTTTTAAAGAGTTGATGCGTTTGTACATGACCATTCATGCAGATCATGAAGGTGGAAATGTATCAGCACATACAACGCACCTGGTAGGCTCTGCATTAAGCGACCCTTATTTAAGTTTTGCAGCCGGAATGAATGGACTGGCAGGGCCTTTACATGGCCTGGCAAACCAGGAAGTTATTAAATGGATATTTGATATGAGAGAGGATTTAAA
>DASYOS010000002.1:0-13685 GCA_036007525.1 Chitinophagaceae bacterium | reverse complement strand
ATTTTTTTTTATCACAAAAAGTATATTTTTGTAACCATTAAAAATTAAACTTTACCATCATGTCAGACATAGCGTCAAGAGTTAAAAAAATTATTGTTGACAAATTAGGTGTTGACGAAGCAGAGGTTACTCCGGAAGCTTCTTTCACAAACGATCTAGGTGCCGATAGTTTGGACACTGTAGAATTAATTATGGAATTTGAGAAGGAATTTAATATTTCTATTCCTGATGAGCAGGCTGAAACCATTACTACTGTTGGCCAGGCTGTAACTTATTTAGAAGAACACGCTAAGTAATTATCTTTTATAATTATTGCTGTTAAGTTTTTATGGAATTAAAGAGAGTTGTTGTAACCGGCATGGGTGCTATAACGCCCTTGGGCAAATCTGTACCAGAATACTGGGATGGTTTGATAAATGGTGTGTCAGGTGCCGCTGACATTACTCAATTCGATACCTCAAAATTTAAAACCAAATTTGCCTGCGAGGTAAAAGGTTTTGAACCCACCGATTATTTAGAAAGAAAGGAAGCCCGAAAGATTGACCGTTTTACTCAATTTGCTCTTATTGCAAGTGACCAGGCTGTAAAGGATGCCGGCATTAGTAAAGAAAATGTTGATGTTGATAGAGTAGGCGTAATTTTCGGCAGCGGCATCGGCGGCTTAATTACTTTTCAGGAAGAAGTTTCAAACTTTGCTTTGGGAGATGGAACTCCAAGATTCAATCCTTTCTTTATTCCCAAGATGATCCTGGATATTGCAGCAGGTCAAATTTCAATGCGACATGGTTTTCGTGGACCAAACTATTCTGTAGTTAGCGCATGTGCCAGCAGTACTAACGCAATTATTGATGCTTTTGATACTATTCGTATAGGCAAAGCAGATGTTATAATTTCCGGTGGAAGCGAGGCTGTAATTAAAGATGCCGGTGTAGGTGGCTTTAATGCAATGAAAGCCTTGAGTGAAAGAAATGATGATCCTAAAACAGCCTCCCGTCCTTTTGATAAAGACAGAGATGGATTTGTTATGGGCGAAGGTGCCGGGGTTTTGATACTTGAAAGTTTAGAACATGCGCTTGCAAGAGGTGCAAATATTTATTGTGAAATTGCCGGCGGCGGTGCAACAGCAGATGCTCATCATATAACAGCACCTCATCCTGAAGGATTAGGTGCACAAAATGTAATGATTGTTGCACTTAAAGATGCAGGTTTGAAACCGGAAGATATTGATTACATCAATGTACATGGCACCTCTACACCGCTGGGAGATATAGCGGAAACCAAAGCTATCTTAAATGTATTTGGAGAGCATGCCTACAAATTAAATATTAGTTCCACCAAATCTATGACGGGCCATTGCTTAGGTGCAGCCGGTGTTGTGGAAGCCCTCGCTTGTATTTTAGCAGTAACAAAAGATATTATCCCTCCTACTATAAACCATTTTACCGATGATCCGAATCTTGATCCTAAATTAAATTTTACTTTTAATAAAGTTCAGCATCGCTCGGTAAATGCAGCATTAAGCAACACCTTCGGTTTCGGGGGACATAATGCATCAGTAATAATTAAAAAATATAAAAGTCCCACATTTCCATAGGTACACAAATTGTCGGGAAATCAAAAAGTAATTATTTTGCAAGGAAAAAAAATAAAGACAGTCCTATTATCAATATCAAAGAAAAGAAAAATAAATGTACTTTAATTTGGTCCTTATTTTTTTCTTTAATAGCGGCTATCAAGTGAGTTCCTTTTATTGCTAAGGCAATACCTGCTGAAATTATCAATATTATTTGTGGAGTTGACATATTGGAAGGTTATTTTTTATTGCTAATTTAGCATACAAAAATTTTAGGTGCAATTTCTTAAAAACTTTCTTAATAACAAGCCTGATAAAGAATTTAAAAAACAGCTTCGCAATGTGCTGGGGTTTACTCCCGAAAATTTAATCTTATACAAAACTGCACTAAGCCATCGGTCAATTAGAGAAGGCGCTGATGAAAATAATGAGCGGCTTGAATTTTTAGGAGACGCCGTGCTTAGCTCACTTGTGGGTCATTACCTTTTCATGCGTTACCCTTATAAAGATGAAGGATTTTTGACTGAGATGAGAAGCAAGATGGTGAATAGAAATCAATTGAATGATATCGCATTAAAAATGGGATTAAAAAAGATAACCTTCTATAATAAATTTGACAGCTCTCTAAAAACATCTCAGATTTTTGGTAACACTTTAGAGGCTGTTGTAGGTGCTGTTTATCTTGATAAAGGCTATAAAAAAACCCAGAAATGGGTTACCAAGCATATCGTAAACCCTCATATGTTCATGGATGATCTGGAGATACTTGATATAAACCAGAAAAATAAATTGTACGGCTGGGCAAATAAAAATGGCAAGGTGCTGGAATTTGAAACATTAGATGAAAGAATAGAAAGCGGAAGAAGACTATTTACTATTGGTGCTATGGTGAACGGAGAATGTATTGCACAGGCAAAAGCTTACAATAAAAAAGATGCCAGCCAGTTAGCTTCACAAATTGCCGTTGAAAAATTAGGTATTGAGTTGAAGCCGATGTAAAAGGCAGGATGTGTACGAAGTTTGATGTGTGATGATTTGAAATCGTTTATAAAAAACGGAAATCCATTAATCCCTTAAATTATGGTTGAGAAATTTACTTTTGGCATAGTTGGCAGTGGAAGCTGGGGTACGGCTTTGGCTAAAATATTAACCGATAATAAAAATAAAATTAACTGGTGGATACGAAATGAAACTTCAATTAAACATTTACAAAGCCGCCATAATAATCCACTATATTTAAGCAGTGTTTTTTTTGATACCTCTTTACTTCAACCTACAACAAATGTATCAGATGTAATTAAAAATTCTGATTGCATAATCATTGCTGTGCCTTCTGCATATGCTGTAGATACACTTGGAAGGCTTGACAAAAAAATTTTTAAAGGGAAAAAAATTATCTCCGCCATCAAAGGAATTTTGCCTGAAGAAAATTTGTTGCTTAATGATTATTTAAAACAGGAATTTAAAGTTGAGCTCGAAAATTATTTTTCTGTTATGGGACCCTGCCATGCTGAAGAGGTAGCTTCAGAGAAATTATCATACCTCACTTTTTCAGGCATTGATGAAAAAACAACCTTAGCTATTGCATCTCATTTTAATACTGCTTATCTCAATACAATAGTTAACCATGATATTTACGGAGTACAGTTTGCGGCTATATTAAAAAATATTTATGCATTGGGGGCAGGTATTGCACATGGACTTGAGTACGGAGATAATTTTTTGAGTGTGCTTATTGCCAACAGTGCAGATGAAATGGCTGGGTTTTTAAGAAAAGCCGGTATAAAAAATATTGAAGTTGGCACAATAGATCATAGGCCAGTCACAAAAGCCAAACCTTCCACAGGCATAGGCAGGGAAACAACTAATTATGCAGCATCAGCATATTTAGGAGACCTTTTAGTAACCTGTTACTCGCTTTATAGCCGTAACAGAACTTTTGGAAATATGATAGGAAAAGGATATTCAGTAAAAACGGCGCAGCTTGAAATGAGCATGGTTGCTGAAGGTTACAATGCAAGCAAGTGTATGAAGATAATTAATGAGAATATACAAGCTGATATGCCAATTGCTGAAACAGTTTATAAAATTTTATGGCAAAATCTATCGGCTTCAGAAGGATTTGCTAAAATAGAAAAAACCCTGGTGTAAGCATTCCAAAAGAAAGTACCTTTATATAAGATATGATGCCACTTTCTTACGATACATATGGTTCCACAATAATTTTGATTCTTCTTGCAATTGGTTTGATTGTAAGTGCCGTGAAACATATAAAGGTTAAGCTTCAAAAACATTAATTTCTTCTTCAAAAAAAAGGTCTGCAGCAATTCCATCCGCAAATAGTTTCCCCTCGTTGGTAAGGACTAATTTGCAGTTGATAGCTTGTAGTTTATAATCTTCAATAAACTTTTTGCTTGTAGCCTCTAACCTGCGGCTTGCATTTTTTCCAAATTTCTTTTTTACAAAATCCAGATCAATCCCTTCTATAGTCCTTATAGAAGTCATTATATATTCATTTAGCCTTTGCGTTTCCGTCAGTTTTTCTTCCTCAAATGGGATAACATTTTTTTGAAGCGATTGAAGATAGAGTGCATTATTACTCACATTCCAGCGCCTGGAAAGTCCATTAAATGAATGCGCTGATGGGCCAATACCAATATAAGATTCTCCCAGCCAATAACTACTGTTATGCTTACTCCTATAGCCAGGTTTTGCAAAATTTGAAATTTCATAATGCTCATACCCTGCATCAGTAAGCCAATTTATTAAGAGTAAAAATTGTGCAGCTTGTCTTTCTGGGTCCACATCTTCAATCTTTTTTAATGAGATCAGTTTGTGTAAAACAGTTTTTATTTCTACAGTTAATGCATAACAGGAAATATGAGGCACACTAAGATCAATGACAGTTTGAATATTTTTTTCCCAATCCTCATCAGATAAAGTGGGTGTGCCATAAATAAGATCAACAGAATAATTTTGATAGCCGGCATCTTTAACTAAATGGATGCTCCGTAATGCCTGCTCTGCATTGTGGGCCCTGTTCATCCATACGAGATCTTCTTCTTTAAAAGATTGAATCCCTATGCTGAAACGGTTAATGCCAATCGATTTACATTCAGCCAATTTTACTTCATTTATATCATCTGGATTAGCCTCTAAAGTGATTTCTGCATTCTCTGTTACATTACAATATTGATGAACCGCTTCCAACAGCTTCTTTATTTCCGCAATGGTTAGTAAGCTCGGTGTACCTCCACCAAAATAAATAGTATCAATAACCTCTAAATTTCCTGCTGCATCTGAAGCTTTAGTGAGTCTCAATTCATTGATCATCGAATCAATCATTTCATTTCTTGGGAGTAAAGATGTGGAAAAGTGAAAATTGCAATAATTACAAGCCTGCTTGCAAAAAGGGATATGAAAATAGATGCCGGGCATAATTATATATTTAAGCAGAGATGCTGATAAAGATAATTACTTATCCCAAAGCTTGCCAAGCATACAGGCTGCAGAATACGTTTTTGAATATATAAATTTATTTTTGTTTAAATGAAAGCCTGGGCAATACAAATATTCTTACTTCTTATAATTATTATATTATTTGGGAGAGACGTGTCAGCTCAGGCTGATAGCGTGGCTATAAGGACGGACTCATTACGTAAATATGATTCAATCAATTCCATTAGCTATCAAATAAAAGCACACACAACAGCTTTAGATTCATTATTTACACAAAATAAATATCTAAATAATTCCACCCCCGTTTCTTTAGCAATAAAACAGAAGGGTAAAAATGGCAAAGAGTTTTTATTTTATCTTTTAGGCCTTGTGATTTTGTTGCTTGCACTTTTTAAAGTTTTTTACAGTGGGTATTTAAACAATATTTTCAGAGTATTTTTTAATACTTCACTCCGCCAAAACCAGCTTACTGATCTTTTGTTACAGTCAAAATTGCCATCACTTATATTCAATGTTTTTTTTATTATAAGTGCAGGAGTATATGCCTGGCTTCTTTTAGATCATTATCACATGCTTAAACAAGGCAATAAATATAGTTTCATTGCATTATCAATTTTATTTATAGCAACAATATATGCCGGAAAGTTTTTATCTCTAAAACTTATTGGATGGATTTCAGGAATGGAAGTAGCTACTGGCCAATATATTTTCGTAATATTTTTAATCAACAAAATGATAGGCATTCTGCTTATTCCTTTTATTATTATGCTGGCTTTTGCACCTGCTAATTGGTTAACTGTAATAATCATATCATCTTTTTGTGTTTTGGCCATATTTTTTATCCTTCGCTATCTACGATCTTATGGATTGTTAAAGACACAGATTAAAATTAATCGCTTTCACTTCTTACTTTATATAGTTGGTATGGAGATAATCCCCATCTTAATAATTTATAAATTGGTAATTCGAGGGTTGTTGTGATTATATCACCTACACTATTTAGCAGGATATGTAGAGGATTACTCCAAAAAATCGTACATTTGCACACCCGTATGAATTATACACATGGTTAAAAACACTGCTTCACAGGAAGTTAAGCCTGTAAAACATATTCAAAATATACTTATTACCCAGGCTAAACCCGAAAACGAGAAGTCTCCTTATTTTGAGATGGCCCGGAAATATAAAGTAAATCTTGATTTTCAGCCCTTTATAAGGGTTGAAGGTATTCCTGCGAAAGAATTCCGTAAACAAAAAATTGAAATCCCAAGTTATTCGGCTGTGATTTTTACCAGTCGTAATGCTATTGATCATTTTTTTAGGACCTGCGAAGAAATGAAGATCACAGTTTCGCAGCATACAAAATATTTTTGTATAACTGAAGCTGTTGCCTTATACCTGCAAAAATTTATTTTATACCGTAAGCGTAAAGTTTTTTATGGCGCTGATGGCACCAATAAAAGTTTATTTGATGTAATTAGCAAACATAAAGAACAGGAAAGTTTTTTATACCCTTGCTCAGAATCTTTTGACAGTGAAATTACCAACTGGCTTAAAGCAAATGAGTGCGAATATGCAACACCGGTTTTATATAAAATAATAAGTAATGATGTAAAGGAGATCTTTGCAAAAAATAATTACGATGTTATTTGCTTCTTTACGCCCGGTGGAATAAAAAGTTTCAAAGAAAATTTTCCGAAATATAAACAAAACGGGACCCGGATCGGTGCTTTTGGTGATAATACCTTTAAGGCAGCATCTGCCGCCGGCCTTACCTTGGATATTAAAGCGCCTCAGCCTAAAATGCCCAGTATGGTATCAGCATTGGAGCATTTTCTTTCAACAGCAAAAAAGAAATAAAAATTTAATACTATTGTTAAAGCAGCTTTTATAGCTGCTTTTTTTATTTACAGAGCCTTTTTCTCACTTCTTACGAAGACACCAGAGTACAAATCAATAAAATTTGTATATTTATTTTTAAGTTAGCATAATAACGATTAATAATATAACCTGCTATGCCGATTAAACAAATAGATCACGGAACTACTGAGTATAAGCAAATGGTGGAGCTTAGAAATGATATTCTACGCCAACCTTTGGGACTTGCTTTTGATGCGGAAGAATTAGCCAGAGAAACAGAAGACATTTTAATTGCTGCTTTTGAAGAGGAGAAAATGCTTGGCTGTTGCCTGCTTACAAAGATTGATAATAAAGGAGTACGGTTAAGGCAAATGGCTGTGCAAAATAATTTACAGGGTAAAGGCATTGGCGCTGCTATGATGAACTATGCCGAAAATGTAGCAAGAGATGCAGGCTACAACAAAATAATTATGCATGCCCGAAAAACTGCTATTGGCTTCTATGAAAAACTTGGTTATAAGGTAACCGGTAAGGAGTTTCAGGAAATAACAATTCCTCATATTGTAATGGAGAAAAAGCTGCGATAATATTTTTAACCCTTCCTCATTATTTTATTTCCCAAAAAAATTCTTGCGTCATGTACAGCATCACCTTCAAAAGCTGTTTTTGGGATAAGAAAAAATGAGCGGCTATCAAAATACAAATGAAAGAAATGGGGACTTTCAATCAGGCTGTTAAAAACCGTCCATGGCCAGCTTTTACTACCTCTCTCATTTTCCAGAAACAAATGTTGATCTTCCAGGCTTACTTTAAATCCATCTTTAAATGTTGCTGCCTTTCGGTATATAGAGTAAGGAAGAATAAACCAAAAAGCAATCATTAGAGTAAACCATAGAACGGAACTTACTAAAAAGGCTAAGGGAGATATTTTTTTAAAAAAGAATAACGCCGCTGATAAAATAGCAAAAACATTTACCATTATTATCATGATTTTTATTTCTCTTCTTGTAATAAAATGATACCGTAAAGCCTGTATAACTTTCGATTTATTATAAGTGAAAAAGGAAGAGGTCATAACTTCACAAATATACAGGAAGGATTCAATCGTGAAATGAAAGTTGAGACGTAAGATGCTCACGCCTCAACCTCTAATAACTGTTACTGTTACTTTTTAATTTCCTCTTTATTGAGTTTAGGTTTTATTTCTTTTTTTATTGCCGCTGCCTTATCCAAAGCTTCTTTTGCTTTCTCAAAATAAATTTTGGTTAAGCTTTCATTTGTTTGCTCCGCCTTTTTAACCTCCTGCTGCAAAACACTCACCCTTTGCACCTGCAAATTAGATGGAGCTGCTTCCTGCGTAGAAACAGCAAAGTAAATTTCGGTGATCCTTTCACGCAAACGCTCTTCGTCAGCAAAAATTGATTTTTGTTTTGTACCTAACAGCTCACTTCGTAAATTCTCCAGCTTATCATTATATTCCTGCAATAAAACTTTTACTTTTTTATCATTTGTATTATCAATACCTACTCTCAACATTTTTTGTTTGCCATTAATATCATCTACCACTTTGGCTAGTTGCTCATGGAGATTATAAATATCTATTGCTGTTTTATATTGCAATTTTCTTTCTTCCAGCGTAAAATCTTTACGGCTTGCATCATGCACTAATTTTAGCGGAGCAACATATTCTTTATCTCCCACTTTCAATTTCATTGTATAATCTCCTGGTAAAACCATGGGAGCAAAAAAGCCACTGTTGTCCATTTTTGTTCCGCCTGTAGCAACTTTGGGAGGTGTCATGCTCAAATTCCAATACACTTTATTAACTCCTTTTCTTTTACTGGCCGGTATCGATTGTACAAGTTTATTATTGGCATCATAAATTTCAACCTTTACCTCACCTGAAGAAACTCTGTCTTTTAAATAATATTGAATTGGCGGTATTGACGGCCGGTTGCCTGCTACCCATCCTCCTGTTCCCGGAAAACCGCCACCACCAAACATTCCGTTAGTTAAGTTAATAGGCTTGTTGGCAAATACGTAAACGTCTTTATCAATGATATCTTTTGTAAGATTTCGTATTGGTGCTATATCATCAACTATCATTATCCCTCTGCCATGTGTTGCGAGAATAAGATCGTTAGTTTTTGCATCAATTTGAATATCACGTACCAGCGCATACTCGGGGATATTATTTTTCATGCGAAACCAGTTTGCTCCGTCATCCACTGATCCAAACAATCCCATTTCTGTCCCCAGAAAAAGCAAATCTTTATTAACAATATCCTGTTTTATTTTATGAGCAAATCCTGTAAACTCTTTAGAGGAAAAACCGCTCCATGTTTTTCCCATATCTGTTGATTTGGCAACATAAGTTTTATGATCTCCATACATATGATTATCAAAAGTTACGTACACCGTACTTTTATCAAACCTTGATGGTTCTACACTGCTCACCCAGGTTTGTGCAGGAATGCCTGCAGCTATATAATTTTTTGAAACGTTACTCCAGTTCTTTCCACCGTTTATAGTAAACTGCAAATTGCCGTCATCAGTTCCGGCCCAAATAACATTGGCATCCAATTGCGATTCAGCAAGGGTAAAAATGGTACAATGATTTTCTGCGGAAGTATTATCAGCGCTTAAACCTCCGCTGTTTTCCTGTTTTTGTTTCTTAGGGTCGTTGGTAGTAAGATCGGGTGAAATACGTGTCCAGTTTCGACCCTGATCTGTTGATCGATATAAATATTGTGATGCTATATACAGATTCTTTTTATTTGCTGCGCCAATAACTATGGGAGAATTCCAGTTCCATCTAAGTTTATCTTCCCCAACTCCCTGTTGCGGCTTTATATTTATTGATTTTGTAGTTTGCTTATCAATTCGTGCAATATTTGCACCTTGCGATTCTGCATAAACAATATTAGGATTATTTGGATCCGGTTGTACCCAAAATCCATCACCACCATATAGAGATTTCCAATTACTGTTGCTTATACCACCCGGCGCCGAGGATGGAGCTATCCAGCTTCCATTATCCTGCAAGCCGCCCATTACATTATAAGGTATTTCATTATCTGTTGCTACATGATAAAATTGGCCTACAGGCAAATTTTGTATAAACATCCATGTAACTCCTTTATCTAAACTAAAATATACACCTCCATCAGTACCCAGGTATAATTGATTTGTATTATTAGGATTTATCCAGAGTGCGTGCATATCACTATGAAGCCATCCACCTTCATTTGTGGCATCTGCAAAAGAATACCCACCATCTGTTGAATAAGAAAATACATAAGCCGGACGATACACTCTTTTTGGATCTTTAGGATCTACCTGTATAGTACTAAAATAAAAAGGCCGGGCTTCTACATTTGATGTGGCGCTTTGCTTTTTCCAACTTTCTCCGCCATCAGCAGAAATATATAAACCAGTTGTGGCAGATTCAACAATGGCAATCATATTTTGAGGAGAACTTGGAGCAAGTGCAAAAGCTATGCGGCCAAATGGCTTTGCAGGGAGCCCGTTAGTTAATTCCTTAAATGTTTTACCCCCATCAGTGCTCTTATATAATCCGCTACCTGAGCCGCCTGAATTAAATGCATAAGGCGACCGGCGGAACTCCCATGTAGAAGCAAAAACAATGTTTGGGTTTTGAGGATCTACTGCTACATCTGCACAACCTGCTTTTTCATTAACATATAAAATTTTATCCCATGTTTTTCCGCCATCCGCTGATTTATATAAACCTCGGTGTTTACTATCACTCCATAAAGGACCCGGGGCAGCCACATAAATATTATCTGAATTTTTAGGGTCGATAACAATTTTTGCAATATGTTCTGTACTGTCTAAACCAACCTTTGTCCAGTTATCCCCTGCGTCAGTAGTGCGATATAAACCATTGCCTATTGAAACAGAGTTCCTCATATTGCTTTCGCCGGTACCAGCAAAAATAATATTGGGATTGGTTTGATTAATAGCAACCGCACCTATTGATTGGCAATATTTATCGAAGATGGGTTTAAATGTAGCGCCAGCATTTGTTGATTTCCAAATGCCGCCGCCGGCAGTTCCCACATAAATTGTTTTACTATCAATTGCGTTTCCTTCAATAGCGGTTATACGGCCGCTCATTGTACCGGGACCTAATTGGCGGGCTTCCATTGTACCAAATGTTGCCGAAGTAACCTGGGCAATGCTGATATTTTGGAATAAAAAAACAGCAGCAAGGAATAGTATTTTTTTCATCGATTAGTTTTGGGTATAAAAAAATAACCCGACCAAAAGTCGGGTTAGAAAGATAAAATATTATTTGGAAGGTTTAAAAACATTTTCATCAATAGGCTTATTAAGTTCCACTTTTGTGATTGTCATTTCACCAAATGGTAAAGTAATTGACATTGGAACCATTATACCTTCAGGCAATTTTTGATAATTACTTAAATCAGTTGTAACATCTGCCTCTTTTCCATTAGCCTTTTGCTTTGTAATTTGCCTTATAATATAATATGTTTTAGGATCGATAAAAATTGTTTCAACTTTACCGCTTTTCAAAGTTTCTTTTATTTTAAAAGCCTCTACCCCTTCAACATCATCTTTGCCAAGTAATTCTATCGAGTGGCCTTTTGCTTTATAATCTACTAAGCTTCCCTGAACATCCAAACTTTCCTGTGCTTCTTTTAAATCATCAGCAGTTATTGGCTCAGGGGCTTTTTGTCCCTGGAAAGGCATAAAATTCCATCCCGCAACAGGCGTTACTATTTGGTATCCATTCATTCCCATAGCAGAAATGTCCTGTCGGGAACCTTTTCCATTCAGAACCGTCATACTAACTTCGATGTCAGCACCCTGTATTTTTAAAGATCCTGTGCTTACCATGGAATTTACTTTTTTCCAGGCATCAGCACCACCTATGGCCTCAATATGTTTGCTTACAATTTCATCTGCCGTTTGAGCATAAGAAAAACTAATTGCAACAAGTGCTATTATTGATAAAAACAATCTTTTCATATAAATTTATTTAGGTAACGAAACTAATTCTTTATAAACAATCGAATACAATATTAACAACTGATTTAACCCGCTTATGGATTTATATTACCCCTTATAATAGCATGATTTATTTGTTATTAAAAGTTGAGATCGAAAACGATAATTGTAATACCTGCAACACTAATTCGGTTGCTTTGATAATAAAGAAATACCAAAAAGGTATTGCAGATTAATAAATGCATTCTAATTTTTAATTTCCCCCTTCCAGCCTTATCTTTGCGCAAAAATCAGGATTGGATATGATGGCAAAGAGCATAAAATCTATATTGGCAGCCGTTTTCAGCTTATTTTTTGTACTTTTTTGTAATATCTCATTTGCGCAGGAAAAACATACAAACAGTCATGAAACTGAAAAGACAGAAAAAAAGGCGTTTGATGCTAATGAAGTAATTTTTGGGCACGTTTTAGATGCACATGAATTTCATTTTTTATCCTATAAAGGCGATGACGGAAAAGAACATCATGCTACCATTCCTCTTCCGGTTATTTTATATTCAAAAGAAAAAGGTGTTGATGTATTTATGTCTTCCAAATTTCATCATGGCGAGCAGCATTCTTACAAAGGCTATGATATTATTACTGACCATAAGATTGCCGAACAAAAACTCGATCCCAAAAAATATACAGCAGAACAAATAGTTGCGGTAAATGAAAATGGAGAAATAGACCCAACTGTAAAAGTATATGACGTTTCACTTACCCGTAATGTGGTGCAAATGATTATTGCACTTGCTTTATTAGTTTGGGTAATGCTGTATATGGCAAAAAAATACAGAAGCGGTCAGGGGGTTACCACTGCCCCTAAAGGCGTTCAAAATTTAATTGAGCCTGTTATTACTTTTGTTCGTGATGATGTAGCAAAGCCTAATCTGGGTGTTAAATACAAAAAGTATTTTCCATACCTTCTTACTGTTTTCTTTTTTATTTTGATAAATAATTTGGTTGGCCTGATTCCAGGCTCAGCAAATGTTACAGGTAATATTGCTTTTACCATGGTGCTGGCGCTGATATCTTTTATCATAATAATGTTAAGCACAAATAAGCATTATTGGGGTCACATTTTCAATCCACCAGGCATACCACTATTTGTAAAATTTATTTTGGTTCCTGTGGAAATTTTGGGTGTATTCACAAAACCATTTGCATTAATGATACGTCTTTTTGCAAATATGATTGCTGGCCATATCATCATCATTTGTTTAGTATCACTCATATTCATTTTTGGGGCATTAAGTACTTATATTGGATGGGGGTTTTCACCTTTATCGATAGCTTTTGTTGTTTTTATTTATTTTATTGAAATATTAGTGGCTTTTTTACAGGCATACATTTTTACAAATCTTGCTGCTGTGTTTATTGGTCAGGCTTTTGAAGGTGGTCACGAAGATGTGAATGGACATGCAGAAGCGGTTATTGTTTAGTTTTTATTTTTAATTATATATAAAACAAGTATCATGGATTTATTGATGGTTTTTTTAAGCACAACAGCCTGGGCAAATGCAGGTGGTGCTATTGGTGCAGGTCTTGGCGCAGTGGGTGCAGGTATTGGTATCGGTCAGATAGGTAAAGGCGCTTTAGAAGCTATTGCCCGTCAACCCGAAGCATCAAACGACATTCGTGCCAACATGATCCTTACAGCTGCATTGGTGGAAGGGGTTGCCCTTTTTGCGGTTATTGTAGGTATCCTGGCGATGTTTGTGTAAAACACTTTACTACACTTAATGCACAGGGCGGA
>DASYOS010000001.1:0-3077 GCA_036007525.1 Chitinophagaceae bacterium | reverse complement strand
TAAATGAACAAATAATTAATAAAAATGAATAAGGTTTTTAAAAATGCTGATGATGCAATAGCTGATATTAAAGATGGCGCTGTTTTAATGTTAGGTGGATTTGGGTTATGCGGTATTCCCGAAAATTGTATTACTGCATTGGTGAAAAAAAACGTAAAAAAGCTAACGTGTATTTCTAATAATGCCGGAGTAGATGATTTTGGAATCGGGTTAATGCTTAAGCAGAAGCAGGTAAAAAAAATGATCTCATCTTATGTGGGAGAAAATGCAGAGTTTGAAAGACAATTGTTGAGTGGAGAGCTGGAAGTAGAGCTAATTCCACAAGGTACATTAGCAACAAGGTGTATGGCTGCAGGTTATGGAATGCCTGCGATATTTACTCCTGCAGGTGTGGGTACAGAGGTGGCTGAGGGAAAAGAAATGCGTGAATTTAATGGGAAACAATATTTAATGGAATATGCTTTTGATGCAGACTTTGCAATTGTAAAAGCCTGGAGAGGAGATACACAGGGCAATCTTATTTATAAAGAGACAGCAAGAAACTTTAATCCCATGATGGCCATAGCCGGAAAAATTACAATTGCTGAGGTTGAAGAATTGGTAGAACCAGGAGAACTAGATCCAAATAATATTCATACCCCTGGTATTTATATTCATAGAATTTTTAAAGGGGAGAATTATCAAAAAAGAATTGAACAAAAAACAGTAAACCCCAAACCCCTAAGAGGGCTTAGGAGTGTCTGATTTTTTGATATATATTTTAGTTATTGAGATTAAAAGTTTTTGAAATTAAATTATAAACTTAAAACTAAGTCCCCCCTTTGGGGGGACAGGGGGTATGTTAGATAAAAACCAGATCGCACAACGGATAGCAAAAGAATTAAGAGATGGATACTATGTGAATCTTGGGATTGGTATTCCAACTTTGGTGGCTAATTATATTCCCCAAAAAATAAATGTTGTGCTTCAATCAGAAAATGGATTGCTTGGCATGGGCCCGTTTCCTATTGATGGTGAAGAAGATCCGGATTTAATTAACGCCGGCAAGCAAACAATTACAACATTGCCTGGTTCTGCTTTTTTTGACAGTGCCATGAGTTTTGGAATGATACGGGCAGGTAAAGTTGATCTAACGGTTTTGGGTGCAATGGAAGTTAGTGATATAGGTGATATTGCTAATTGGAAAATTCCGGGTAAAATGGTTAAAGGCATGGGCGGCGCAATGGACCTGGTGGCAAGTGCAAAAAATATTATTGTGGCAATGATGCACACAAATCCCAAAGGTGAATCTAAATTACTACCAAAATGTACATTGCCGCTAACCGGTATAAAGTGTGTAAAAAAAGTTGTTACAGAATTAGCCGTATTAGATGTTACAGAAAACGGCTTTAAATTGCTTGAAAGAGCTCCCGGTGTGTCAGTAAATGAAATAAAAAATAAAACTGCCGGAAGATTGATCGTGGAAGGGGATGTGCCGGAAATGATCTTTTAAAGTTGATGGTAAAAAATCTCTAGACTACAAACATTCTCTCTTTAATAAAAAATTCCTTTGCGAAAAACTGCTTTTTTTACCGGAGGAGAACCATTGCATAGCTATTTCTCTTTCTATTTCCTGGTCAATGGATGAAAACCCCCTGTAAGCAGTTACAACTTTTAAAGATTTGCCTTTGGCTTTAACCACTAATTCGTTATGTATTGTTATGGTAGTCATGGAAGGAATTTTAAATACTACAGCAAAAAACCCTCCAATCTATCAATTATTGTAACTATCTCGTTTTGAATAGAAGTAAATATTAAAATAGGCGGCCAAGGGAAAATTTGTGTATTCACTTCTACATTTAATTTTACCGGGACACTTAATGAGAAACCATAGCTTTATTTTTGACGTTTCAAAAACTATGGATTTATTTTTTACCTATAACGATAAAATATATAAAAGCGGGACAGCTGTCATTACGCCAGACAATCGTTCCTTAAGGTATGGAGATGGCATATTTGAAACCTTAAAGGTCCATAAAGGAATAATTCAATTACGGGATTATCATTTTGAACGTTTATTCTCAGGAATGGAAACGCTCCAATTTGAAAAACCTAAAAATTTTACAGCAGCTTATCTTGAGCATAAAATATTAGAATTATGCAAAAAAAATCTGTATAATTCTTTTGCCCGTGTGCGGTTGATGATCTTTCGGGGCAATGGAGGTTTATACGAGGCGGAAAATCATTTGCCAAATTATATAATACAAACATGGAGCATTGAAAATAATGACGAGTTAAATTCAAATGGTCTCACAATTGACGTTTATCCGGATGCAAAAAAGTCATGCGATAGCTTGGCAAACCTAAAGAGTAATAATCACCTGCCTTATATAATGGCAGCATTACACGCTAAAAAATTAAAAGTGAACGACTGTATTCTTTTAAATAATCATGACAGGGTTTGCGATACCACCATTGCAAATATTTTTATTATAAAAGATGAGGCTATTTATACGCCATCTTTAAGTGAAGGATGCATTGCCGGGGTAATGAGAAGATTTGTAATTGAAAAACTTAAACTTTCTTCTGGTTTTAAGGTGATAGAGAAGCCGATCTCACTTGAAGATATGCAAAATGCCGATGAAGTATTTCTTACCAATGCAATTAAGGGGATACGGTGGGTAAAGCAGTTTAAGAATATAGAGTATAAAAATAAAGTGATACAGGATATGTATTACTTTTTGAATAATTAAAAGAAAAATGACCTACCTGAATTGCTAAAGCGGGGATTTACAACATTATTATATTTTGAGCCAAACCTATATTGTAATCCCATTGAAGTATAATAATTATAAGAAGAAGAAATTTGCCTTCGTTGGGTAAGTACGTCATCACGGCTGGCATTCCCTTTTGGCAATGATAACTGATCATGGATGATTGAGTAATTTCCATACAGATTAAAAGATAACCCTTTAAATAGTTTGATGTCTATTTGAGCATTCAGGCCGAAATTATTTTTGGAAAAATCATTAAAATAATTTGAATAAGATACGCCAGCATTTATATTTCCCCAAGGCTGGGTAAAAGCTGAAGCGACG